>JBBQEF010000133.1:0-14478 GCA_038320445.1 Mycobacteriales bacterium
CGGCCCGCACCCGGGACCGCTGCCGCACCCGTGCCACCACCGCGTCGACCGCCGTCTCGGCGGCGGCGGCCCCGCGCCGGAACACCGTATCCGGGGCGCGTGTGGGATCGTCCTGGCGCAGGTAGTTGGCCAGCGAGCCGAGGATGTGCGTCGGATCGTCCGACCAGCGCGGCATGCCGACGTCGATCTCCGCGACCGCGCGGTGGCCGTGCCGGCGGAGGAAGGCGTCGAGCTCGGCGCGCAGCACGGGCGGGAGCGCGCCGCACGCCGGACCATCCAGCAGTGCCGCGGCCGAGTCCGCGTCGGCCCGCACCCGGGTGGCCGCCGCCCACAGTTCCAGGTCCATCTCGGTGGTCGAGTTGTACGGCAGGGAGCGCATCACCTCGTGGGTGGTGTCGGCGTCGAGATCGGGTCCGGCGACCTTCCGCGCCAGCCCGAGCATGAGCAATCCCGCCACGGCCACGGGCACGGTGCGCGGCAGGACCGGGAAGGCCCCCTGCAACACGGCGCCGACGTGATCGAGCAGTTGCCCACCCGATGCTCCCGCCGGGGCGGTGGTGGAGCGGAGCCGCTCACCGATCCGGTCGACGTGGCGGCGTGCGGCTGCGGGCCGGACGAGGGCGAGCACGAGCAGGGGCGGGATCCGGAACCGCACGAGCGTGCGGGCCAGCCTGCGCGCGAACGGCAGCGGCGACCGCGTGAGCACCGCGAGCTCCGGCCGGTCGAGCAGCCCGCGCAGCACCACGGCCGACCGGGTCTCCATCACGTCCAGCGCCCGCGGCACGACGGCCCGGCCGACGGTGGTGCGCAGCGCCGCCGTGGTGTCGAGGAACGCCCGCCCGCCCGCGACGGTGAACGCGGGGGGCCCGGCGAGCGGGTCGGGCACCGGGATCCCGAACGCCCGTGTCGCGGCCGTCGACCCGATCACGCGGAACGCGGCGAGCCCCATCGGCGTGATCGGCCGGGTGAGCCCCTGGGCCAGGCTGACGTTGACGAACACCCGCAGCCCGGGCCGGTGGGCCGCGGGCACCGGGTACAGCGTGGTGATCGGGCGGGACTGGGTGAGCCAGAGCGCGCCGTCGCCGTCGACGGCCCACTCGATGTCCTGCGGGGCCCCGAAGCAGCACTCGACCCGGCGGCCGAGGGCGACCAGGTCGCGGATCTGCGTATCGGTCAGGCACGGGCCCGCCGCGGCGCGCTCGACGCGGTCGGTGCCACCGCCGGGACGCGACACGATCGCGACGGCCTTGTCGCCGACGCGGTGCTCGGTGATGGTCGCCGTGCCGTCGACGACGATGTGATCCGGGTTCACCGCGCCCGACACGACGGCCTCGCCGAGCCCGGGGGCCGCGTCGATGACGGTGCGGGTCCGGCGGCCGCTGACCGGATCGGCGGTGAACAGGACGCCGGCCACCGCGGAGTCGACCATCCGCTGCACGACCACGGCCAGCTCGGCGTGGGCGATCCCGGCCTCGGCGCGGTAGCTGACCGCGCGGTCCGTCCAGAGCGAGGCCCAACACCGCCTCACCGCGTCGACCACCGCCTCGGGTCCGACCACGTTGAGGAACGTGTCCTGCTGCCCCGCGAAGCTGGCCCCGGGCAGGTCCTCGGCGGTGGCCGACGAGCGGACGGCCACCGGCACGTCGGCGCCGAGCGCGGCGTAGGCGGTCGTGATGGCATCGGCGATGGCGCGAGGCACCGCGGCGCTCAGGAGCGCAGCCCGGTTGTCGGCGGCCGACACCGACAGCCCGGCGGTCGCCGCCACCGCCGCGTAGGCCGGGGTGGCGACACAGAAACCCCCCGGCACCGCGAACCCGGCGCCGATCAGCGCGGACAGGTTGGCGGCCTTGCCCCCGACGAGCGCGAGGTCACCGGCGTCGGGGTGGTCGAGGCCGATCACGGACGTCTGCGTCGTGGTCATGGGACACGGTAACGCCAAGGGGGTCCGGAGTTCAACAGTCGATGAATAAATCGGTGCCGGCCGTGGTCGGCGGCCGCAGGCGGATGAGCGCGTCCTCCAACGTGGGGAGGCTGGGGAACCCGGCGACGAGCTCGGCCGCCCAACCCGGGAGCAGCCCGGCCCGTGCGGTGAGGCCCGTGAGGTACAGGCCGATGTCGGCCTCGTCCGCGGTGTACTGGGCGTGCCGGAGGACCGGCAGGCCGCCGGCGCCGAAGTGCCGGACGGCACCGAGGTCGACGATCAGGTGGGCGCGCCCGTCCGGTGTCGCGGCGGTACCCCGCCGCGCCACGCCGAGGCACCGGTCGAGCTGGACGTCGAGGAGTCGCGCCAGCCGCGGCGCCGTGAGCCGGTCGAGGTCGCCCGCGACGCGTACCACGGTGACGCCCGCCGCCGGGTCCTCCACGGCGAGCACCAGTGCCTCGGTAGTCCGTCCCATGACCGGCCCCTTCCGCGCCCGACGCCGTCGTCGGGCACCCCGCGGAGGCCGTGGTACCCGGTGTCACGCCGGTCAATCGCGCCGCCGGGAAGTTTCGGAACCACGCGGTGCGCCCGGGTCACCGCACGTGCACGGTGCGGGCCGCACCAGCCTCGTGGCGCCGTCGACGTCGACGTCCGGCGCTTCGTGCGCGACGTGGTCGACGCCGGCAAGCCGGTCGGCGTCATCTGCCACGCCCCGTGGACGCTGATCGACGCCGGCGTGGCCGAGGGCCGGACGCTCACCTCGTTCGTGAGCATCCGCACCGACCTCCGCAACGCCGGCGCCACCGTCGTGGACGAGGAGGTCGTCAACGACCGGGGACTGATCTCCAGCCGGGATCCGGGCGACCTGCCGGCCTTCTGCGCGGCGGTCGTCGAGGAGTTCTCCAGAGCGGGCCGGGCCGTCGGCGGCTGAGCTACCGGGGGGCGAGGGCCTGGCCGACCGGGGCGTCGTCGGACGTCTCGTCCGCCTGATCGGCGATCGGCCGGCCCCGCCGGTACAGCGGCGCCGGCCACATGGTCTGCACCGCGGCGTTCAGGTGCGCGCCGAGAACGATCGCGAACGCGATGAAGAACGTCGCGAGCAGGAACGCGATCGGCGCGGCGAGAGCGCCGTAGGTGTAGCCGGTGCCGGTCAGCCAGTCGAGGTAGATGCGCAGCCCACCCGCGCCGAGCAGGAACACGACCGCGGCGAGCAACGCGCCGGGAAGGCCCCGGTACCACGGAGGCTTGAACGGCAGTGCGATCTTGTACAGCGTCGTCAGCGCCAGGAGCAGCACGATCCCGACGACGGGGTAGTAGAGGTAGTCGTACAGCAGGGTCGCGGTCGGTGCCACCGTGTCGGGCAGCAGCGGGATGAGGCGTCCTCCGAGCGCCGCGATCGGCAGGATCACGATCCCGCCCGCGAGCGCGACGAGGTAGAGCAGCACGGCCAGCACGCGCTGCCAGACCAGGTTCCGCTTCTGGTACTGGCCGTGGGCGCGGGTGATGGCGTCGACGAACGAGGCCATCGCCGACGAGCCCGACCAGATGCTCAGGACGAACCCCACCGACGCCACCTCGCCGCGGGCGGTCGTCAGTATCTGGGTGACGGTCGGCGCGATGATCTCCTCGACGGCGTTGCGGCTGAACACCCCGCTGGTGGCGTCGATGATCCACGTCTGGACGGCGTCGACGGTTCCGGGCCCGAACCAGTCCCCGACGTAGCCGAGGATGCCGAACAGGCCCAGCAGCAGCGGCGGCAGCGACAGCGTCTGCCAGAACGCCGACGACGCCGACTCGCTGAAGATGTCGTCGTCCCAGGCGCCCGCGAGCGTGCGGCCCAGGAGGCGCCGCGCGGGGCGGCCGCCGTGCTCCGTCATCGGTCCAGGATGCGCCGTCCGGGCCGGATTGTCGCAGTCTGGGCGCGCGCGGCGGGCTAGATCTCGGCCCGCCGGGTCGCGAGGGTCTCGGCCACCCTGGCCAGCTTGACGTTCAGCGACTGGGAGGCCGTCCGCAGCACGTCGAACGCCTCGTCCTCGGCGATCCCGCGGCGCTCCATGAGGATGCCCTTGGCCTGGCCGATGACGTCGCGGCTGCGCAGCGCCTCCTCCAGGTGGGCCAGCTTGATGTCCTTCGCCGTGCTCGCGCGGGTGGTGGCCAGCGCCGTCGACGCGTGGGCCGCCAGCACGATCGCGACGTCACGGTCGCTCTTGTCGAGCCCGCCCACGTCGAAGGAGTAGAAGTTCAACGCGGCCGCGCGCGGCTCGTCGCCCGCCGGGATCAACCCCAGGGCGAGCACGCTGCGCACCCCGGCCTCGGCGGCGGCCGGCCCCCAGCGGGGGAACTCGGAGCCGGACCGGAGATCGGCCGAGGCGATCACGTCCGGGCCGGGGGTGCGGGCGGCCTCGATGCAGGGCCCCTCGCCGAACCGGTACTGCAGCTCGTCGAGGGTGAGCGCCAGCGGCGCGCTGTCGACGGGGGTGTGGAAACGGCCCTCCGGGCCACGGACGGTGACGCTGACCATGTCCGCGCCCTCGACCACGGCGAGGCCCGCGGAGACGACGTGTTCCAGGACCTCGTACACGGTCCCTGCGGCAAGCAGCCGACGCGCGAGCGTGACGAACTCGGCGGCCACCGGCCCCATTCCCCCGGATCCCCGCTCGTCCTGGACCGACACCGGTTCCTCCCCCGCTCGACGATCGACCGTCACGGTATCGGTCATACCACGTCGATGCGCGCGCGCAGCCGGGCGAGGGTCTGGCCCAGCAGCCGTGAGACGTGCATCTGGGACAACCCGACCTGCTCGGCGATCTGGCTCTGGCTGAGGTCGCCGAAGAAGCGCAGGACGACGATCGACCGTTCCCGGTCGGGAAGCTCGGCGAGGGCCTGGCGGAGCTCGTCGCGGTACTCCGCCGTCGCCAGCGCGGCGTCCGCCAGGCCCAGCAGGTCGACCAGCGCGGTGTTGCCGGAGTGGACGAGTGCGTCCAGGGAGTCCGCCGCGTAGGCCTGCTGGGCGCCCAGCGCGTCGACGATCTCGTCGACACCGACGTCGAGGTGCGCGGCGATCTCGCTGGGACGCGGGGCGCGCTTGAGTACGGCCGACAGGACCGCCACCGCTTCCGCCATCGGGCCCTGCAGGTCCTTGAGCCGCCGGGGTACCCGCATCGCCCAGGTCCGGTCCCGGAAGTGCCGGCGGATCTCGCCGGTGATCGTGGGCACGGCGAAGGTCAGGAAGTCGGCGCCGTGCGACGGGTCGAACCGCTCGAGCGCGCCGAGCAGCCCGAGTGCGCCGACCTGCTCCAGGTCCTCGATCGGCTCGCCGCGGTTGCGGTAGCGGCGGGCGATGTGCTGCACGACGGGGAGGTAGCCCGTGGCCAGCTCGTCGCGGAGCGCGCGGCGTCGCCGGTCGGCCGGATCGAGGGCTGCGAACTCGTGCAGCACGGGCCGGAGGTGCTCGTAGCCGTCGTGCCTGCTCCGGAGAGCGTGGTTCTCAACCGTAGCGATGCTCACGAGTTCACCCGTCCGCCGATCGATGACCGGACGCGGGCACGCCGCGTCCGGTGAGGGATGTGCGGCTGCGGGTTCAACCGTCGTCCACACTAGCCGGGGTGGCCGACCGCGGCGAGTCGACCGGCAGCCGGTTGCGGGCGCCGCGCAGGGGCCACCGAGCGCGCCGCGCGTCCTGGTCAGGCCGCTGGTGCGAGCAGCAGGCGGCCGTCGACCGGTCGTCCCGGTTTCCGGTGATCCCGGCCGTCCGCGCTGAGCCGCGCCGCCTCAGCCGAGGGTGAAGGGGTCGCGGGTGCCGCCGGTGAGCTCCACCCACACCGACTTGTTCTCGGTGTACGCGTGCACCGACTCGATGCCGTTCTCCCGGCCGATCCCGCTCGCACCGAACCCGCCGAACGGCACGCTCGGGCTCACGACCCGGTAGGCGTTGATCCACACCGTGCCGGCCCGGAGCTTGGCGGCCACGCGGTGGGCGCGGTGCACGTCCTTGGTCCAGACCGCCCCCGCCAGGCCGTAGGGGGTGTCGTTGGCGAGTTTCAGCGCCTCGTCCTCGTCGGTGAACGGGTACGCCGCGAGTACCGGCCCGAACACCTCCTCCCGGACGACGGTCGAGTCCGGCCCGACGCCGGTGAGCACCGTGGGCTTCACGAAGTAGCCGCCCAGCCCGGTGTCGGCGGCCCCGCCGTAGGCGACGGTGGCGCCCTCGTCCTGTGCGGTCCGCAGGTAGCCGAGCACCTTCTCGTACTGCGGCCCGTTCGCGACCGGGCCCATCTCGGTGGCCGGGTCGTTCGGGTCGCCCAGCACGATCGTCGACGCCCGCTCGGCCACCAGCCGCACCAGCTCGTCGTGCACCGACTCGTGGACGATCAGCCGCGACCCGGCCATGCAGGTCTGGCCGGTGGCGGCGAACACGCCGGCGACCAGGCCGTTCGCGGCGGCCTGCAGGTCGGCGTCGGGGAAGACGATCTGCGGCGACTTCCCGCCCAGCTCCAGCGTGACCGTGTTGAGGTTCTCCGCCGCGGCGTGCGCGACGGCGCGGCCGGTGGCGGTGGAACCGGTGAACGCGACCTTGTCGACGCCCGGGTGCGACGCGAGCGCGGCCCCGGTCTCGCGCGACAGCCCGGTCACCACGTTCACGACGCCCGGCGGGAAACCGGCCCGGTCGATCAGCTCGGCGAACCCGAGCGTCGACGCGGGGGCGTGCTCCGACGGCTTGATCACGACGGTGCAGCCCGCGGCCAGCGCCGGGGCGAGCTTCCAGGTCATCAGCAGCAACGGGGAGTTCCACGGGGTGATCGCCGCGACGACGCCGACCGGCTCGCGGCGGGTGTAGACGAGGTAGTTCGGGTTGGGCGTCGGGATCTGCCGGCCCTCCAGCGTGGCGGCGAGCCCGGCGTAGTAGTGGTACCAGCCGCCCAGGCCGTTGAGCTGTCCGATCATCTCCCGGTAGAGCTTGCCGGAGTCGTTGACCTCCAGGCGCGCCAGGCGTTCGGCGTGCTGCCCGATGAGGTCGCCCAGGCGGCGCAGCAGCGCGGCGCGGGCGAAGCCGGTGAGCGCGCCCCACTCGCCGTCGAGGGCGGAACGGGCGGCGGACACGGCGGCGTCGACGTCCTCGGGGCCGCCGTCGGGCACGATCGCCCACGGTTGCCCGGTGTAGGGGTTCTGCGACTCGAACGTCGTGCCCGACAGGGCGTCGACGGGCTTGCCGCCGATCAGCATGCTGAACTTCTCGAGCTCCACCGGTCCTCCTCGACCCGTGTCGAGGTGAGCCGGGGCTCCCTCGACCAGTGCGCCCAGCTTGGCCCACCCGGCGGCCGGATGCACGCGCCGCGTCGTCGGCGCGGTGTCCCGTCGGGTAGGGGGACGCCACCAGCGGTCAGAACACGGACCGGACCAGGAGGGAGTGTCCCTGGTGCGGCTCGAGCTCCACGACGAAGCTCTGCAGGTCGTCGACCGACGCCACCGCCCTGCTGGTGAACATGTCGGACACCTCGCTGCCCGGCGCGAGGTGCTCGGAGCGCACGGTGCCCGTCACGTGCTCGTCGCCGAAGTTGAGCACGGTCAGGTGCAGCCGGCCGGCGTGGTCGTCGTCGAGCTCGTGGACCAGCACCAGCATCCCGCGGTGCGAGACGGCGGGGACGTCCACCTGCCTGGACACCGCGATCCCGTAGCGCTTGCGCACCGCCAGGATCGCCTGCAGCTGGCGCAGGAAGCTCGTCTCGTCCTCGAGCTGCGCCGGGATCGGGCCGTAGAGGCTCCTCCCGCGCGGGATACCGGCCGCCGACCGGGTGGCGGCGGGGTTGACACCCATCAGGTCGTGACCCGCACGGTGGATCCACCGCGTGTCGCCCTGCTCGAGCAGCTCGGCCACCTCGCCCGGGGCCAGGGTGAGCATGCCGCACAGGTCCCAGCCCGACAGTGCGAAGACCCCGGGCTGCAGCGCGTTGAACATCGCCAGCAGCAGGTGCACGCGCATGATCCGGGCGGTGTCGGCCTCGTCGATGGTGGACAGGTCGGTGATGCAGAGTGCCGCGGCGATCACGGTGGCGGTGGTGCAGGCGATGCCGTTCGTGGTGAACACCAGGTTGTAGGAGGCGTCCGGTCCGGTCAGGTGCTCGCACAGGTCGCGTCGCACGCTCTCGGCCAGCTCCCCGCCGGTGATCTCCGCGCCCCGGTAGGTGTAGACGTCGTCGCGGTGCCCGGTGGCCCAGTGCACGAGCTCGTAGGTCAGCTCGTCGTGGTTCTGCAGCGCATGCACCAGCGACGCCGGGTCGACGCCCAGTTCGAGCGACGTGCGCAGGGTCAAGCGGAGGAACTCGGTGTCGGCGATCGCCAGTGCGTGGTGGTAGGCGGGCCGGTTGACGAAGTCGTAGGACAGGTCGGCGCCCGCCGCGGCGGTGGTGCGGATGTCGTCGATGGTGAGGTTGAGCTCCTGGAAGGTGAACCCGCCGAGCTTGCGCACCATCGAGCCGATCAGGTGGTTGGCCGCGGCGGACAGCGGGTGGCCCTCGGACCAGCCCGGCATCCCCTCGGTGCTCTTCTCGACGCCGAGGAACCCGTTGGCGTCCAGGCGCAGCGCCCCGGACCCGAGGTCGGTGAGCGAGTGCAGGGCGTCGCCGATCACCAGGCGCATGCCCGCGAACGAGGGGTCGAGCCAGTTGATCGAGGGCTGACCGTCCTTGAAGTAGTGCAGGTACACCCAGCGGCGCTCGACGCCGTCGGTGCCGACCACGGCGCGCGTGGCGCTCCAGTTCGTCTCCTTGACGCCCTCGGCGTAGAAGATCACCCGCTGCAGCCTGCCGATGATGTAGCCGGCCTTGGCCAGCTGTTCCTCGGCGGCCGCGTCGATGTTGGCGGAGTCCTTGCCCGGCGCGACCTCGGGCAGGACGTTCCAGTCCTCGGGCTCGATCTCCACCATGTGGTAGATGCCGGGGTAGTCGCCGTGCTTCATCTCGGCGAGCCGGAAGTCCGCGCCCTTGCCGGTGTGGCCGGGCACGATGTCGTCGATGATCGTGCCGCCCGACCAGGTGGCCATGCCGCACATCGCGCGGAACTCGGTCTCGGTGCCGAACGCGGGGTCGATCTCGGTGCTCATCCGGTCGAAGTGGCCGTCGACGCTGGGGGTGGTCTGCCAGCCCGAGAGCCCGCCCGCGCGCTTGACCGGCCCGGTGTGGAGGGCCTCGATCCCGATGCGCGCGAAGGCCTCCCACAACGCCTCGTCGGCGAGCGCGCCCAGGAACGACTCACCGGGCCGGGTGATGAACGAGATCGGGTAGGCGGTGAACCACACCGATGCGGTCTCCACGGCCTGCCGCGGGCCGGGGTTGGCGAACGGGTTCTGCCACATCGTGCCCTGGCCGGAGAACTGGCGGCTGATCTCGTTGGCGTCGTTCAGCATCGACTGCGACAGCAGCCAGGAGACGTAGGCAGGGTTGGTGCCGACGGGCTTGCCGTCCTTCGCGACCGAACGCCGCGCCACCGGCAGCTTGACGCGGGCGCGGTGGCGCAGGCTCCGCGGTCGGGCCGGGTGGAAGTGCTCCACGTAGGTGATCTCGCTGGGCTCGTGCTGCTCGCCCACCGGCGTGGGCTCTCCCGCGGCGGTGGCGGATGACTCGGACAAGTGCTTCTCCGTGCGCATGGAAGGGGAGCCAGGTGGGGCCTCGCCCGACCGGGGCCTTACCCAGGGAACGATCGGGAGGTCGAGTGGGTGCTCAGGATGCCGCAACGCCCGCGCGGGCACAGAAGCGCGTCACCAGCCCACGGCAGGCCTCCGCCGTGGCCTCGGCGCGAGCTGCCACCTCGGCGACCATCGCCGGCAGGTCGATCTCCGAGCCGATCCGGCCGAGGACGCCGGCGTCCTCCCACGCGTCGATCCAGGCTGCGAACGCGTCGGGTGTGATCTCGGGGTGGAACTGCACGGCCAGGTGCGGACCGCACGTGAACGCCTGCAACCCGACCTCGTTGCGCGCCACCTGGGCCGCGGCCGTGGGGAGGGTGAACGTGTCGTCGTGGAACTGCATCCAGTCCCCGCGTGGGATCAGGTCCGGTTCCGACGACCCGAGCGTGACGAACCCGCGCTCCGGCCGCGTCGCCCGCCCCACCTTCCCGCCCAGCACCCTGGCCAGCGCCTGCGCGCCGAAGCAGATGCCGAGCACCGGCGTGCCGTGCCCGACGGCGCGGGCGATGAGGTCCAGCTCGGCCTCCAGCCAAGCGACGGTGTCGTCGTCGGCGGCCGCGTCCGAGCCCATCACCACGATCACGTCGACGTCGGCCGGATCGGGCACCGGGGGCGCACCAGGCTGGAACGCGGTGACCAGCACGTCGAAACCCAGCTCGGCGAGCGCGGGGCCGACGGTGCCGACCTCCCGCTCCCCGCGCCCGGGGACGGCGTCGTGAACGAGGACCAGAGCGGACGGCACGCGGTCATACTGGCCGATCAACCGCCCAGAACCGCAACGAGCCCGCGCGATGCGCTCCCGGGTCGTCCCGAGAAGACATCGAGCCCGCGCGATGCGGTCTTGTCGTCACCGGGTTGGGGCACTGCCTGCGGCCGCTGTGCCGGCCGCGGTGAGCACGCCGACGGCCGCGACCACGATGAGCAGGGGGGCGGTCCAGGTGCCCGTGGCGTCGTGCACGGCGCCGACGACCGTCGGGCCCGTCGCGGCCACCAGGTAGCCGCCGCCCTGCACGACCGCGGAGATCCGCCTGCTCTCGGTGAGGTCACGGGCCAGCCGGGCGACGATCGAGAAGATCACCGTGAAACCACCGCCCTGCGCGACTCCGCCGAGCGCGCACCACACGGCCCAGTACTGCGGTGCCAGCAGCAGCCCGAGCGGGAGCGCCGCCCACGCCGCGCAGACCGCCAGCAGCGCGGGCCGGGGGCCGGCGAACCACCTCAGCAGAGCCGGCACCCCGAACGCGCCGATGATCGCGAAGACCTGGAACACCGACGAGCTGAGCCCGGCGGCGCCCGCGTCCATGCCCAGCTCGTCGCGCAGCAGCAGCGGCAGCCAGGCCGTCATGCCGTAGTAGGAGAACGCCTGCCCGGCGAAGGCCAGGGTGAGGCCCCAGACGGCGGGCCGGCGCCACCAGTCCGACGCGGTGGGCTCGCCGGCGCGACCCGCGGGCCGGCCGCCGCGGCCCCGGGTGCCGGCCCACCAGATCCCGGCGGCCACCACCGCCAGCACGCCCCAGAGCAGCAGCGCCGCGCGCCAGCCGCCCACGGCGGCGGCCAGCGGGACCGTCAACGAGAGGGTGATCATCGAGCCGACGTTGAGCACCGCCGTGTACGCACCGAGGACCAGCCCGGCCCGCGCCGGCGGGACGTCGCGGCCGATCACCACCGGCACGGCGACGTTCCCGACGGTGATCGCGACGCCGATGACGATCGTGCCCACGATCGCCCAGGCGAGGCCGTCGACCGAGCGGAGCGCCGTGCCCACCAGCAGCACGCCGAGCGCCACCAGCACACCGCGTTCCATGCCGGCCCGGGCCAGCAACCACGACGCGAGCGGGGTGGCGAGGCTGAAGCAGAGCACCGGCAGGCTGGTGAGCAGGCCCGCGGTGCCGGCGCTGACGCCGAGGTCGGCGCTGATCGTGTCCAGCACGGGGGAGACGGCGACGATCGGGGCCCGCAGGTTGAGCGCCACGGCCAGCACGGCGAGCAGGAGCAGGGCCGAGGTCGCGGTCCTGGGTGGGGCGGGGGCGAACGTCACTGCTGCCATGGTCGACCTCGCCGCCCGCGTTCGCAGCCTGCAGTGAGGAGCGTGACAGGGGTGGAACAGCCTGCCACCGACGACCGCTGCACCGGGCCGAGCGCTTCAGCGACGCGCTCCTCCCGATCCGGCTGGACGTGACCGACCGGGACGCCGACTTCGCCGCCGTCGCTGCGGCGCGCGCACCTCGGCCGCATCGACGTTGTCGTCACCAACGCCGGCTACGGCCAGTTCGGGCTGGTGGAGGAGCTCAGGAACGCGTGGCAGCCGGTGTCGGTGGCAGCTCAGTGCTGATCGACCGGGGGGTGGTCAGGTGGGCGTGACCACGATGCCCGGGTAGCCGGTGGCGCCGTTCGGCACCGGGTCGGCGGCGACCTCGGTCTGGGTGACGCCGCCGGTGGTGGTGGCCCGGGCCCGGATCGAGTGCCGCCCGGCCGGCAGGTCGACCGAGGTGCGCCACATCCGCCAGGTGTCGCCGCTGACCTCGGAGGCCAGCTCGGCGACCTGCCACGCGCCGCCGTCGACCTGCACCTCCACCTTCGCGATGCCGTCGGGCTGCGACCACGCGATGCCGGCTACCGGCACCGTTCCGGCGCGCGGGCTCGCGAAGGCGCGGGGTGTGTCGATGCGGCACTCCGTCTTGATCGGCGCCTCCGACGACCATCCACGGTCGATCCAGTAGGCGCTGCGGGCCTCGAACGTGGTGACCTCCAGGTCGGTGACCCACTTCGTGGCCGAGACGTAGCCGTAGAGCCCCGGCACGACCATCCGCACCGGGAAGCCGTGCTCGGGCAGCAGCGCTTCGCCGTTCATGCCGAACGCCAGCATCGCGCCCCGGTCGCGTTCCAGCAGCACGTCGGTGGGGGTGCCCGCGGTCCAGGAGTCGCTGCTGGTGGAGAGCACCTGGTCGGCGTCGGGGTGCACGCCCGCGTCCAGCAGGACCGACCGCAGGTCGACGCCGGTGAACGTCGCCGTGGAGATCAGGTCGCCGCCGACCTCGTTGGAGACACAGAGCATCGTGATCGTGCGCTCGACGAGGGGCCGGGCGAGCAGGTCGTCGAAGGTCAGGGTGAGCTCCCGGTCGACCATCCCGTGGACGCGCAGCGACCAGCCAGCGGTCGTGAGGTTCGGGATCCGCAGCGCCGTGTCGATGCGGTAGAAGTCGGCGGCGGAGGTGATGAACGTAGGTGTGCCCAGCTCGGGGAACGCCGCCGAGGCCGGGATCGCGGGCGCCCGCTCGGTGATCGTGGCCCCGGCCAGGGTCTGGGTGACCGCTTCGCGGGAGCCGCTCCCGCCGCCTCCGAACAGCTGCCCGATCCCGCCGGAGGCGAGCGCTCCCAGCCCGACGGCGGCCGAGGAGCGGATCAGCAGGGTGCGCCGGGAGAACACCGGCCGCCGCCGGGGCGTCGCCACCTGGAGCGCGAGCGGTTGCAACCGGCGCAGGACCGTGACCCCGGTGGCGAGCGCGGCGGCCGGTGCGAGCAGGTCCAGTGGCGCGAACGCGGGGGAGGCCACGACGGCGGCGAGGCCGAGCAGTCCGAGCCCCGTCACGACGGCGACCCCCGGCCGGGGCCCGCGCCGCGCCGCGAGCCCGGCGGCGACGGCCACCAGCGCGAGCGCGACTCCCACCCCGGCGATCAGAACCGTCTTGTCGGCCGTGCCGAACGTGGTTTTCGCGAACTCGACGAGCCACGGCGGCGCCAGCCGCACCACCGTGGTCCCGACGGCGACGAACGGCGACGACGCGGGCGAGACGATCCCGGCCACGAGGTGCCCGACCCCGACCGACGCCCCGACGGCCAGCAGCCCGAGCAGCGCGGCGTAGCGGCGGCCGATCCGGGGTCGGGCCGGGGCGGTGGTGGCGGGCGGGGCGGACGTCGTGCTCACCCTCCCAGTCTCTCCCCGGACGCCGCCCGGGACGTTCCGGAGTCCTTACGGATTCGTGGCCTCCGGGACACCGTGGCCGCCGGGATCTCCTCCGGCGGATCGTCACCGACCGGACGGGGGCTGGTCGAGCCAGCCGTAGACGGTCTGGGGGGACACGCCCAGCGCGCGGGCCATGGCCCGCACCTCCGCGCCCGCGGTCCTGCCTGCCTGCGCCAGCTCGCGCTGGCGGGCCTGCAGGTCGTCGATCTGGGTGGTGACCGCGGCCATCGCCTCCAGCAGCGACACGACCTCGGGGCTCGCCGCGGCCCGTGAACGGCCGGCGCCGGGGCGCGGGAACGTGCGCACCGCGTCGGGGTCCCAGCGCTTCGGGCCGTCCCCCGGCAACGGTGCGGGCGCCTGGCCTCGCGACACGTACCCGAGCCAGGTGGGGCCCTTGACCCCCCACGCCTCGGCACACTGCTGACTGGACCACGCCGTCTCGGCCACGCGGCCATGGTGACGCATGACCGTGGCGACCCGACCGCCCGGGCTGCGCGCCGGGCCACCCCCGCCGTCCGTGCCGAGCTGGCCGAGCTGGTGCGCCAGGACGACCTCCCCACCCGCATCCGGGGCCTGTTCCTCGACCGCCTGCCGTCCTCGCACGGTCTGCATGCTCTGTGACGAACGCACAACCTCTGCTCCGGCGGCGTTCAGGCCCGCACGCCCCGCTGCCCGACCGCCCCGCGGAGCCCGACACAGCCGATGCACCCGACGCAGTCCACGCAGCCGACGCACGCGATGCACCCCACGCAGCGGGTGCAGTTGACGCAGGCCAGCGTGGCGACGCACATCCGGATCCCGACGCCGAAGAGGGTCAGGAGCGCGCCCATCACACCGACGCTGCCGCCGGTGGCCGCGCTGCCGGCGACGGCGACGCTGCCGGAGGTGGCGATGCTGCCGGCCACCGCGACG
>JBBQEF010000134.1:0-14448 GCA_038320445.1 Mycobacteriales bacterium
AGCCGACGAAGAAGTCCTCGGCCGCGATCACGCGTTCGCCGCTCGGCCCGCGCGCCACGAGCTGGGCGTCGAGCGCCAGCGCCACCGCGGGAAGCTCGGCCGCCGGGTCAGCGTGGGCGATGCTGCCGCCGACCGTGCCGCGGTTGCGGATCGCGGTGTGGCCGACGTACGGGATGGCCTCGGCCATCAGCGGGCACGCGGCGCGGATCACCGACGAGTGCTCGGCGGTCCGCTGCCGCACGAGCGCGCCGATGGTGAGCACGCCGGCGCTCTCGGTGATCTCGCTGAGCGTATCGATGCGGTTGATGTCGACGATCCGGCTGGGCTGGGCGAGCCGCAGGCTGAGCAGTGGCACGAGACTCTGCCCGCCTGCCATGACCTTGGTGTCGCCGTCGTCGGGAGCGGCCAGCATCTGCACGGCCTCACCCACCGATGCCGGGGACAGGTACTCGAAGACAGCAGGTTTCATGGGGCCCCACTCACCTCTCCGGGAGATCGGCCGTGCGCAGTTCGGGGGGACTATAGTTATCATGGATTCAGAGGTGTGAACAGGCTTCGGACCACTATCATCGGACAATGGATCTGCAGACCGTCGTCGTCGACGAGGACCGTGGCCGGGTGGTCGCGCTCGACTCCGCCTATCACGTCGACGAGCGGAACACCGGCCGCGACGTGGTGGTCAGCGCGTCGTACTCCGGGGTCCTCCCGGCCCGGTTCGTCGCGGACCGCAGGCCCCGCGCCGCGATCGGCCTGGACTGCGGGATCGGGCCCGATGGCGCCGGGATCGCCGGGCTCTGGTTCTACGAGGCGCTGGGCATCCCCGCCGCGGCCGCCGACGTCGCGACGATCCTGCTGGGCGACGGCGTCGACGTCGTGGAGCACGGCGTCGTCAGCCGCGTGAACGCCGTGGCCGCCGCGTGCGGGGTGCACCAGGGCATGCCGGTGCGCGAGGCCGCGCTCGTCCTGCTGCGCACCGATCCCGTCACGCGCGCGCCCGGCGAGATCACCAACCGGACCGTGGTGGAGGAGGGCGCGGACGGCCGCGCCGTCGTGTGCGCCGACTCCATCGCGTTCGGCACCGACGCGGACACCGGACGGAACGTGCTGGTCACCGCGGGCCACACGGGACGCAGCGCGGTGCCCTACCTGCGGTCGGTGCGCCCGTGGGGCTTCATCTGCTCCGACGGCGGCCGCGGGCGTGACGACTCCGGGATGGCGGGGCTGGCGATCGTGGAGCCCGAAGGGCTGGCGGGCGCCACGGTGGACGCGCGCACCGCGCGGATGGGCGACGGGCTCTCCAGCTACCACGACGGCGTGGTCAGTGCGGCCAACGCGCCGGCGGTGGCCTGCGGGGTCGCGGTCGGCATGACGGCCCGGGAGGCCGCCCACCTCCTGCTCGTCCGGTGATCCCCCGCTTCGGGGTCGCCGGGCCGGTGCCGGGCATCGCGCGCCCGCCGGCCGAGGTGCACGTCATCCGGTGACGGCCTTCGCATCGGCGTAGGCCCGCCACGTCGGGAGCGTCTCGGGGATATCGGCCGCGCTGGGTTCGGTGCCGGGCCAGCGCCGCCGCAGGGTGCCCGCGAGCACGTCCGGCAGCTCGGCGAGCGGCGCCGCGTAGAGCTGAAGGGCCCGCCTGCTGACGAACTTCCAGCGGCCGTCCTCGCGCCGGTAGGCGTCGATGTAGCGCAGCGCGACCACGAACGGCGTGGGGAGGATGGCGAGCTCGGCGTGCGCGGACACGACGCCCGTCGCCGTGTCCGGGCCGGTGAACTCGATCGTGTGGCTGTGCGGGTAGTGGTAGGTCATCCCATAGCGGTCGAGCTGGCGGCGGTAGTAGGCGATCACCGGCTCGCGGCCCGTGATCGGCCCTTCGGTGGAGTCGAACATCGCGTCGGCGGTGTAGAGGTCGGCGATGCCGTCGATGTCGCGGTCGTCGATCCGCCGGCCGTAGACGGCCACCAGCTCCTGCAGCTCCGCCCGGTCCTCGAGGAGCCTGATCCTGTTCTCCAGGTCGGTCGCCATCGTCGCCTCCGTCGTTGTTCTGCCGAATCCAGGGTGATAGTAATCAGCTATGGTGCGCGAGGAACAGGACGACGTGGTGGTCGAGCGGCGTGGCGAGGTGGCCTGGATCCGGCTCGCCCGGCCCGACCGGATGAACGCCTACGACGCCGCGATGGGGAGGCGCCTGACCCGGGCCGTGCGCGACGCCACCGACGCCGGGGTGATCGTCGTGACCGGCACCGGCCGGGCGTTCTGCGCGGGCGGGTTCCTCGCCGACCTGGCCGATCCCGACCCGGTGGCGCTGCGGGCGATGTTCCTCGCCTCGCTGGATCTGTTCGAGGCGATCCGCACCTCGCCGCGGCCGGTGATCGCCGCCGTCAACGGTGCGGCGGCGGGCGGCGGCAACGAGCTGGTGGTGGCCTGCGACCTGGCGATCGCCGCCCGCAGCGCGACCTTCGGGCAGACCGGGCCGCGGGTCGGCAGCGCGCCGGTGCTGGGCGGCACCAACCTGCTCGCCATCTCCGTCGGGGAGAAGCGGGCCAAGGAGGTGGCGATGATGTGCCGCCGCTACCCCGCGGAGCAGGCGCTGGAGCTGGGCTGGATCAACGCCGTCGTCGACGACGCCGAGCTGGAGGCCGAGGTCACCCGCTGGGCCGACGAGCTGCTGGCGCTCTCGCCGCGCTACCTGGAGATCGCCAAGATCAGCTCGAACGTCTGGTGGAACGCCTGCCGGGAGAACTACCTTTCCGGCCTCGGCATGCTCGTGCAGGCCATCGGCTCCGCCGACATGCGCGAGGGGGCGGCGGCCTTCATGGAGAAGCGGCCGCCGCGCTTCCCTGGACGGGCACCGCGATGACGGGGACGACCCGGTACTACCGCGACCTGCACCTCACCTACCCCGACCGGACGGCCTGGACCCTGCCCGCCGTGCTGCGCGACCGGGCCGGCACGCATGCCGACGCGACGTTCGTCGACGTGCCCGACCAGGGCGTCGCGCTGACCTACGCGCAGGCCTTCGACGCGGCCGAACGCGTGGGTGGCGCGCTGCTGGCCGGCGGGTGCGGGTCCGGCGACCGCGTACTGATCATGGCGGCGAACGGCGTGGAGTACCTGCTCGCGTGGTTCGGCGCCGCCGTCGCGGGGCTGGTCGAGGTGCCGATCAACACCGCCTACCGTGGCACCTTCCTGGAGCACCAGGTCCGCACGGTCGACGCGCGGGCGGCCGTCGTCGACCCGGAGTTCGTCGAGCACTTCCTGCACCTGGAGGCCGGGCGGGGGATCCGCGCCTTCTACGTCACGGGGGAGAGCGGCGCGGCGGTGGCCGCGCTGCGGGCGGCGGGCCGCTCCGCCGAGCCGTTCGCGGCGCTGACCGGGGCGCCCCGGCCGGCGCGACTGCCCGACGTCGCCGCGTCGGACCTCGCCGCGATCCTGTTCACCTCGGGCACCACGGGCCTGTCCAAGGGCGTGATGATGTCGCATGCGCACTTCCACTTCTTCGCCGACGAGTGCGTCTCGCTGACCCGCCTGACCGACACCGACGTCTACATGGCCACCGGCCCGCTGTTCCACGGCAACGCCCAGTTCCTCGCCGCCTACCCGGCGATGATCGTCGGGGCCCGGTTCGTGCTGCAGCGCCGGTTCAGCGCCTCGCGCTGGGTCGACCAGCTGCGGGCGAGCGGCGCGACCGTCACCAACTTCGTCGGCGTGATGATGGACTTCGTCCACAAGCAGGCCCGCCGCCCCGACGACACCGACAACGCGCTGCGCTGCCTCTACGCCGTGCCGCTGGCGACCTCGATCGCCGCGGACTTCCGGGAGCGGTTCGGCGTCGAGGCGTTCGTCGAGAACTTCGGTCTCACCGAGATCGCGATGCCGATCCTCACCCCCTACGGCGAGGAGCGCCCGCCCGGCGCGGCCGGCCTGCTCGTCGACGGGTACTTCGACGTACGGCTCGTCGATCCCGCGACCGACGAGGAGGTGCCCGTCGGCGAGGTGGGGGAGCTGGTGGTGCGCGCGACGCTGCCGTTCACGATGTGCTCCGGCTACTACGGGATGCCGGGGCGCACCGTCGAGGCGCAGCGCAACCTCTGGTTCCACACCGGTGACGGCCTGCGCCGCGACGAGGAGGGCTGGTACTACTTCGTGGACCGGCTCAAGGACGCGCTGCGCCGTCGCGGCGAGAACATCAGCTCGTTCGAGGTCGAGCAGCCGATCCTCGCGCATCCCGGCGTCGCCGAGTGCGCGGTGATCGGGGTGCCCGCGGACGAGGAGGCGGGGGAGGACGAGCTGCTGGTGGTCGTCGTTCCCGCTCCCGGCGCTGCGCTCACCGCGCTGGACGTGTGGGCCTGGTGCGCACCGCGGCTGCCCGCCTTCGCCATGCCGCGCTACGTGCGCTTCGTCGACGCGCTGCCGCTGACGCCGTCGGGCAAGGTGCGCAAGGTCGAGCTGCGGGAGGCCGGCACCGCGGGCGCAGTGGAGCGCCTCACCGGCAGACGGCGTCGCCCGCCATGCGGATGACCTGGATCGTGTCGGTCATGACGCCGGGAGCGGGGGTGTCCTGCCCCGGGCGGCCACGATGTCGCCTCGGGCGCCAATCTATGTTAATAGTAGGGGGCATTAAGGACGGACCGGCGCTCGGCGCTCGCAGTGGCGGGGGGTGCACGCGGTCGACCTGCTCGCGCAGACGATCAGGGCCCGCTCGCCGACGCGCTGCTGCTCGAACGTGTCTGAGGGGACGACAGTGGACATCGCGGGCATCTCGGCCGTCGTGACCGGCGGCGCGTCGGGCCTCGGCCTGGCGACGGCGAAGCGGCTGGTCACGGGCGGCGCCCACGTCGTACTGCTCGACCTGGCGAGCTCGTCGGGCGCGGCCGCGGCCGCCGAGCTGGGAGGCCGGACGCAGTTCGTGCCGGGCGATGTGCGCACCGCCGAGGGCGTCGACCCGGCGCTCGACGCGGCCGAGGCGCTCGGTCCGCTGCGCGCGGCGGTGCACTGCGCGGGACGCGGGCACGCCATGCGCGTCCTGCAGCGGGACGGCAGCCCCGGCTCGCTCGAGGACTACCGGGCGATCATCGAGCTCAACCTCGTCGGCTCGTTCAACGTCCTGCGGCTGGCCGCCGCCCGGATGGCCCGCACCGAGGAGGTCGACGGCGAGCGGGGCGCGATCGTGCTGACCGCGTCCGTCGCCGCGTGGGAGGGGCAGATCGGGCAGATCCCGTACGCCTCGTCGAAGGCGGGGATCGTCGGGATGACGCTGGTGGCGGCGCGCGACCTCGCGACGAAGCTGGTGCGGGTGGCCACGATCGCGCCGGGGATCTTCGACACCCCGCTGCTGGGCAGGCTGCCGCAGGAGGTGCGCGACTCGCTGGCGGCGATGGTGCCCCATCCCAGCAGGCTCGGTGCGCCGGACGAGTTCGGCGCGCTCGCGGTGCACATCCTGGAGAACGCGATGATCAACGGTGAGACGATCCGCCTCGACGGGGGCATCCGGATGGCGCCGCGATGACGGTGTCGAGGATCGTGCCGGACGCCGTCGGGGCCGACTCCCTGCTCGTCGAACGGGACGGAGGTGTCCTGGTGGTGACGTTCGACCGGCCGCACCGGCGCAACGCGGTCGACCGGGCGACCGCGGTGGCGCTCAGCGCCGCGCTCGACGAGCTGGACGTCGACCCGGACCTGCGGGCCGCCGTGCTGACCGGCAGCGGCGGGTTCTTCAGTGCGGGGATGGACCTGCGGGCGTTCGCCGAGACCGGGGAACGGCCCGTCGACCCGCGCCGGGGTGGCTTCGGCATCGTCGGCATGCCCCCGCACAAGCCGATCGTCGCCGCGGTCGAGGGCCCGGCGCTGGGCGGCGGGTTCGAGATCGCCCTGGCCTGCGACATGATCGTGGCCGGGGAGGGGGCGGTGTTCGGACTGCCGGAGGTGACGCGGGGCCTGGTCGCGTCCGGCGGGGGGGCACTGCGGCTCCCGCAGCGCATCCCGCGGAACATAGCCCACGAGATGATCCTCACCGGCCGGCCGCTGACCGCGGCGCGGTGCGCGCAGCTCGGCCTGGTGAACGCGGTCGTCAGAGACGGCACGGCGCTCGTCGCGGCGCGGGAGACGGCGGCGGTGATCGCGGCCAACGCACCGCTGGCCGTGCAGGCGTCGAAGGCGGTGATGACGGGAGTGGCGGACTGGTCGCAGGGCGAGCAGTTCGCCCGGCAGGAGGAGCTGATAGGGCCGGTGCGCACCTCGGCGGACGCCCGCGAGGGCGCGCGCGCGTTCGCCGAGAAGCGCCCGCCGCGCTGGACGGGGCACTAGGGTCGCCGGTCCAGGTCCAGCTCGTCGCAGAGCGCCCGTGCGATCCCGAGTTTCAGGACCTCCGAAGCGCCCTCGTACACGCGCATGGGCCTGGCCTGCCGGTAGTAGCGTTCGATCGGGCTGTTCGCGACGAGTCCCCACCGGCCCATCACCTGCACGCACCGGTCGACGACGCGGCTCGCAGCCTCCGTCGCCGCGACCTTCGCCATCGACGAGCGGTTGAGCGCGGCTGCGGGGTCCTCCCGCGCCTGCGCCGCGGCCTGGTAGGTGAGCAGCCGCGCCATCTCGACGTCGGTCCAGGAGTCGGCCAGGAGCTGCGCGACCGGCCCGTGGCGCAGCAGCGGCCTGCCGAACTGCTCGCGCGTGCCGGCGTGCCGGGCGGCCTCGGCCAGCGCGCCCGCCGCGAGCCCGCAGGCCGCGCCCGCGACGGACACCCGGAACACCGCCAGCGTGCCCAGCACCAGCCGCATCGCCGTGCCGGGCGCGCCGAGCCGCGCCGACGGGGGCAGCACGACGTCGTCGAAGGTGATCTCGCCCAGCACGTGTGGGGCGATCAGCGCGGGGCTCGGGGTCGTGGACAGGCCGGGGGACCCGGCGGGCACGAGGACGAGCGACAGGCCCGCCGTCTCCTCCTTCACCAGCGTCACGAAGAAGTCGGCGGCGCCCGCGTTGGAGATGAACGACTTGGCGCCGGCGACGATGAGGGCGCCGTCCCGCTCGGTGAGCGTCGTGGACACGTTCTTGAGGTCGGAGCCGGCGTTCTCCTCGGTGAGCGCGAGCGCGGCGAGGGTCTCCATCGCGGCGACGCGGGGGAGCCATTGCGCCTTCTGCTCGTCGGTGCCGCCGACGGTGATCGCGTAGCTGCCGATGCCCTGCAGGGCGAACATGGAGTCGAGGTGCGAGGACGTGCGCATGAGCACCTCGCGTACGAGGCAGACCGCGAGCGGGTCGACCTCGTCGTTGCGCCCGCCGTACGCGGCGGGGACCATCAGCCCGGACAGGCCGCTCCTGCGCAGCGCGTCGCGCATCCCGGGATGGATCTCGCTCATCGCATCGGCCTCGGCCGCGATGTCGGCGACCGACGCGGCCAGCGCCTCGGCCTCGTTCCGCAGCGCCAGCTCGGTGGGCCCGAGACCGAACCACTTCTCCGTGGATTCCATGAATACTATGATACTTAAAATCAGGACGGAGACGCGAGGGTGGACGAGGAGCTGGTCGCTGATGTCAGGGACGGTCACGAGGTCGGGCGCGCAGCGGACCGCGGAGCTGGTGGGTGATGCACCGTGGCTGCCCCGGCTGGAGGCCACGGCGCCGAAGTTCGTGGAGGGACTGGCGCGCGTCGCCGACGTCATCACCCACGACGCCACGCTGCCCGCGGGACTGAAGTACCTGTTCGCCGCCGCGATCTGCGCCGTCAAGCGCGACGCTGCGCTCGTCGACCGGTACCTCGCCGCGGCCGCCGGGGCGGGTATCCCGCGGGCGCACGCCGAGGGCGCGTCGGTCGGCATCCTGATCTCCCGGGGTGTGATCCCGCACGGGCTCTTCGTGGCCGCGACCGACCACGCGTACGGGCCCGTGGCCGACGGCGGCGCGCACGAGGCGGAAGCCGGTTTCGACGCCGACGTGCCCGGCGCCTACGCGTACTTCCGGCAGTACTTCGGGTTCGTGCCCGACTACGTCGAGCTGCTCGGCGACCGGGTCGGGCCGGGGCTGGAGGGCTACTTCCTCATGCGGGAGTCCTCGCTGGGGGAGACGCCGCTGCCGCCGCGGGACATGGAGCTCCTGTTGTGCGCGGTGAACGCCGCGGAGTACCAGCCCCGCTTCGTCGCCATCCACGCGCGGGGGGCGCGCCGGGCGGGTGCGACAGAGGAACAGCTGGTCGAGGCCGCCCTCGTCGCCATGCCGTTCGCGGGCGTCGCGTCCTGGCTGCCGGCCGCACAGGGCGTGATCGAGTCGCGGGACGTCACCGACTCGTGACGCGATGTGCCCTCCGCCGTGCGCCGCCGGTATCGTCGGCCGACCACCCACCCCCGGGCAGGGCCGGACTGAGCTCCGCAATGCTGAGTATGATGGTCACGAACCTCGTCCGGTGCGGAGCGCGCCCGGTCCGGTGACAGACACCAGGGAGTCGACATGTCCGTCGCCCGCAGGGACGTGACGCCGCGGTCGGTGCCATCCGGCATGCCCCCCAAGCGCGCCACCGTGATCGCGCAGCGCATCGTCAAGGAGATCAAGGACCGCAACCTCCCCGCCGGCAGCCACCTGCCCCCCGAGCGCGACATGCTCGAGACCTCCAGCGTGGGGCGCAACACGCTGCGGGAGGCGCTGCGCGTCCTGGAGCTGCAGGGCGTTCTGACGATCCGGCCGGGCCCCGGCGGCGGCCCGGTGATCACCTCGCCCGACTCGCGTCACCTCGCCAGCACGCTGGCGCTGCTCATGCAGTTCGCCGACACCCCGTTCCGGGCGGTGATCGAGACCCGGCAGCTGCTGGAGCCGATCACGGCTCGGCTGTGCGCCGAGCGCGGCGACCAGGAGCTCCTCGCCGACATGCGGGCGTCGGTCGAACGCATGGGGTCGAGCCTCGACGACCGCGAGACGTTCCTCGACGAGAACCGGCGCTTCCACGACCTCGTCGCGTGGGGATCGGACAACCCGCTGTTCGGGTACTGCATCAACTCCCTGCACTGGATCACCGACGGCACCGTGCTGGGCGTCGACTACCCGCGGCGGTTCCGCAAGATCGTCTGGCAGGCCCACGACGAGGTCTGCACCGGCATCGAGTCCGGTGATGGTGACAAGGCCGAGGCTGCGATGCGCAAGCACATGGACGACACGCTCAAGTATTTCGAGCGGCACTACCAGCGGCAGATGGACGAGGTCCTCAGCTGGGAGATGTACGGCACCTGAGAGCCCGCGCTCCCGAGGCGCCGCGACCCGCATCCCGGGTCGCGGCGCCTTTCTGCGCGCTCTGGCCTTGGGCCCGAGCGCCGTATAGGATCGAAGGCAAACTGTTAATGATATACAGAGATTGGTGATTGACAGAGATTCACACGTCGGACGACGTCAGGGACGGGCATGGACGGCAAGACGTTGCTGGAGCGGGAGCAGGACCACCCGCAGGACATCGTGGTCGAGCGGGGTGGCCGCCGGGTCGTCACCATGGACTCCGCGCGCTACGTCGATGCGCGCAACACCGCGCACGACGTGGTGGTGCCGGCGTCCTACATCGGCGTGCTGCCCGCCCGCATGATCGCGATCCACCGCCCGCGCGGGGTGGTCGGCCACGACGCCTGCGTCGGCAAGGACGGCGCCGGCATCGCCGGCCTCTGGTACCTGGAGGCGCTGGGCATCCCCGCCGCCACCGCCGACGGCATGACCGCCGACATGGGCAACGGCGAGGACCTCTACCGCAGCGGGATCGTGACGCACGTCAACTACGTCGCCGAGACGTGCGGGGTCCTGGCGGGCATGACCGTCACCGAGGCCGCCGACGTGCTCCTCGACAACGACCCCACCGACACCGAGGTCGGCAACAAGGTCCGCCGGGAGGTCGTCGAGACCCATCCCAGCGGGCGCCGGGTGGTCGTCACCGACTCGATCGTCTGGGCCTACCCGGAGGATGAGAACACCAGCGTGCTGGTCACGGCCGGGCACACCGGCCGCAGCGGCGCGAAGTTCCTGCTCGAGGCCAAGCCGTGGGGCTTCATCTGCCACGACGGCGGGATGAGCAAGAACCGCTCGGGCATCGCCGGGCTCGTCACCGCCGACGAGGCCGGGTTGGCGGGTGCCTGCATCGACGGCACCACCGCCCCGATCGGCGACGCCTTCCTCGGGTACGCCCACGGCCTCATCAGCGCGCACAACCACGCCGCGGCGCGCCGCGGCGTCGAGGTCGGGATGACGGTCGAGGAGGCGGCGCACCGGCTCCTCGTGGGGGAGGGGTGACCGAGGCCGCCACGGGTGGGGCGGGCCCGCTGACCGCGCAGTTCTGGGCCGCGGCACAGCGCCGCGAGCTGGTCCGTCCCGTTTGCCACGGCTGTGGTGGCAGCTTCTTCACCCCGCAGATCGCCTGCCCGCACTGCCTGTCCGACGACTGGTCCTACCAGCCGAGCCCGGGCCGCGGGCGGGTCTACAGCGCCACCGTCGTGCACCGCGCCTCGACGCCCGGCGTCGCCGTCCCGTTCCGGCTGGGCATCGTCGACCTGGAGGAGGGCTGGAGCATGCTCGCCCACCTCGTCGACGGCCCCGGCGGGCGGCTGCCCGCGATCGGCGCCCCGGTGGCCGTCGCCTGGGTCGAGCAGGACGGGCGCGTGCTGCCCGCGTTCACCGAGGTCGCGCCGTGATGCTCTCGGACGTCGCCGTCGTCGGGGTCGGGGTGACCCCGCAGGTCAAGCGCTCGCACCGGAACTCACTTCAGGTCGCCCTGGACGCCGCGAAGCTCGCCCTCGCCGACGCCGGGCTGCGCCACACCGACGTCGACGGCATCGCCGCGCGCTGGCCGGGGCCCGGCGGTACGACGCTCGCGCCGGGCTCCGCGGACTGGTCGACGCTCCTGGGCGTCCCGCTCGGCTGGATCGGCGACTCCTACCCGCAGGGGGTGCCGGCGCTCGTCGACGCGGCCGGCGCGATCCTCACCGGCCAGGCCACGACCGTGCTGATCACCGGCGGCCAGGCCGGAGTGCTCGGCGGCGCGACGCTCGCGGCCTACACCCGCCCCGGCAACGAGTTCGTCGAACCGTTCGGCGCGTTCACCGCGGCGCACTTCGCGCTGGTCGCGCAGCGCCACCTGGCGCGTTTCCCGCACGCCCGGCGGGGCATGGCCGAGATCGCCGCGACCATCCGGAACATCGGGTCGGCCAATCCGGACGCCGTCATGTTCGGGCGCGGCCCCTATACCGCCGACGACGTGCTGGCGGCCCCGCCGGTGGTCGACCCGTTCACGCTGCTCGACCTGTGCCTGGCCGCCGAAGGCGGTGCCGCGGTCGTCGTGACCACGCTGGAGCGCGCCCGGGACCTGCCGCACCACCCGGTCGTGCTGCTCGGCGCGGGCATGGAGTGGCTGCGCCAGCAGTACGTCGACCCGGCCCGCTACGAGCAGGTCTGGACGATCGGGGCCCGCGCCGCGGCCAAGGCCTTCGGGCAGGCCGGGCTCGGGCCGTCGGACGTCGACGTGGCCCAGCTCTACGACGTCACCTCGCTCGAAGTGGCGCGCCAGTTCGAGGCGCTCGGCTTCTGCGGGGAGGGGGAAGGAACCGACTTCGCCCTCACCACCGGCATCGGGCCCACCGGCAAGCTCCCCACCTGCACCGACGGCGGGCTGCTGAGCTTCAGCCACATCGGCTGGGGCGCGCCGACGCTCAAGCTCGCCGAGGCCGTGCGCCAGCTGCGCGGCGGGTGCGGCGACCGTCAGGTCACCGGTGCGGAGGTGGCCATCGCGGCGGGCGCCGGATCCGGAGCCCAGTACTACAACCTCGCGCTGCTCGGCCGGGCGCGGTAGCCGAACGGAAGGGAGACAGCGATGACGACCATCGAGGCCCGACGGGGAGCCGCGGAGCAGGCCGACCCGCGGAAGACCGGGGTGATCGACTCGGACGTGCACCCGAACTTCGTGAACGGCATCCGTGACCTGACGCCGTACATGACCGAGACGTGGCGGAGCAGGCTCGGGGTCAGCGGCGACGACTGGGCGAAGGGGATGGCCGCGGCGCAGTTCACGCTGCCGCTGGACTACCTCTACATCAACTCCGCGGGCGCCTACCGCGAGGACGCGGCGCGGCCGGGCATGCCGCCCGCGACCGACCCGGACTTCACCGCGAAGCACCTGCTCGACACCCACGGCATCTACCGCGCGGTGCTGCTCGCCGGGCAGTGCCTGGGCATCGGCGCGATGCCCGACGGCATGGTCGCGGCCACCATCGCCGCGGCCTACAACGAGTGGATGTGCGAGCGCTGGCTCCAGAACGACCAGCGCTGGCGCGGCGCGCTCGTCGTCGCCCCGCAGGACCCGGAGGCGGCCGTCGCGGAGATCGACAGGGTCGCGAAGCGCGCCGGGATCGTCGCGGTGTTCATGCCGCTGGGGGAGATCCTCATGGGGGAGAAGCACTACTGGCCGATCTACGAGGCCTGCGCCCGCCACGAGCTGCCGCTGATCGTGCACCCCAGCGGCTGCGAGAACGTGTTCGCCAAGGCGCCGCGGATGGCCGGGACGCCCACGTTCTACCTGGAGTGGCACACGGCGCTCGGTCAGATCCACCAGTCCAACACGCTGAGCATGATCTGCCACGGCGTGTTCGAGAAGTTCCCGAAGCTCACCTACATCATCGCCGAGGGCGGGTTCCTCTGGGCGCTGGAGACCATGTGGAAGCTCGACCGCGACTGGAAGGGCCTGCGCAACGAGGTCCCGTGGCTGACGAGGCCACCGTCGGAGTACCTGCTCGACCACGTCCGGTTCACCACGCAGCCGTTCATCGAGCCGCACGACTCGCGCCACCTCGCACCGCTCATGGAGATGCTGCACGCCGACCGGACCCTGATGTTCAGCTCGGACTATCCGCACTGGGACTTCGACAACCCGGACCGCTCGCTGCAGGGCATCTCCAGGGAGCTACGGCACAAGATCATGGTCGAGACGCCCCGCTCGGTGTACGGGGACCGCCTTGACTGAGACCGACACCGGGACACCCGCCCGCACCGGCTCGCGGCACGTCGTCGCCCGGGTGGAGGAGATCCCGCTCGGCGACCGGCGCATCGTGACCGTCGGCGGCCGCTCCATCGGCGTGCTCAACGTCGGCGGGCGGTTCTACGCGCTGCGCAACGCCTGCCCGCACCACGGCGCCCCGCTCTGTGAGGGGGTGGTCAAGGGAACGATGGCCGACACCGCCGTGCACGAGTACTCCTATGTGCGCCACAACGAGTTCATCGTCTGCCCCTGGCACGGGTACGAGTTCACCCTCGCGACGGGGCGCTCGCTCCTCGAGCCGGAGAAGACGAGGGTGCGCACCTACGAGGTGACCGTCGAGGGCGGCGACGTCGTCCTCTACGCCTGACCTGCTCCGCACCTCCGACCCGTGAAGAGGGGACGACCTTTGGACATCGGTGTCGCCGTGGCGGCGCACGCCCGCCGGAGGCCGGACGCGGAGGCCGCATTCGACGGCGGGCGGTCGCTGACCTACCGCGAGCTCGACCGCCGCAGCAACCGGCTGGCCCACCTGCTGGCGGGCCGGTACGGGGTCATGCCGGGTGACCGCGTCGCGGTGCTGCTGCGCAACCGGCTGGAGGTGGCGGAGGCGATCGTCGCCGTCACCAAGGCCGGTGGCGTCTACTGCGGGCTCAACTTCCGGATGAGCCTCGACGAGTACCGCGCGATCCTGGGCAACGCGCAGGCGCGGGTGCTGGTGACCGAGGCACCGTTCCGCGAGGTCGCCCACGGGCTGGCCGCCGAGTTCGCGGTGGCCGTGCTCGACGTCGACGACGCGTCCGACGCCGGGTACGGCGCGCTGGCCGGGGCGTCGGACGCGGCACCGGCCACGCTGCACTCCCGCGGGCCGGAGGACGAGTTCTGCATCGTCTACACCAGCGGCACGACGGGGACGCCCAAGGGCATCCTGTTCGACTCCCGGGCCGTGGCGACGCACGCGATGGTGGCGGGCCTGGAGTACGGGATGTCGGCAGGCTCGCGCTGGCTGCTGACGATCCCGCACAACTCCAGCGTCCAGATCACTCTGGCGCCGACGTTCTTCCTGGGCGGCGCCGTCGGGTTCCTCGACGCGCGCGGCTTCGACCCCGGCGCGTTCGCGGCCGAGGCGACCGCCCGGGGCGCCACTCACACCTACCTCGTCCCGACCATGCTCTACCGGGTGTTGGAGGCGGGCTTGGACGCGTCGGCGATCCCCACGCTGACGTCGATCGGGTACGGGGCGGCGCCGATCGCCCCCGACCGCGTGACGGAGCTGGTCCACCGGTTCGGCCCGGTGTTCAGCCAGCTGTACGGCATGGCGGAGGTCGCGTCGATCGCGACGATGCGGCGGCAGTCCGACCACCGGCGGTTCGCCGCGGGCCGCACGGACCTGACGGCGTCCGCCGGGCGGCCGTCCTACCTGGTCGACGTGCGCGTCGTGGCCGAGGACGGCGCCGACGCGGCCCCGG
>JBBQEF010000135.1:0-14346 GCA_038320445.1 Mycobacteriales bacterium
CCTCCGCGCAGGGCTGGTTGCCGCGACCGGGCACCAGGTGCTCGTCGCGGGGGCCGCCGCTGCCGTCGGTCAGGTGCACGTGGGCCAGGCCGGAGCCCATGCGCTCCAGCATCGCCAGGGCGTCGGAGCCGGCGGCGGCGGTGTGGGAGAGGTCGAGCGTGTAGTGCTCGTGCCCGACGGCCGTCGGGTCGAACCCGGGGCTGTAGGGCACCGTGCGGATGCGCCCGCGCGTGACCGGGAACATGTTCTCGACGGCGAGCGCGACGCCGGCGTGCTCCCCGGCCCGGGCCACCTCGGCGGCGAACTCGGCGGCGTAGCGGCGCTGCCAGCGGAACGGCGGGTGCAGCACCACCGTCCCCGCCCCGAGTTGGGCGGCCGCGGCCACCGAGCGCCGGATGCGGGCGATCGGATCGGACCCCCACACCCGTTGGGTGACCGCGAGGCACGGGGCGTGCACGGCCAGCACCGGCACGCCGTGCCGCTCGGCGAGCCGGGCCACCGCGGCGACGTCCTGACTCACCGGATCCGACCAGACCATCAGCTCCACGCCGTCGTACCCGAGCTCCGCGGCGATCTCGAACGCGGCCTGGACCGGCTCCGGGTAGACCGAGGCCGTGGAGAGGGCGACCGGCGGCGGGCTCATCTTCCGAGCAGTACGAGAATGGCGGGTGAGACCGTCAGGAGCAGGCCCACGAGCACGGCGAACACGGTGGTGCGCATGTCGTTGTTGCGCAGCAGCGCCCGCACGATCAGGACCAGGCCGACGGTGACGAGCACCGCCGCGGCCAGCGCCACGACCGGAAGCTCACGCCAGAGGAACCGGAACCCGACCCACAGCGCGGCGCCGCCGACGGCCCCGACGATCCACTGGGCGACGACCGCCGCCCAGGCCTGGCCCGGTGACGGATCGCCGGACGACCGCCCGAGCCGACGCTGTGGCTCCGCAGCCCCGTCCTCGTCGTCGAGGCCGGCGGGGTGGTCGACGACATCGGGCAGGGCCGCGGCCTGTGTGGCCGGACCGCCGTCATCGGGGCGCGGCCCGGTGCGGGAACGGTGCCAGGCCTCGGCGCCCGCCGGCGCCGCGCCGACCATGGTGGCCGGGCCGCCGTCGCCATCGAAGCCGGCGTCGGCGTGCGGGTCCGCGAGCGGTTCAGCGGTGCCGTTCCTCGAACCCGCGAGCGGTTCAGCGGTGCCGTTTCTCGAACCCGCAAGCGGTTCAGCGGTGCCGTTCCTCGAACCCACAAGCGGTTCCTCGACAGTCCGCTCGTCCAGCGACGATGCGGCAGGCAGCGCCGGCCGGGGCAGCTGCTCGATCGGCCCGGTGAGGCCGGGATCGAGCACGCCGGTGCGCTCCTCGCGATAACGCGGGAAGTGGTCGGTGGCGTTGTCGCGGCCCCGGCGCGGGGGTGCCGCGCGCGGCGGCTCCGGCTCGGGGACGTACGCGCGCGGCGAGAAGTCCGGGGCGGCGTACTCCTCCCGCGCCACGGGCTCCTGGGGCACCGGCTCCCGGAGGACGGACCGGTCCGGCCCGTTCAGGCCGGAACCAGGGGGCGGCCCGGCGCCGTTGGACCCGGAGCCGTGGGGACCGGCCGGGGGGAAGGCCCACGCGGCGGGTGCGATCCCGGTGCCGTTGAACGGGGTCGGCCCACCCTTGACCGGCGGGGTACCACCGTTGCGAGGACCGGCACCGCCGCCGACCGGCGGGGCCGGGGGCCTGCCGGCCGGCGTGACGGCGGCCGTGTCGTCGACCGGCTGGCCGTCGTCACCATCGGACTCGCGACGGCGGCGCCGACGGCCGGTCGACGCACCGCCGGAGCCGTGCTCGGCCAGGAGCTCGGCGACGGTGCGCTGGCGGGGGTGGTCGGTCTCGGAACTCATCCAGTACACCGTGCCTCGTACGTCGTCAAGCGTCCAAGTCCACCCGGCGCGTCCTGCGCCGAACGGTCGGTCTGGGCCGAGGGAGGGTGGGTTGCCACCTCGAGCGTGTCGAGCCTGCGCAGGATCACTCCCTCGCGCAAGGCCCACGGGCAGATCTCCAGCTGGGTGATCCGCAGCGCCCGCATCGCGGCCTCGGCCACGAGCGCTCCGGCGACCAGCTGGTGCGCGCGGCTGGCGCTCACGCCCTCCAGCTGAGCGAGATCGGCCGCCGACATCCGGGTGATGAAGGAGGCGAGCTGACGCAGCCCGACATCGGTGAGGAGCCGCCGCACCCGGGGCCCCGCGCTCGACGGCGCGGCCCCGGTGAGCCGGGCGAGCGAGCGGAACGTCTTGGAGGTGCCGACCGCGAGATCCGGCGCGCCCGCGCGGCGCACGCGACGGGCAGCGGGTTCCAGCTCGGCGTCGAGGTGCTCGCGGAGCGCGTCGATCTCGCGGCGCGTCGGGGGGTCGGACCGGAACCACTCGCGTGTGAGACGCCCGGCGCCGAGCGGGAGCGACGCGGCCGCGGCCGGGTGTTCGTCGCGGCCCGCCGCCAGCTCCAGCGAGCCGCCACCGATGTCGAGCACGAGCAGCCGCCCGGCCGACCAGCCGTACCAGCGGCGGACCGCGAGGAACGTGTAGCGCGCCTCGTCCTCGCCGGGCAGGACCACCAGGCCCACGCCCGTCTCGTCGCGCACCCTGGCCAGCACCTCGGCCGAGTTCGTGGCGTCGCGCAGGGCCGACGTGGCGAACGCGAGCAGATCCGCGCACCCGGCCGCCGCGGCGGACTCCCGTGCCCGCGCGACGGTGCGGAGCAGTGCCTCGGCGCCCTCGCGGGTGATGGCTCCGGACGCGTCCAGGTTCTCGGCGAGGCGCAGCTGGTCCTTCTCCGACGTCATCGGCGTCGGGTGCCCGCCACGCTGCGCGTCCACCACGAGCAGATGGACGGTGTTGGAGCCGACGTCGAGCACACCCAGGCGCACGGCAGAAGGCTACGCCCCGCCCGTGACGTCCCCGTGACCCAACCCACCACGAACAGCAACCAGCCACTACGCGCAGTGACCAGGCCGGCTGATCACGGGCAGAAGGTCGCGCCGGGGCCGTGCACAGCCACCATGTACCCGTGATCAGCGAGGGGACGGGTCAGCTCTCGAACTTGTAGCCCAGCCCGCGCACCGTCACCAGGTGTCTCGGCGCGCTCGGGTCTCCCTCCACCTTCGACCGCAGGCGCTTGACGTGCACGTCGAGGGTCTTGGTGTCGCCCACGTAGTCGGCACCCCACACGCGGTCGATGAGCTGCCCGCGGGTCAGGACGCGGCCCACGTTGCGCAGCAGGTACTCGAGCAGGTCGAACTCCTTCAGCGGAAGCGCCACATCGGCGCCGTTGACGCTCACGACGTGTCGCTCGACGTCCATCCGCACCGGGCCGGCCTCCAGCACCGCGCCCGAGCCCCGCCCGCCCGGGCCGTCGGCCTCGGCGCCTGCCTCCCCGCCGCGCCGCAGCACGGCCCGGACGCGGGCGATCAGCTCGCGGGCCGAGTAGGGCTTGGTGACGTAGTCGTCGGCGCCCAGCTCGAGGCCCACGACCTTGTCGATCTCGCTGTCCCGTGCCGTCACCATGATCACCGGGACGGCGGAGCGGATGCGCAGGGCCTTGCAGACGTCGGTACCGCTCATGCCGGGGAGCATGAGGTCGAGCAGGACGATGTCGGCGCCGTTGCGGTCGAACTCCTCGAGCGCGTCCTGGCCGGTGGCGGCCAGCGCAGTGGTGAAGCCCTCCTTGCGCAGCAGGAAGGCCAGCGGGTCCGCGAAGGACTCCTCGTCCTCGACGATGAGCACTCTGGTCATGTCAGTCTCCCTTCCGGTCCGAGCCCTGTGCCCCGTCGACGACCGGACGTCCGGTCCGCGTCCACCTCGGCGCGCCTTCCGGGCCAGGCCCTGAGCACCGTCGACGAAGGGACGTACGGTCTGCTTCCATTTCGGTCCTCCGGTGGGGCGTGGGGGTGGTCGGCCGGTTCCGTGTCGTCGTCGGGGTCGATCTCCTCGACGCGTACCGGCAGCCGCATGGTGAACGTGGATCCGGTGCCGGGGCTGCTCCACAGCCGCACGTCGCCGCCGTGGTTGGCCAGCACGTGCTTGACGATGGCCAGGCCGAGACCGGTGCCGCCGGTGGCACGCGACCGGGCCGGGTCGACCCGGAAGAAGCGCTCGAACACGCGCTTCTGGTGCTCCGACGCGATGCCGATGCCGCGGTCGGTGACGCCGATCTCCACCGTGCCCCCGACGACCCGGCGCGACACGGAGACCGACGCCGCGGCCGGGGAGTACGCGATCGCGTTCTCCACGAGGTTGGACAGGGCCGTGACCAGCAGAGTCAGGTCACCGTCGACCTCCAGCCCGGTCGGCCGGTCCACGATGATCTCGATGCTCGCCGCCTCGGCCGACATGCGGGCGCGGGCCAGCGCCTCACGCACCACCTCGTCGACGTCGACCACCACCATCTCCGGCAGTCCCTCGGCACCGGTCAGCCGCGAGAGCGCGATCAGCTCGGTGACGAGGTTGCCCAGCCGCGTGGCCTCGTTGAGGATCTTGGTGCCGAAGCGGCGGACCTCGGCCGGGTCGTCGGCCGCGTCGAGCACGGCCTCGGCCAGCAGACCCATGGCCCCAACGGGCGTCTTGAGCTCGTGGCTGACGTTCGCCACGAAGTCGCGGCGGGTGGCCTCGAGCCGCACGGCGTCGGAGGTGTCGCCGGCCTCCACCATCGTGAACCCCTCGCCCAGCGGGCGGACGTGGGCGAGCACGGCGGCGGGACGGCGGCCGCGGTGGTCGAGCGGCGAGAGGTCGACGGCGGTGGGGGCCCCGGTCCGCAGTACCTGCTGGCACGCGGCAGCGGCGCGGGCGTCGACACGGCCCAGCCGGACGACGCCCAGATCGGCCGCGCGCGGGTTGTGCAGCACGACCTCACCGGCCCGGTTGAGCACGACCAGGCCCTCGTCGGTGGAGCGGAACACGCGCTGCAGGAGATCGGCCACCGGGGGCCCGGGGGTCGGCTCGGTCGGGACCGGCGCGACCGGAGCGCGCGCCCGGCTCGTCCGGATGCCGACGATCAGGCCGACTGCGAGGGCCGCGGCCGTGATCAGGAGCCAGACCGGCGCGGTCATGCCGTGGGCTCCTCGACCGGGGCCGCGGCGCGATCCGGTGCCGGGGTGTCGGTTGGCTCGGTCACACCGTGTGCTCCTCGACCGGGGCCACGGCGTGATCCGGTGCCGGGGTGGTGGTTGGCGCGTTCAAGCCTGCATCGTAGGCAGACCGGCGGGCCCGCGGGCCTGTTCAGAGGCAGCGCCGTGACGCTGGTGACGTCACGGAGAGGCACAATTCCGCCCCCGTTCACGCCGCGTTCACGCCAGCGGGTGACGTTCGCTAGCGACCCTGGTTCGCGACGGCCGCGACCGCGTCGGCGGCCGCGTCGGGGTCGAGGTAGGTGCCGCCGGGCGCGGTCGGGCGCTGGTCGTCGTCGAGGTCGTAGACCAGCGGTATGCCGGTCGGGATGTTGAGCCCGGCGATGTCGGCGTCGGAGATGCCGTCGAGGTGCTTCACGAGCGCGCGCAGCGAGTTGCCGTGGGCGGCGAGCAGCACGACCTTGCCCGCCTCCAGGTCGGGTACGACCGCCGACTCCCAGTACGGCAGGAACCGCGCGACGACGTCGGCGAGGCACTCGGTGGCGGGCAGCGGGTCGAGGCCCGCGTAGCGGGGGTCACCGTCCTGGGCGAACTCGGACCCGGCCACGATCGGCGGCGGCGGGACGTCGTAGGAGCGGCGCCAGAGCATGAACTGCTCCTCGCCGAACTCGTCGAGGGTCTGCTTCTTGTTCTTGCCCTGCAGTCCGCCGTAGTGACGCTCGTTGAGCCGCCAGTCGCGGCGGACGGGCAGCCAGTGCCGGTCGCACGCGTCGAGCGCGATGTTGGCGGTGGAGATCGCGCGGCGCAGCAGCGAGGTGTGGACGACCTCAGGCAGGACCCCGGCCTCGCGGAGCAGCTCGCCGCCGCGGAGGGCCTCCCGCTCGCCCTGCTCGGAGAGCCGCACGTCCACCCATCCGGTGAACCGGTTCTCGGCGTTCCACACGCTCTGGCCGTGTCGCAGCAACACCAGGGTTCCCATGGGTCGCAACTCTAAAGGTCGGCGGGTGAGGGTGTTACGGCCCGACCGACAGCGTGCGCAGCGACGCGTCGAAGGTCCCGGCGACCGGCGCCCAGCTCGCGGCAGGCGCGGTGCCCGTCGCGACCACGGCGGAACGGCCGCGGACGGCGAACATCTGCAGGTTGCGCAGCTGCGTTCCGGAGCCCGCGTCGGTGAACGTGCCACCGAGCAGGTGGGCGGCGGTGCCGTCGGGGAGCACGGCCGCCTCGTCGGCGGTCGGGGTGTAGCCGGGCAGGCCGCGCAGCTCCTGGCGGGCACCGTCGATCGTGGCCGCCAGCTCGCCGGCCGCGGGCACCACGATCACGTTGATGTTCGCGGTGAACGTGCGGTCGCCCGCCGGGGTCGGCGCCGGGTCACGGAACACCACGGCCGTGCCCTGGGCGCCGCTCGTGTCCGCGGCCCAGCCGGGTGGGGGCGCGATGCGGAACCGGTTGCCCGCATCCGAGTACGGGCCGGCCGCCGGAGCGCCCGAGGACGGTCCGGCGACCGCGGCGACGGGCGACGCGGCACCGCTGACGGTGGTGGTGCAGCCGCTCAGGGCGGCGGCCACGGCGAGGCACGCGGCCAGCCGGACGGCGAACACGCGCATGCGACCCTCCGATCGGGGGCCATGATCACCCACCGGGTCGCCGCGGCGCCACCCCTCGTGTCACGCAGGCTTCGGCGGCGCCGCGACCCCGGACACCGGGCAGGGGCCGTCGGACAGCCCCGAGCGGACGGTCTCCAATATCGCGCGCAGCTGGCCGACCTGCTCGCAGCTGAGCCGGTCGAACAGGTGCTCCCGCACCGTGCGGACGTGCCCGGGTGCGGCCGCGGCCAGCGCCGCGAAGCCGGCCTCGGTGAGGTGTGCGAGCGTGCTGCGCCGGTCGTCGGGGCAGGGCATCCGCGTGACCCAGCCGTTGCGCTCGAGCCGGCTCACGGCATGGGACAGCCGGCTCTGCGAGCTCTGCGTGACGGCCGCGAGATCGCTCATCCGCAGCGTGCGGTCCGGGACCTCGGAGAGCATGGCCAGGATCTGGTAGTAGGCGTGCGGCATCCCGGAGTCGCGCTGGAGCTGCCGGTCCAGAGCCGATTCCAGCAGGGTCGACGTGGCGACGTAGGACAGCCAGGCGTCCAGTTCATCGGGAGTCAGCCACCGCTCGTCCACTCGGTCCACATCCCACATCCTACGGGAAGACAGTTGAACTTTCATGTGTTGCGCACTAGCGTCCATGTCGAACGCACCACCGATCCAGGGGTCATCATGCCGGTCCAACGCCTCAACCACGCCGTTCTGTACGTCCGCGACGTCGACCGCAGCGTGACCTTCTACCGGGAGGCACTCGGCTTCCGGGTGGTCGCGGGCATGCCGGGACGCGCGGCGTTCCTGCAGGCCGAGGGCTCGTCCAACGACCACGACCTCGGCCTGTTCGCCGTGGGCGACCGCGCGGGCGACACCCAGGCCGGCCGCACCACGGTCGGCCTCTACCACCTCGCCTGGGAGGTCGACACCCTCGCTGAGCTGCAGCGCATCAAGGGTGTCCTCGCCGGGAACGGCTCGCTCGTCGGCGCCTCCGACCACGGCTCCACCAAGGCGCTCTACGCCCACGACCCGGACGGCATCGAGTTCGAGGTCAGCTGGCTGGTGCCCGCGCACCTGCTCCCGTCGGAGCCGGACACGAGGACCGCGCCGCTCGACCTCGACGCCGAGATCGCCCGGTTCGGTGCAGAGACCCCCGGCGGCATCGGCGTCTCCGTGCCGGCCCCCTGAACGACCCGTTCGGCCCAACCAGAAGGGGCCGCAGGCGAGTTCACCCTCTCCTGTCGAGAATGTAGTGTGAGCGGCCGATCACACCCCGCTGTGGGGCGTGCCTCCTGCGAGGAACTCGATGACGGTGCCGAGCGCCCGGGATCTCGAGCCGCTGTTCCCGTTCCGGCATGACGCGCTCTTCTACTCCGACGCCGCCGGCTACCGCGCCGGCCTGCTGGAGTTCGTCCGAGAGGGCATCGCGCAGGGCGAGCCGGTGCTGGTGGCGGTGCCGCAGCCCGGCCTGGGCCTGGTGCGCTCGGCGTTGCGCCCCGACGAGGCCGAGCGGGTCCGCACCGCCGACATGGGGCAGGCCGGACGCAACCCCGGGCGCATCATCGGTTCCGTGCTCACCGCGTTCGTCGCCGAGCACGCCGGCCGCCCGGTTCGCATCGTCGGCGAGCCCATCTGGGCCGGCCGCAGTGCCGACGAGTACCCGGCGTGCGCGGAGCACGAAGCTTTGATCAACGTCGCGCTGGCGGGCACCGACGCCTACGTCCTGTGCCCCTACGACGTCACGCGCCTGAGCCGGGACGTCCTCGTCGACGCCACCCGCACGCACCCCACCCTGGCGTCGGACGGGGAGCGCTGGCACAGCCCCGCCTTCACCGATCCGGTCGCGGTCGCGGCCTGGTTCGACCGCCCGCTCCCACCGGCCCCGCCGGAGGCCGACGTGCTGGTGATCGGGCCGTCCACCGGCCCCGGTGTCGCGCGCCGGTTCGTCCACGCCTATGCCGAGCGCAAGGGCATGCGGCCCGAACGGATCGGCGACCTACGCACGGCCGCGCAGGAGCTGGTGGTCAACACCATGCTGCACGCGGGCGGATCCGGACTGCTGACGATCTGGACGGCCGAGCGCGAGGTGGTGTTCCAGGTGCAGGACGGGGGCCGCATCACCGACCCGCTGGCCGGCCGGCGCCCCCAGCGCCCGCACGAGGTCGGGCACGGGCTGCACGAGGTGCACCGGGTCTGCGATCTCGTGCGCGTCCACCGCCGCCGCGACGGCACCACCGTGCGGGTGCACGTCGGGCTCTGATCCCGTCGGCTACTCCCCCACCCGGTAGCCGTCGCGCGTGGAGAACCGGGCCGTCACGCTGAACCGATCGGCCCGCACCAGCGTCTGGCGCCACTCGACGGGCTGGTCACCCGCGCAGCCCAGGCGGTCGATCGCCAGCGCGGCCACGCCCTCACCGACCCCGAGCAGCCGCCGCTGCGACGCGTCGGGGACCACGGCCCGGATGCGCTCGCTGCCACCGGTCACCCGCACCCCGCAGCGTGCGGCGTACTCGACGTAGAGCGCGGTGCGCCCGAAATCGACCTCCAGCAGCGGCATGGCCAGCTCGGCGGGCAACCAGACGCGGTCGACGGCCAGCGGGTCGGAGTCGGCGAGCCGCAGCCGCTCCAGGTGTACCAGCGGCGTCGACTCCTCCAGCCCGAGCCGCGCCGCGACCACCCCGTCGGCGCGGACGTCGAGCGTGCGGACGACGCTGCGCTGCACCTGACCGGTGGCCTCCACCGCGGTGAACAGGCTGTACAGCTCCCCGAGCTGCTGCTCGATGGCGGCGGGCTCGGCCCGGCGCGGGGTGCGGCCGCGACCGGCGATGACGAGGCCCTCGTCGCGCAGCCGGCGGACCGCCTCGCGCACGGTGTGCCGGCTGACGCCGTACTCGGCCACCAGCGCGAGCTCGCCGGGAAAGTCGTCGGCGAACTCGTCGAGGTCGAGGCGGCGACGGAGGTCGGCGAGCAGCTGGGCCCACAGCGGCTGTCCCGCCAGCCGGTCGAGCATCTGCGCCGTCACCGTTCACCCCTCACCTGAGAACGTCCGCACATTCTGCACGACGCGACCCACGTTCCCGTTGCGCACGATAGGATCGCGCCACGCGCCGAGTGGGTGTGACGGACCCCGGAGGGCACACCGGAACCGTGGCGCGGTGGGCCGTGGCGCGGAGGGGTCGCTGCGGCTCCCCGCGCCGTTCACCGCTGATCGGCGGGACGCAACCGCAACCGCCCGGTCAGCGTGTGCAGTGTCGTGCGGAGGTCGGCGATCTCCGCGCGACTCAGGCCGGTGGCCGTCCCGACCTCCCCCTGCACCGCCACCGCCCGGCTCTCCAGCGCCCGCCCCTCGTCGGTGAGCCCCACCAGCACCGAGCGCTCGTCACCCACCTGGCGCGTCCGAGTGATCATCCCGGCGGTCTCGAGGCGCTTGAGCAGCGGCGACAGGGTGCCGGTCTCCAGCTGCAGCGCCTGCCCGATCGCGGTGACCGGGCTGTCTCCCTGCTCCCACAGGACCAGCAGCACGAGGTATTGCGGGTAGGTGAGGCCGAGCGCGTCCAGCATGGGGCGGTAGCGGCTGGTCATCGCCCGGGACGCCGCGTACAGGGCGAAACACAGCTGCTCGTCCAGGGTGGTGGACCGCGGGGGCCCCGACGGTGACATGACACCACCGTAATCCGCCGCGCCCGCCTCGGTGCCGGACCGGTGGCGTGCCGCGACCGGTGTGCGGGTGCGGCCCGGCCGACTCAGCCGGTGCCCAGCAGGTCGCCGGCCGGACCGTGGACCGTCAGGTCGAGGTGGGATCCGGCGACGTCGAGCCGGAAGGCGTAGGACGGGCAGCACGCCTGCTCGGCGAGCACCAGCTCGGCCACGGCGGTGATCCGGTCCACGGGGAGGCGCACCGCGATCCCGCCCTCGGGCGTGGACCGACGGATCGCGTCGCCGACCTGTCGCCGCCAGTCGGAGATGCGGGCGTCGTACCGGTCGCGGTCGAGCGAGCAGGCGACCGGGGCCTCGTGGAGAGGGGCCGCAGGCGGCGCCGGGGATCGACACGGATCGGCGCAGGCGGGACCGCACGGACCGTCCTGGGCCGGGAGCCCTCTCAGGCGATCCGACGCCCGGTCGAGGTGCTCGCCGAAGGCCCGCAGCTCGTCGATGCGGTGCTCGGTGTCGGCGATCCGGTCGGCGACCAGGCCGGCCAGCTCGTCGCGGACCTCACGGCAGAGGCCACGGTCCCGCACCGCGAGCAGCGCGCGGATGCGGGCGAGCGACAGGCCCAGCCCCTTCGCCGCGCCGATGAACCGCACCCGCTCGACGTCCTCGTCGGTGTAGACGCGGTACCCGGCGGGCGTGCGCGCGGCCGCGAGCAGCCCCTCCTGCTCGTAGAAGCGCAGGGTGGTGGCCGGGACCCCGGTGCGTCCGGCGAGCTGGGAGATCCGGTAGGTGCCCACGCCGCGACGCTAGACCTTCGACCCGCCCCGAAGGTCAACCCCGAACAGCGACCCGACCGGCTTCCCGAGCGCGGAAATCCTTACGCGCCGGTCCTCGCCGGAGGCCGTACTGTCCGATGACGGGCACGGCTGCCGGGAGGAGACCACTCATGACCGATCCGGAGATGTCTGCGCTGAGGGACCGAGCCGCCCGCGGCGATCACGATGCGACCGACGAGCTGATCGAGCTCGCCGGCGAGCAGGGCGACCTCGCCGAACTGCGCCGCCTGTCGGACCTGGGCAGCTCGACCGCGACCGACGAGCTGATCCAGCTCGCCGGCGAGCAGGGCGACCTCGCCGAGCTACGCCGCCTGTCCGACCTCGGCAACACCACGGCCGCGGATGAGCTGATGCAGCTCACCGAGGACTGACCGCGGCCGACCCGGCCGGTGGCGCGCCTCAGCCGCCGGTCACCTCCCGGGCGCGGAGGTCCTTGCGCAGGATCTTGCCGCTCGCCGACTTCGGGATCTGGTCGATGAACTCCACCACCCGGATCTTCTTGTGCGGGGCGAGCCGCTCGGCCACGAACGTCATGACCTCCTCGGCCGTCAGGTCGGCGCCCCATTCCTGCCGCACGACGAACGCCTTGGGCACCTCCTCGCCGTCGGCGTCCTTCACTCCGATCACGGCGACGTCGGCCACCTTCTCGTGGGTGAGCAGCAGCGCCTCCAGCTCGGCCGGCGGCACCTGGTAGCCCTTGTACTTGATCAGCTCCTTGACCCGGTCGACGATCGAGAACACGCCCTCGTCGGTGACCTCGGCGACGTCGCCGGTGTGCAGGTAGCCCTCGTCGTCCAGCGTGATGGCCGTGGCCTCGGGGTTGTTGAGGTAGCCGCTCATCACGTTGGGGCCCTTGACCCACAGCTCCCCGCGCCCGCCCGGGCCCACTTCCTCGCCGGTCGCCGGGTCCACCAGCTTGCACTCGATGTTGGGCAGCGCGAAGCCCGAGGAGTTGAGGTCGATGTCGGGGCGGTCGTCGGGCATGCAGTGGCTCACGGGCGACAGCTCCGTCATGCCGTAGCCCTGCAGCACCGTGCAGCCCAGCCGCTTGCCCATGGCGTGGCCGAGCTCGGCGTCGAGCGGGGCGGCGCCGGAGAAGATGATGTCGATGCAGGACAGGTCGTAGGAGTCGACGATCGGGTGCTTGGCCAGTGCCACCGCCACCGGCGGCGCGATGTAGATCCGGTCCACCTGGTACGCGGAGATGATCCGAAGGAACTCCACCAGGTCGAACCTCGGCATCGTCACCACCGTGGCGCGCCGGTACAGGCCCTGGTTCATCATCACGGTCATGCCGTAGATGTGGAAGAACGGCAGCACCGCGAGGATCTTGGTGTCGGTGCCGACGTTGCCCATGACGTCGATCTGCAGCAGGTTCGCGACGAGGTTGCGGTGGGTCAGGATCACACCCTTGGCGCGGCCGGTGGTGCCCGACGAGTAGGGCAGCACGGCCGTGTCGGCCGCCCCGGCGGTCGGTTCCGGCGGGGCGGCCGTGGTGGCCAGCAGCTCCCGCAGCGAGGTCACGCCGTCGGCCGCGTCCAGCACGATGATCGAGTCCGCCGGCATCCCGGCCTGCGCCACGGCGGCGCGGGCGGTGTCGAGGAACGGCGAGACCGTGAACAGCAGCTTCGCGCCGGAGTCGGTGAGCTGGTGGGCCAGCTCGCCCGCCGTGTAGAGCGAGTTGGCACTGGTGACGACGGCGTTGGCGCGCAGGATGCCGTGGAAGACCACGGGGTAGTACGGCGTGTTCGGGGACAGGATGCCCACCACGTCGCCCGCGACGATGCCCCGCTCCGCGAGCGCGGCGGCGACCTTCTCCACCATTCCCTTCAGCTCACGGTAGGTGATCGACGCGCCGGTCCCGCCGTCCAGGAACGCCGGGCAGTCGGCGCGCTCGCCGAACTCGCCGAACAGGAAGTCGAACAGCGAGACGTCGGGGATCTCGACATCCGGGTACGGGCTGCGAACAGGCATCGGCGGCGCTCCCTTGCGAACAGGCTGAGGATCTCATGCTAGATCGCCGCCGGCTCGCATCCGTGACGGCCCGAAACACCCGAAAGGTGTAGCCCGTAAGGCTTGTCCGGCCGGTGACACGCTGTCATGGTTGCGCTCGCCGATCGACGGGCCTCACCCGACCGATCGGTTCGGTGCCGATGTCCCCTCACCGGTCCCGAGGCCGAGCGGCCGCGCGATGCCCCCGATCGCGTGGTGCCGGCGGTATGAGCGGAGTGGCCCGAGTTCATGACTCCCCCGCAGATCCCGGGCCGCTCCGCCCCCTCCTTCGTGGTGGACGGTCAGCTCTGGCGCGCCACCCGGCGGGCGCGGAGGGTGCGCCGGACCTGCCACGCGACCCCACCGAGCACGGCCGACACCACCGCGAACGGCAGCAGGAAGCCCGCCGCCACCCCCACCGTGGACGCGACCGCGCGCAGCCCGTCCCAGCCGCTCGCGAGACCGCCCAGGAAGCCGCCGGCGGCCACGGGCGGCTCGACGGGGACACCGGGCCCGGTGATGTCGACGGTCAACGTCGAGAGCGCCACCTGGTCGCGGAGCGCGGCCAGGCGGCCGGTCAGCGAGTCGAGGTCGGCCTCGCGGCGGGACAGCTCCGACTCGATCGAGACGATGTCGCCGATCGACGTGGCCTGGCCGAGCAGCGTCCGCACCCGCACCACGCTGGCCTGCTGGCTCGCGACGCGGGCGTTCAGGTCCACCACCTGGTCGGTGGCGTCGACCACCTGGCCGGAGCGCGAGGTGACGTGCCCGAGCCCGGCGATGTCGTCGATCAACCGGTCGAGGGCCGAGGCGGGCACGCGCAGCGTCAGACGGCTGCTGCCGTCGCTCGACTGCTCCTCCGCGACGCTCCCGCCCGCGGCGGCGGTGGCCGACCGGACCCGGGCGGTGCCGGCCACCGGATCATCGATCTCGACGGCCAGCTGCGCGGTGCGCACCAGCGAGCGGCCGAGGTCGAGCGGGGACGTGCCCTGGCCCGGGGCACCCCGGCGCGCCGGGTCCTGCGGCGGCGCCGCCGCCATCACCGCACCTCCGCCGACGGCGACTTCAACACCCTCCTGGAGCTGGGCTTCGCCGGCTCGATCCGCCGGGAGTACGCCTGGCGCGTGGAGCGAGGGGAGCCGACGGCCAACCTGAAGGCCTTCGAGCACCTCTTCGAGTAGCCGTGTCCGG
>JBBQEF010000136.1:0-14278 GCA_038320445.1 Mycobacteriales bacterium
CGCCACCACCGCCTGCCTGGCCGCGCTGCTCGCAGAGCAGGACCTGGCGGCGGAGGTGTACGCCGACGCCGACGGTGCGCTGGATGCGCTTCCCGGGGCGGCGCTGCTCGTGGTCAACGCGCTGCAGTGGACGATGGTGGGCCCGGGTACCCCGGACCGGTACCGCCGGCTCGCCTCCACCCAGGGCATCAGCCCGGCGCCGGACGGGCGCGCGGCCTTCGCGGGCCACCTGCGCTCCGGCGGCGGCGTGCTCGCCCTCCACACCGCGAGCATCTGCTTCGACGACTGGCCGGAGTGGGCCGCGGCCGTCGGCGGCACCTGGCGCTGGGGCACCTCGTCGCACCCGCCCCTCGGCGCGATGCGCGTGGACGTCGCCGCTCCGGAACACCCCCTCGTCGCGGACATCGACGCCTTCACGATCACTGACGAACGCTACAGCGAGCTGGATCTCGCGCCCGACCTGCAGCCGTTGCTGGTCGCGGACGGGCAGCCGATGCTGTGGGCGCGCGAGCACGGCGGCGGCCGGGTGGTCTACGACGCACTCGGGCACCACCCGCCGTCCTACGAGGTGGCGGGCCATCGCGAGATCGTGCGGCGGGCCGTCGCGTGGACGGCCCGGACGGAGGTGGCGGCATGACGCGCTCGCTCGGGGGGATGTCGGTCCTGGTGACGGGGGGCGGCTCCGGCATCGGCGCCGCCGTCGTCGCGCGCCTGGTCGCGGGCGGCGCGCTGGTCACGCTCGCCGGCCGGCGCCCCGACCGGATCGAGGCCGTCGCCAGGGCCGCCGGGCCGGGGGCGCTCGCCGTCGCGGGGGATGTCACCGACGCGCAGGACCGGCAGCGGATCCTCGACGCGGCCGTCGCCCACGGGGGCGGCCTGGAGCTGCTCGTGCACGGTGCCGCGAACATGTACCGCGGCGCGCTGGAGGAGCTCGACGAGAAGCAGCTGGTGGAGGTGTTCACCTCCAACACGATCGCGCCGATGCTGCTCACCGGCCTTGCCCTGCCCCACCTGCGGGAACGCCGTGGCGCGGTGGTGCTGTTCGGATCGGTGCACACCCAGCGCGCGTTCCCCGGGGCGTCCCCCTACGCGGCGACCAAGGGCGCGCTGGAGACGCTGACCGGGGTCCTCGCCGCCGAGCTGGGCCCGCAGGGCGTGCGGGTGAGCTGCGTGCGGCCGGGCGGGGTGCTGACCGAGCTCAACCAGCGGGCGGGCCTCTTCGACGACGCGCAGGCCGCCCGGCGCATGCAGGAGCTCGGATCGGCCCACGCGCTGGGCCGCAGCGGCACGCCCGATGAGATCGCCGAGGCCGTCGAGTACCTCGCCAGGGCCGAGTGGGCGACCGGTGCCGTCCTGACGATCGACGGCGGGCTCTCCCTCGGCGTCACGAACGCCTGACCGCGGTGCGAGCCACCGCGTGTGGCGCGGCCCCTCAGCCCGGCGACGGCCGGCGCCGTGGCCGGCGCCCCTGCGTGCTCCCCGCGCTCCGCTTGAGCAGAGCGGCCGGGGCCCCGTGGTCGGCCCGCAGCCGCAGCAGGGCCGGATCGGAGGTCCAGAACTGCTCGAAGTCGTGCAGGTCGAACTTCTCCGCGATGAGGTGCATCGCGATGTCGTGGCGCACGTACTCGACCGCGACCAGCACGACGGCAGGGTCGTCGGTGTAGACGCCCCACGCGTCGCCGTCGATCACCCCGCCGATCACCGCCTGCTCGCGGTCGGCGGACACGACGAGCAGCCGGCACCCGAGGTTCTCCAGGACGACCTCGGGCAGGGAGAAGCGGTGCGCGGTCGTCCGGCCGACGGGCTCGGGGTCCTCGCCGAACGACACCACCGACACGTCGACACCCTCGTCGTCGGCCCGCCGGACCAGCGGCTTGAGGTCCGCGATCTCCTCCGGCCACCCGGAGAGGAACAGGTCGGTGCGGGCTGCGACGATCACGTCCTCGGCCCTGGCCAGCAGCGACGCGCGGTCCGAGAGGCTGTGCACCAGCCGCACCTGCGGCGGGGAGGCCAGCCCCGGCAGCGCCGACCGCAGCGCGTCGATGGACCGGTCGAACTCGCGGCGCATCCGGTCCAGCAGCGCCGCCGGCGGTAGCGAGATGTAGCCGACACTGGCCTCGCCCGCCCGCACCTCGTAGGCGGCACCCCGGCCGACGAGCTTGCCCAGCGACTCGTACACCGTGCTGCGGGGCACCCCGGACCGCTTCGCGACCTCATAGCCGTTGAGCGGGGTGCCCGCCGCGACCAGCGCGACGTAGGCCTTGGCCTCGTACCCGGACATCCCGAGCCGCTGGAGCTCCTCGATCACGCTCTGCTGGGACATCTCCCCGCCCTCCGCCGCCTCCGTGCCTGGCGACGCATCGTCCCACCTGCGACGACGTTCCCGGCCACCGGACCGTCGGCATGACGACGACGCCCACCGGCGAGGGTGGGCCCGGCTCGCATCAACCGGCCTCGATCTCGGCGCCGGCGCCGTCGTGCACCCGGATCGCGCCCGACGGGCAGGCCCGCGCGAGGCCGAGCAGTGCGTCGTCGGACAGTCCGGGGTGGTGCGGGGCGGCCTCGGCGATCTCGTCGCCGTCGAAGCGGAAGGTGGCGGGCGCGTCGGCCACACACCGGCCCGAGCTGATGCAGGTGTCCTTGTCGACCGATGCCCGGTAGGTCACGTGTCCGGTCCCAACAGCACGGGGTAGCGGCCCCAGTAGGGCCGCGCGGTGTTCGCGTCGCGCTTCGGCGGCTGGTCGGGGTCGCGGCGGACACCCGCATCGAACATGTACTGCACGACGCCTGTGACCAGCCCGAACAGGTGGTCGGCGGGGTCGACACCGGCGCCGGGGACCACGCCGGCGGCCAGGTCCTGCCCGATGCACACGTGCATCCCGGCAGCGAAGGACAGCCCGAAGGGCGCGACGCCCGGCGGCAGGACGCGGTGCGGGTCGAACTCGCCGGCGTCCGGCCCGAACAGCGCCGGGTCGCGGTTGACGGCCTGCAGGTCGATGACGACCGTGGCGCCTTCGGGGATGTCGGTGCCCGAGCGCAGCCGCACCGGCGCGAGCGCGCGCCGGCGGCCCGTCGGGCTCGACGGGTTGAGCCGCACGGTCTCGTGCACGCATCGCTGGACGAACACCGGGTCGCTCGTGGCGCGGGCGGCGTCCGCGGGGTGCGCTGCGACCCAGCCCAACATGTGGTCGATCGTCCTGACGAACGCCGTCGCGCTCGTGTGCGCGGCGGCGAGCAGGAAGAACGCGACCTCGCGGCGCAGCACCGCGTGGCTCACGTCGAGCTCCGCTGCGTGGCGCAGCAGGCAGGTCAGCACGTCGCGGGGCGGCTCGTCCGGACCCGTCGCCCGCCTGCGCTCGATGGACGGGCGCAGGAACTCCGCGTCCCAGTCCTCCAGAGCCTGCGCGATCACCACCCGCTGGGCGTCCTTGTCCTGGGTGGAGTGCCCGAGCGTGGCGCCCTCGATGAACCGCATCATGTAGCCGTAGAGCCGCGCCGTCTCCGCCGTGCTGCCCTCGGGCCGGTCGATACCCGCGGTCAGTGCGGCCAGGTTGAGCATGAGCTCGTGGCCAAGGGGCACGAGGTCGGCCCGGCCCGCCGCGACGTACGGCGCCACCGTCGTGGCCGTGACACCGGGGAACAGCTCCCGCTCGTAGAGCTCGAACGTCTCGCGGCGGAACAGGCGGTTCTCCACGCGGCGGCGGGCGCGGTGCTCCTCGCCGTGCAGGTTGAGCAGGACGTCGGCCATCACGACCTCGCCCTCGTCGTACAGCGACTGGCGCAGATCACGGCTGCGGTAGGCGTCCTTCGCGTCGGCGAAGGTGTGGAGCACGACGGTCGGTGCGCTCATCGGGTGGCCTCCACCGCCTCGGCGAGGCGCAGCATCGCCACGCCGTCGGCGAACGTAGGGACGTCGTCGGCCGCACCGTCGGCGATCCGGCGGACGAGCTCGACGAAGCGCTGGGTCGCGGACTCGTCGACGGGCACGACGACGTCGTGCAGGTCTGCCTGCATCTGCGAGCCCACGAGGGCCAGGTAGCCGGTGGACCACACGGCGTTGCCACCGATGTGCTGCATCGGTTCGACGGCCACGACGTCGACGCCCTCGGCGGCCGCGGCGGCCATCCCGGCGGGGCCGGTGCCCAGCACCACGACGTCGGCGGTCCGGTCGGGCACGGCGCGGTCGGGCACGGCGTCCTCCACGGTGAGCTGGGCCACGCGAACGGCCCCGAGACTGCCCGCCCCGGAGATGCGGCGTCAAGACACTGACGACCATTGCTCGGGCTGGACGCGGCCCATGCAGGATCGGTACCGTCGTTAGAGACATAACGTCGATTGCGCAGCGAGGCGGGGCATGACGACGATCTTCCTGGACGGCTACGCGGACGTCCGGGACGCCTTCCGGCAGCACGACCTGCGCCAGGACATGTACGACGCCGGCGGCCTCGTGATGGCCGACTGCCTGCTCGTGCTCCACGGCGCCGAGCACCGCCTCCGCCGCCGGGTGGAGAACCGCCTGTTCCGCCGCGGCACGTTCCGGCACTGGGAGCACCTGTTCCTGCGCGAGGTCGTGCGCGACACGCTGGTGCCGTTCGTGTCCGGCGGCCACGGCGACCTGGTCGAGATCGGCTACCGCACGGTCATGAACCTCACCGCGATGGTCGCCGGCGTCGACCGGCCGACGGGCAGCGACGCGGAGACCGATGACCTGTACCGCTTCGCCAGGAAGTTCAGCGAGGGAGCCACCCTGGTCCACTCCACGCGCGACCCCGCCGAGGTCCGCGCCGAGGTGCAGGCCGCGCTCGACGAGTTCGACGCGATCTTCCTGCAGCCCTCGATCGCCCGCAGGCGCGCGCTGCTGGAGCGGTTCGAGGCCGGCGCGGTCACCGAGGACGAGCTGCCGCACGACGTGCTCACCGCGCTGCTGCGCAACCGGGCCGAGCTCGGCCTCGACGACGACGTCCTGCGCCGCGAGTGCGCATTCTACCTGCAGGCCGGCTCGCACAGCACCGCCAACGCGTTCACCCACGCCGCGCACGACCACTTCACCTGGGCCGCCGCCCACCCGGGCACCACCACCACCCCGGACCTGCTGCAGCGCTGCGTCTACGAGTCGCTGCGCCTGCACCCGGCCAGCCCGGTCGCGCAGCGCCGGGCGCTGGCCCCGGTCCGGCTGCGTGGCGGCACCGAGATCCCCGAGGGCAGCGTCGTCGTCATGGACATCGCGGGCGCCAACCGCGACGGGTCGGTGTTCGACCGCCCGCTGGAGTACGACCCGCTCCGCGTGGTCCCTGCCGACGTCCCGCGGTGGGGTCACGCGTTCGGCGGCGGGATGCATGCCTGCATCGGCACGGAGCTGGCCGGCGGGGTGCCCGCGGACGGCGCCGGGGAGGGCGAGCAGGTGCTCGGCACGCTCACGCTCATGCTGGGCGCGCTTCTCGACGCGGGCGGCGAGCCCGACCCCGATCGTCCCGCCGAGCGCGATCCCCACTCGGCGCGCGAGCACTTCGGCCGCTACCCGGTGCGCTTCCCCCGCTGACAGGACTGGCAGTTTCCAGGATGATGATGACCCTTGTCGGACCGTGGGTACCGGGCAACGGTCGAGCCCGGCGGGCCAGCGGCCGGGCCTGCTCGACGGGCACGATCCAGGACCGGAGGAGCCCGAGATGACCCACTCCCTGCAGTGGACGGTCCCGCCGTGGATCGCCGACCTGCCGCAGGTCTCCGACTTCGCTGAGATCGACGAGATCCTGCGGTCGGACGCCTTCCGCCAGGGGTCGCACCAGAAGAGCAGGCCCTTCTTCGGCGATTCGCTGCTCGTCCTCGACGGGGCCGAGCACCGGGCCCGCAGGAGGCTCGAGGCACGGCTGTTCACCAAGGCCGCGCTGGAGCACTACGAGCGGGAGGCGCTGATCCCGGTGATCCGCCGGGCGATGGCGGAGAACGAGGGGACGCCCACACCAGCGGGCGTCCGGATCGACCTGGTGCCGCTCGTGCGGACGATGCTGCACCGCATCGCGGCCCGCGTCACCGGGATCGACGGCGTCGACACGTCCGCGGGCGTCACCCGGTTCCGCGAGCTGGTGGCCCGGCTGGGCGAGGGCGCGAGCGTCGAGTGGTCGGTGCGCGACCACGACGAGGTCATCCGCGAGGGCCTCGCGTACCGGCAGGAGTTCCTCGACGAGTTCCTCCTGCCGTCGGAGGCGCGCCGCGCCGAGCTGGTGCGCCGCTTCCGGGCCGGGGAGATCGGGCGGGAGGACCTGCCGACGGACCTGCTCACGCTGCTGCACCTGCACCGCGACCCGGCATGGGATCCGGAGCTGCCCTGGCGGGAGACCGCGTTCTACCTCGTCGCCGCGATCCAGACCACCACGATCGCGCTCCCGCACGTGGTCATGCACCTGCACGAGTGGGTCGCCTGCCATCCCGGGGACGCGCCGCGGACGGCCGACCCGGAGTTCCTCCGCCTCGCCGCCGTCGAGACGCTGCGGCTGCACCAGCCGGCCCCCACCCTGCTCCGCTTCGCGACGCGGGACGTCACGCTGTCCAGCGGACGACGGTTCCACGAGGGCGAGCGGATCGTGCTGATGTTCGTGCCGGCCAACCGTGACACCGCGCTGTTCGGCCCGGACGCCGAGGAGTTCAACCCCTTCCGGGAGCCACCCGACCGGCGCCGGCCGTGGGGGCTGACCTTCGGCGCGGGCAGCCACATCTGCCTCGGGCGGACGCTGGTCACCGGGCTGTCGAGCCGGGTCGACGACGACTCGGGCACCGACGGCACGATGGTCACGCTGCTCGCCGCGCTCTACGGCGCCGGGATCACGCTGGTGCCCGACGACATGCCGCAGAAGACGGAGTCGAGCTTCCACGACTCGTACGCGATGTTCCCGGTGCTGTTCACCCGGATGTAGGGCGCGCGTCCTCCTCGTCCTGGATGGTCCCCGGCCGGGGCAGCAGCCGGACCACCATCTGTAGCAGCCCGCCGTCGACGTGCAGGTTCTGCCCCGTCACGTAGCTCGCGGCGTCGCTGGCCAGGAACGCCACGACGCTCGCCACCTCCAGCGGGTGCCCGATCCGGCCGGTCGCGAGCATCCGCTCCCTGGCGTGGCGGACCTCCGGGTCGACGAGGAAGCGGTCCGCCATGGGGGTGCGCATGATGCCCGGGCTCACGGAGTTGGCGCGGATGCCGTGGCGGCCCCACTCGACCGCGACCTGCCGGGCCAGGATCTCCACGCCGGCCTTCGTCGCCGAGTAGGGCCCGCTGAACGCCTGCGGGGTCGTGCCCGCCACCGACGCGATGTTGACGATGCTGCCCGACCGCTGCGCGCGCATCATCGCGCCGAAGGCCTGGGTGCACAGGAACGGACCGCGCAGGTTCACGGCGACGAGCCGGTCCCACTCGGCCGGGTCGACGTCCTCCAGCCGTTCGAACATCACCACGCCCGCGTTGTTGACCAGCACGTCGCAGCGTCCGTGCGCCTCGCGGACCGCGTCGGCCGCGGCCCGCACGGCGACGACGGAGGTCACGTCGGCCTCGACCGCCAGCCCGCCGCACGCCTCGGCGGTCTTCCGCGCGGCCGGCCCGTCGACGTCGAGGACGACGACGGTGGCGCCCAGCTCGGCGAACAGCTCCGCGGTCGCGGCGCCGAGCCCCTGACCCGCGCCCGTGACCACGGCGACCTTGCCGCCGAGGTCGATCCGGCCCGGCGTGCTCACTCGACCACCGTGATCGCGTACTCGGGGCACGCCGCAGCGCCTTCCCTGGCCTGCTCCTCGGCCCCCTCCGGCACGCTGCCCACCGGGAGGCAGAAGCCGTCGGCGTCCAGCTCGTAGACCTCCGGTGCGGTGGCACTGCACTGCCCGTGCCCGGCACAGGCCTTCTGGTCCACGTCGACGCGCACGGCGCCTCCTCTCCTCGTCGGGGTCCTCATGCGGGTGGCGGCCGGCGTGCTCACGCCGCCGTCATCCCGCCGTCGACCGCCCAGACCTGGCCCGTGACCCAGGTGGACTCGTCGCAGGCCAGGTAGACCGCCGCCCAGGCGACGTCGTCCTCGGTGCCGAGCCGTCCCAGCGGGAACCGGCGGGCCCGCTGCAGCCCCAGCACCTCCGCCGGCGTCTCGCCCGTGCCGGTGCCGTAGCCGCCGCGCTCGGCGTAGGTGCTCAGCACGAGCGGGGTCGGCACCGTTCCGGGGCAGATCGCGTTGACCCGGATCGACGACGGCCCGTACTCGACAGCGAGCTGCCGCGTCAGTCCGATCACCCCGGCCTTGGCCGCGGCGTAGGGCGCGATCCCCGCGACGCCGACGAGCCCGCCGACGCTGGCCTGGTTGACGATCGACCCACCGGTGCCCTGCACGAGCATCTGCCGCAGGGCGTGCTTGTCGGAGAGGAACACGCCGGTCAGGTTGACGCCGATCACCCGCTCCCAGTGGGCCAGCGACGTGTCGGCACCGGTGCCGACGCCCGCGATGCCGGCGTTGGCGTAGAGCACGTCGAGCCCGCCGAACGCGGCAACGGTCTCGGCGACCATCCGCTCGGCGTCGGCCTCCACGGCGACGTCGGCCAGGCAGGCCCGCGCTGTGCCACCCTCCTTCTCGATGAGGGCGACGGTCGCCTCGGCACCGGGCAGGTCGCGGTCGGCGCAGACCACCGACGCGCCCTCCGCGCCGAACCGCACCGCCGCCCCGCGGCCGATGCCCGACCCGGCGCCGGTGATCAGCACCCTCTTCCCGGCCAATCGGCCCACGTGGAAACCTCCGTGTCTCGCGCTCAGGTGGTGTGCAGGAGCAGGTGCAGCTCGGGGGCCGAGCGAAGCATGAATCCCCGGTCCACCGGCGGGTCGCCGGCGAATTCCATCCGCTCGACGGTCGCGAGCAGGTGCTCGACCGCCAGCTCCATCTCCAGCTTCGCCAGCAGTGACCCGGTGCAGGTGTGCTCCCCGCCACCGAAGGCGCGCAGCGGCCCCGCCGGGGTGAACTGCGGGTCGGCGGTGGCCGCGAAGCGCCCGACGTCGAACGTGTCGGGGTCGGGGAACACCTCCTCGTCGCGGTTGGCGGCGCCCAGCAGCAGGATCAGCTTCTCCCCCACCCGCACGGGCATGCCACCCAGCTCGACCTCGGCGAGGGCCTGGCGCACCGACCCCTGCACGGGGGCCTTCCAGCGCAGGATCTCCGCGACCGCCGACGGCACGAGCGCCGGGTCCGCCCGGAGCCGGTCCCACTGCTCGGGCAGCCGGATCAGGGCGCCGAGGAGGTTGACCAGCGCCCGGTCGGTCGTCTCGATGCCGGCGGCGAGGAAGAACGCCGTGTTGCTCCTGACCTCGGCGTCGGCGAGGCGCTGGCCCTCGTACTCGACGGTGCACAGGTCCGAGAGCAGGTCGTCGGTCGGTTCGGCGCGCTTGCGGGCGATCGCCGGGTCGAGCCACGCGTCGATCTCCTCCTTGGCCCGCACCCCTCGGGCGTGCACCGCGGGGTCGCGGGAGACGTTGGAGACGCTCGCGTTCGCCAGGTCGTGGTACCACTGCGGGAAGTTCACCGCCTCGTGCATCGTCATCAGCTCGGCGATCACGGTGAGCGGCAGCGGGGTGGTCAGCGCCGCCCGGATGTCGACGGGATCGGGCGCCGCGGGCAGGTCGGCGGCGAACTCGGCGACCATGGCCGTGATGCGGTCACGCAGCGTGCCGCGCAGCTCCCGGCGGTTGCGGATCCGCCGCGCGACGATGGCCGCCTTGCGCCGGTGCTCGTCGCCGGTCATGTGCAGGATGGTGCGGCCGTAGATCGCGCTGCTGCCCGCGCCCGCCGCCACCGGCCCGAAGCGCTCCGGCTCCTTGAAGCAGCGGGTGACATCCGCCCAGCGCGTCACCAGCCAGGCCTGCAGCACCTCGCTCCACACCACGGGCGTCCGCTCGCGGAGCCGCGCGAAGATCGGGTACGGGTCGGGTGCCGTGGTGCCCGTCGCGAACGCCTCGAGCTCGGCGAGCGGGGTGTCGGTCGCCGTCACGTCGCCTCCGCCGCGATCACCGGGCGCCGGGCCGCACCGACAGCACGACGGGCATGCTCGAGTAGCTGTCCTGGGTGGTCGACGCGTTCTCCACCGGCGGGTCGGTGGGGTCGAGCTCGACCCCGGCGGCGTAGAGCGCCCGCAGGATCCGCAGCATCGTGCCCTCGGTCGGATGCTCGCCGTCGCGCTTGGCCAGCCCCGTGACCAGCGGCCGGCCCACGCAGACGTGCGCGCCGCCGCCGAACGTCAGGCCCCACGGCCGTACACCGCCGGTCGTCGCCTCGCGGTAGGGGTTGAACCGATCGGCGTCCGGGCCGAACACCGAGGTGTCGCGGTTGGCGGGCGTGAACAGCAGCGCGACCCGCTCCCCCGCGGAGACCTCGCGTCTGGACGCCAGTGTGACGGGGTTCGTCGCGTAGCGCAGCAGCGTCGGCGCCGGCTGGTGCAGCCGCAGCGACTCGTTGACCAGCAACCGCAGGAAGCCGGGATCGTGCTGCTTGCCGGCGTCCTCGGGATGGTCGCGCATCCACTCCTCGAGGTGGACGATCACGTGCGGCAGCGTGTGCGTGGTGGTCTGCGTCGCCGCGACGAGGAACAGCGTCGCCTCCCGCAGCGGCAGCTCGTCGTCCCACTCGGGGTCCCAGTGCAGGAACAGCAGCGTCAGCAGGTCGACCGGCAGGTCCTCGCGGGGCACCGTGCCCGCTCGGTGTTCCGCGACGAGCTGCTTGCGGCGCGCCACCGACGGCCCGAAGAACTCCTCGACGAACGCGGCACGCTGGCGCATGCCGTTGGCCAGCACGGTGTCGTGGTCGTCGGTCGACCACTCGACGGTGGCCGCCGCACCCAGCTGCTCGAGGAACCAGCGGAACCGATCGGTGCGCTCCGGCGTGTCGACGCCGTCGATCCCGGTGGTGACGGCGGCGATCCGGTGCAGCATCGCGCGGACGAGCGGGACGAGGTCGACCTTCACGCGGCCGTCCTGCCCCGCGGCGTCGAAGCAGTCCCGCACCATCTGCTCGACGACGGGGTTGAGCGCCGTGTGGTCGTAGTAGATCAGCGCCGACCGGTCGAACAGCGGGTTCTCCAGCCGCCGCCGCTCGCGGTGGTCGGGGCCGTCGAGCAGGAGCAGCGAGCCGCCGAACAGGGGGAAGCTCTCCGTGTGCGATCCCTGCCGGAAGTCGTGGGAACGGAGGATCTCGTCGATCTCCCGGTAGTTCGCGATCTTCGTCATCGTCGCGATGTGCGGCGGCGCCGTCCACTCCCGCATGCGCTTCTCCCGGTCCGTCGTCGAGACCTCCGCGGCCAGACAGCTTCGTAGTCAACCGCCTTCCCACGGCCGCCGTCAATGTATACTATGACCCTTGTTTGACGGTGGGGGCTGCCCTTCTCACCAGAGGTCCCGCATCGCGCCCCACGGCCCACCCTGCGCGCTGATCCCGCCGTCCACGGTGAGCACCTGGCCGGAGATCATCGCCGCGGCGGGCGACACGAGGAACGCGGCGACGCCGGCGACGTCGCCGGGCGTGCAGAGCCGCCCGACCGGGGTGTGGTCCACGAGCAGCGCGCGCACGTCCTCCCGACCGTTCAGGTAGGTCTCGAGCGAGTCGGTGAGCACCGGGCCGGGGACGATCGTGTTCGCCGTGACGCCCCGCGGGCCCAGCTCGACCGCCCAGGAGCGTGTGAGCGCCTCCAGCGCGGCCTTCGCCCCGCCCAGCAGCCCGTGCCCGGCCTGGGCGAACCGGGCGTCGAGCCCGCCGATCGTGAGGATGCGGCCGCCGGTGCCCATCGCGGGCGCGAGCCGGTGCACGAGCTCGACGAGGCTGTCGACCACGGTCGCGAACGTCATCCGGCTGTGGCGCCCGCCGACGTCGGTGAGCGGCCGGAACGCCGTGGACGCCGCGTTCGCGACGAGGGTGTCGACGCGGCCGAAGCGCTCCAGCACGACCTCCGCGAGGTGCGCGACCTGCACGGGATCACCGAGGTCGCCCACCACGACGACGGTCTCGGCACCCTTCCCCCGGAGCACCTGCGCCGTCTCCTCCGCCGCCCCGGCGTCACGGCGCCCGTGCACCACGACGTCGTGGTCGGCGGCCAGGCGTTCGGCGATCGCGCGGCCGATGCCGCGGCCGCTGCCGGTGACGAGCGCGACCCGCCGTGTCACGCCCCGAGCCCCAGCAGGCGCACGAGGTTGCCCCCGAGGATCGCGTCCGTGTCGCCGTCGGGAAGCCCGAGCGCGCGGACCGCCCTGATCTCGGCCGCGGGATCGGCCATCGGCCAGTCGGAGGCGAAGACGATCCGCTCCGGGCCGTGCTTCTCGATCACCGCCCGCACCCGCTCGGGCGCGAGCGTGGCGAGCGACGGCGGCCAGGACGTGTCGAGGTGCACGCGCAGCCCGACGACGACCTCGGCGGCTTCCTCGAAACGCCGGTAGCCGCCGAAGTGGCAGGCGATCAGGTCCAGGCGCGGGAACTGCCGGACGATCTCGGCCAGCATCGCGGGGCTGCACCGGTCGCCGGGGTCCGTGCCGGCCGCGCCGACGTGCACGATCACGGCGAACTCACCCGACATCGCGTCGAGGGTGGCGAGCAGCCGCGGGTCGTCGAGGCGCAGGTCCTGGAACATCGGGTGCACCTTGGCGCCCTTCAGCCCGTGCGCACGCAGGCTCGCGAGGTTCTCCTCGGGGGACAGCCCGGGGTGCACGGACCCGAAGCCGACGAACCGGTCGCGGGGAAGCGTGCCGGCGAACCGGTTCGCGTTGGCGACGCGATCGGGGCCGTTGGCGATGCCGAGGCACACCGAGCGATCAACGCCGGCGGCCGCCATCACCTCGGTGAGGCTCGCGACGGTGCCGTCGCCGTAGCGCTTCAGGTCGGCCGGGGAACCGGCGATCGCCCTCTGCGCCACGCGGTCGGGATAGACGTGGGTGTGCCCGTCGACGATCACAGCTTGGCGACCTCTCCCCCGTCGATGACCACGACCGAGCCCGTCATGAAGTCCGAGAGCGGCGAGGCGAGGTAGCAGACCAGCGGCCCGAACTCCGCGGCGGCGCCCATCCGGCCCGCCGGGATCTTGCGCAGCCGCCGTTCCAGGATCTCCGGTGACTCCAGCACCGCCGACTGCGCCTCGGTCTCGAACGCGCCCGGCGCGATCGCGTTGACCTGCACGCCGAATCGCGCCCACTCCCCGGCCAGCGCCTTGGTGAACTGGACCAGCGCCCCCTTCGACGCGGAGTACGACACGAGCATCGGCTTGCCGGTGATGCCGGACGTGCTCGCCACGTTGATCACTTTGCCCGACCGCTGGGCCAGGAAGTGCCGTCCGGCGGCGCGCGCGAGCACCGAGGGCGCCCGGACGTTGACGGCGAACACCTCGTCCCACTCCTCCAGCGGCTGGTCGACGAACCGCCCCGCCGGCGCGATGCCGGCGTTGTTCACGACGATGTCGAGCCGGCCGAACTCCCGCACGGCCGCGTCCGCGAGCGCGTCGACCTCGCCCGCGTCGCGCACGTCGACGGTCGCGATCGCGATCCGCTCGGGGCTGCCCGCCCGCAGCTTCTCCAGCGCCGGCCGCGTGCGGGCGGCGGCGAGCACGCGCACGCCCTCGCCCACCAGTGCCTCGACGGCGGCCCTTCCCAGCCCGCGGCTCGCGCCGGTCACGATCGCGACCCGCCCGTCCAGATCGGTCTCCATCGACGTCGTCTCCCTACCTCGTGCCGGTCGCGATCTCGACGACCGACCGCTTCGCGATCTTGCCCACCGCATTCTTGGGCAGTGAGTCCATCGTCAGCACCCGCTCCGGGATCTTGATGCTGGGCAGCCCGGCGGCCCGGCAGTGCGCCCGCAGCTCCTCCTGGTCGACGGTCGACCCGGCCCGCACGGCGACGGCCGCGAGCACCGCCTCGCCCCACTCCCGGTCGGGCACGCCGACCACCGCCGCCTCGATCACGGCCGGGTGCGCGTAGAGCACCCGCTCGATCTCCGACGGCGTGATGTTGTAGCCACCCCGGATGATCAGGTCCTTCATCCGGTCGACGATGTAGAGGTAGCCCTCGTCGTCGAAGGTGCCGACGTCGCCGGAGCGCACCCAGCCGTCGACCAGCGTCTCCGCCGTCTTCTCCGGGTTCCGGTGGTAGCCGCGCATGGTGTACGGCGTGTGGAACCGCACCTCGCCGCGCTCGCCGGGCGGGCAGTCGGCGCCGGCCTGGTCGACCACCCGGACGTCGGCGAGGAACGACGCCCGGCCCGCCGAGGCCGTGAGGTCGGTGCGCCCGGCCGCGATG
>JBBQEF010000137.1:0-14168 GCA_038320445.1 Mycobacteriales bacterium
ATGCACACCAACGAGCCGGTGCACACCTGGGGTCACGCGTAGATCACCTGCCGCAGGCCGTTCGGGCGGCGCGCGTGTTGCCTCACCACGCGCGCGTAGCAACGCGAGCGCAGGTCACAGAACGCGCGCGCGGGGTGGTCCGGGGTACCCGGCCAGGATCTCGCTGCTGGGAGGGGGCACGGCGATCCCTGTCGAGGACCGACGCCCGGTCCACCGGGCCAGCGCCGGAACGGCGGCGATCAGCCGGAGCGGCACGACCGGCCGCGGGTCCCGGCGGCGCAGCCGGGCGAGGCTGCCCGCTTCGGCGCGGACCTGGGACTGCTGTTCGGCGTCGGACACGACCCGGCGGCGCCGCTCGATCGCGGCCGCGGCCTCGTCGAGGGCCCGATCCAGCGCGTCGGCGTCCCGGTCGAAGGAGCCGACGAGCACGTCGGCGAGCGTGTTCCCCGCGTCCGCCGCGTCCGCGATGGCGATGTTGATGCCGTTGCCCCCGACCGGTGAGATGACGTGCGCGGCATCGCCGATGAGCAGCAGCCCGGGGCGGTACCAGCTCGGCAGGCGCGTGATCCGGACGTTCAGCAGGGTCAACTGGTTGACGTCGGTCAGGTCGGCGATCCGGTCCCCGAGCCAGGACAACCGGTCCCGCATCAACTCGACCACGGCCCCGATCCCTTCCGCGCGGGCCTCCGCGACGGTGCCGGTGGGGATGACGTAGCCCAGCTGCCAGGTCGCACCCTGGCCCAGCGCCACCAGCGCACGACCCGGTGCCGAGAAGTAGTCCAGACCGGACAGCTCCGGGTCCTGGTCGGCGTCGCGCGGGACCTCGAACCACAGGATGTCCAGACCCGCCCCGAGCTCCTCGGTGGCGAAGCCGCCGAGCCGGCGGGTCTGGGAGAAGCGGCCGTCCGCCCCGACGACCAGCGGAGTCCGGATCTCCTTCGCGTCGCCGTGGGCGTCGCGATAGCGGACCCCCTGAACCCGGCCGGCCGGGTCGACGACCAGGCCGTTGACCTTCGCCGAGAGCTCCAGACGGAATCCGGGGAACTCGGCCGCCCTGCGGGTGAGCATCTCCAGCAGGCGGGTCTGGGGGAACAGCACGTAGAACGGGTAGCGCGAGCTGGACGTGGAGTAGTCGGCGATGCGGTAGTCGGTGTCCGGGGCGTGCCAGGTGAAAGCGTCAGCCGTCGCGTGCGGCTGGGACATGACCTCCTCGGCCAGCCCCAGCGCGTCGAGGTACTCCATCACCGCGGGCGAGAGCGTGTCGCCCCGGAACCGGCGGGCGAAATCGGACCGCGACTCCAGGAGGGTCACCCTCGCGCCGGCCCGGGCGAGCAGGTAGGCGAGGACCGCCCCGCCGGGCCCCGCGCCCACGACGACGCAGTCCCGCTTCTCGTTCTCGGACATCCGGCTCTCCTCGCGACGATACTAAGCTTACTGAGCAATATTTGCACAGTAGGCTGAGCAATCGCAACCACACAGGGCGGAGGACCGTGGACGATCCCGAACAGTGGCCGCTGGCCCGGCTCCTGATCACCGCGGCCCACGTCGTCGAGCACCACTTCGCGGAGCACCTCCGCCGGTTCGACCTCACCCAGGCCGGGTTCACCGTGCTCGCGCTCCTGGAGTCCGGGCCGTTGAGCCAGCGCGAGCTCGCCGGCCACGCCCGCGTGGAGGAGCAGACCATGGGACGCACGGTCGGGCGCCTCGAACGGCTGGGGCTGCTCACACGTCGACGCGATCCGCACGATCTGCGCCGGGTTCTCGTCGAGCGCACCGGATCGGGCGCCAGGGTCTTCTCCGCGTCCATCGAGCGTGACGTCGTCGGCGAGACCCTCGCCGGACTGCCCGATGCCCCGAGCTTCCGCGCCCAGCTCGCCTACGTGATGCGGCAGTTCGACGACCGTGCCCGGCCACCGGAGCAGTGACCACCTCCGGTCTCGGAGCGGCCGTGGCGCAAGCGTCGGTAGGCACCGCTACGGTGAGCGCACCGTCGGTGCCCGATCGAGGTCCCCGTCGCGTCCGCTTCGCCCGATGGCCACGTCGGACGGTCCATCGGGCCTAGCTGCTCCGGAGCGGGGATCGCGACCATGGCCGTGCCCAGGGGCTCCGTCGTGCTCACCAGGACGCGCCACGACGTGTCGCGCGGTGATCGCGATGGCTGATCTGGGCACGGTCACCCGCACGCTGTTGGGCATCATCCGGGACGGCTCCGACGACCACGCCCTCGCCCAACAGATCTGCCAGGCGTGCATGGACGGCCTCGACGTGGACGGCGCAGCGATCTCGTTGCTCACCGCGACCGCGTCGCGCGAGACGTTGTGGGCCACCGACGCCACCGCGGAGCTGTTGGAGGATCTCCAGTTCACCCTGAACGAGGGTGCCTGCATGGAGGCTGCGGTCACCGGGAACCCCGTCCTGGTCCCCGATCTGCACCACAGCACCGAGATTGCGCGGTGGCCGATCTTCGCCGCCGCGGTCGCCGAGCAGACGACCGTGGGGGCACTGTTCGCGCTGCCGTTGCAGTGGGGTGCGGTCAACCTCGGGGTGCTCGATCTCTACCGGTGCACGCCCGGTGGGCTGAGCACGACCCAGTGGCACGACGCCCTCGCGGCCGCCGACACCGCAGCGCTGATGCTCCTCGGCCAGCGCACCGCGCCCGGCAGCGACGACGACGGCGATCACGGCACCACCGCCGCGGCGTGGCTCGACCACGCGTTGGCCCACCGGGCCGAGGTCCACCAGGCCACCGGGATGGTCATCGCCCAGCTGGGGATCGGCGCCGCCGACGCGCTGGCCCGGCTGCGGGCACACGCCTTCGTGCACCAGCGCCTGCTGATCGACGTGGCCCGCGATGTGGTGGACCGGACGCTGGTGTTCACAGAGAACCCGACGTAGACCGATGCGGTACTTCAGAGAAAGGGGAATGCCATGCGCCGTCCACGACACGAACAGCAGGTCAGCCAGGCATTCGTCCAGCTCGCCGACACACTGGTCGACGACTACGACATCATCGACCTGCTCGACCGACTCGTGGCCCACGCCGTCACGTTGCTGGCCGCGGATGCCGCCGGGATCCTGCTCGGTGACGCCCGCCGCCTGCTGCGCCCGGTCTCCGCGTCGAGCGACGACGCCCAGACGATCGAGCTGTTGCAGGTGCAGTGCGAAGAGGGCCCCTGCCTGGAGGCGTTCGAAACCGTCGCGCAGGTCCGCGTTCCCGACCTCGCCCGGATGGCAGATCGGTGGCCGCGGTTCGTCGCGGCCGTCGAGGACGCCGGCACGTTCGCCTCGGTGCACGCGATCCCCCTGCGACTGCGCGGACAGGCCATCGGGGCAATGAACCTGTTCCACCGCCGGCCCGGGCCGCTGTCGGACGACGCTCTGGCGCTGGGTCAGGCACTGGCCGACGTCGCGACGATCGGCATCCTGCAGGAACGCGCCATCCGCCGCGGCGAGGTCGTCAACGAGCAGCTCCAGACCGCACTGAACGGTCGGGTCGTCATCGAACAGGCCAAGGGTGTCATCTCCCAGCGCCTCGGGGTGGGGATGGACGAGGCGTTCGCCCGGCTGCGCCACTTCGCTCGCGCCAACAACCTCCGCCTGACCGAGATCGCCCGCCAGACCGTCGACGGCGAGCTCGACACCGACCTGCTGGTGACGAGGTGACCGCCACCTCCGGAGCGGCAGCAGGCGAGCGAGCTCGCTGACGTACGCCTGGAGTAGCGGTCCGCCCGCACGCCGACCAGAGTGGGCGGCGGCAACACAGACCGGGAGGACCGCATGCAGTACCGCACCTTGGGCAAGACCGGCACCGTCGTGTCGACCCAGTGCCTGGGGACGATGACCTTCGGCCAGGAGAGCAGTGAGCAGGTCGCGCACGCCCAGCTGGATCGGTTCGTCGAGGCGGGCGGCACCATGGTCGACACCGCCGACGTCTACGGCCGTGGCGCCTCCGAGGAGATCATCGGCCGCTGGCTGACCGCCCGGCCGGGCGTACGTGACGGCCTGGTCATCGCGACAAAGGGCCGGTTTCCGATGGGCACCGGGCCCAACGACGTGGGGCTCAGCCGCAGCCACCTGTCCCGCGCGCTGGAGGCCAGCCTGCGCCGGCTGCAGGTCGACCACCTCGATCTCTACCAGGCCCACGCCTGGGACCCGCTGACCCCGATCGAGGAGACCCTCGCGTTCCTCGACGAGGCCGTGCGGGCCGGGAAGATTCGCTACGCCGGAGTCAGCAACTTCGTCGGGTGGCAGCTGCAGAAGGCTGCTCTGCTCACCCGGTTCGGCAACCTGACACCGATCGTGTCCCTGCAGCCCCAGTACAACCTGCTCGTCCGCGACATCGAGTTCGAACTGGTCGAGGTGTGTCGCAACGAGGGCATCGGGATCCTGCCCTGGTCGCCGCTGGCCGGAGGGTGGCTCACCGGCAAGTACCGCCGCGACGCGAACCCGACCGGATCCACCCGGCTCGGCGACGACCCCGAGCGCGGGATGGAGGCCTACGGACCTCGCAACGCCCAGGAACGCACCTGGCAGGTGATCGACAGCGTGCGCCAGGTCGCCGACGGGCGCGGGGTGACGATGTCGCAGGTCGCACTGGCGTGGGTGGCCGGCCGGCAGGCCGTCACCTCGGTCATCCTCGGGGCCCGCACCGTCGAGCAGCTCGAGGACAACCTGGGAGCGTCCGACCTGCACCTCACCGAGAAGGAGACCGAGCTCCTCACCGAGATCAGCGCCCCGGTCGTGTCCGACTACCCGTACGGCCGCGCCGGTGTGGACCAACGGGCGCGCCGCCTGCCCTGACCGACCGGCAGACGACCGGACCGTTTGACACGCACCGCGATGGGGCAACCCCTGCTATCGGCGTCGCGTCGTGGAACGCGAGCGATCGCCGCCAAACGAAGTGAGGAGCCGGCGCTGTGGGACTCGACGACAAGATCGACAACAAGGGTGAAGAGCTCAAGGGCAAGGCCAAGGAGGGCGCCGGCAAGGCGACCGACGACCAGAGCCTCGAGGCCGAGGGCAAGGCCGACCAGGCCTCCGGCAACGTCAAGCAGGCGGGCGAGAAGGTGAAGGACGCCGCAAATAACGTATTCAATATGTAAGGGCGGACCCCGCTCCGAGGCGGGCCTGGACCGTGACCACGGTCCAGGCCCGCCTCGTGCGCTGCGGCGCCGGTCCCCGACGCAGGCTCGGGGCCGTGCCGCTCGACGCCGCCCGGCAGCACCGGGGATCGGGAGGCGGCGCGGGAACGACCGTGAGGCGGCTCATGCCGTGCGCAGCCAGCAGCAGCCGTACGGCGGCAGGGTGACGGAGAGCCGGCCCTCTGCGTCCACGACAGCCGGCTCCGCCGAGGCGTCGAGGACGTCGACGAGCCGCCGGCCCGCCAGGTCCGCCAGCAGCGGCGCCGCGGCCACCTCGGTGTCGGCCAGGTTGTGCATCGCCACGACGGTCGCGCCGCCGGGGTCGTCGCACCGGTGCGCGAGCACCGGACGCGCGTCCGGGCCCGGGTCGAGCACCGTGTAGGTCCCCCACGCCAGCTCGGGGCAGGCCCGGTAGCTCTCCACGAGCAGCCGGATCCAGGACAGCAGCGACTCCGGGTCGCGTGCCTGGTCCCGCACGGCCGCCCAGTCCATGTCGCTGCGCACGGCGAACCGTCCGGGCAGGCTGAGGTCCTCGACCATGCCGACCTCCTCGCCGTAGAAGAGAACCGGCGTGCCCGGCTGGGCGAACAGCAGGCTGTAGACCATCCGGATCCGGCGCAGGTCGCCGCCCAGCATCGACGGCAACCGCCGCCGCAGCCCACGCCCGTAGACCTGCATGTCCTCGTCGGGGCCGAACGCGGCGAACACCTCCTGCCGCTGGGCGTCGGTGAGCTTGTCCAGCGTCAGCTCGTCGTGGTTGCGCACGAACGTGGCCCAGTGCCCGTCCTCGGGCGGGTCGGGGCGCTGACGCAGCGCGTTCGCGAGCGGCTCGGCGTCGGCGCGGGCCAGTGACAGGTACATCTGCTGCATGCCGATGAAGTCGAAGCACATCGTCAGCTCGTCGGTGGAGCCGCCGCCGTCGCGCGCGCCGAAGAACGGCATCGTGTCCGGGTAGGGCAGGTTGACCTCGCCGAGCAGCACCGCCTCGCCGTTGCGGCGGCGCAGGAACGCGGAGAGGTCGGCGAGATAGTCGTGGGGGTCGGGCAGCCTCGCGGCATCGTCAGGGCCGGTCGTCTGCAGCAGGAACGGCACGGCGTCCACCCGGAAGCCCGACAGTCCGAGCTCCATCCAGTAGCCCATGATGCGGGCGATCTCGTCGCGCACCTCGGGGTTCGCGACGTTGAGGTCGGGCTGGTGCTTGTAGAACTGGTGCAGGTAGTACTGCTTCGCGGTGCGGTCGTATTGCCACAGGCTGGTCTCCTGGTCCGGGAACACCACCCCCTCGTCGCCGTCGGCCGGCTTCTCGTCACGCCAGACGTACCAGTCGCGGTGGCGCGCGTCCGGCGAGCTGCGCGAGTCCTGGAACCAGGGGTGCTTCGCGGAGGTGTGGTTGACGACCAGGTCGGCGATGACCCGCATGCCGCGGTCGCGCGCGGTGCGCACCAGCTCGACGACGTCGCCGGCCGTGCCCAGCCGCGGGTCGACGCCGTAGAAATCGGTGATGTCGTAGCCGTCGTCGCGGTCGGGCGTCGGGTAGAACGGCATCAGCCACAGGCAGGTGACCCCGAGCCGGGCGAGGTGGTCGATGTTCTGGATCAGCCCGCGGAAGTCGCCGCAGCCGTCCCCGTCGCCGTCGGCGAACGTCTCGACGTCGAGGCAGTAGACGACGGCGTTCTTCCACCAGAGGTCCGAGGTCTGCGTCATCCTCATGCGGCGCTCCGGAGCTGCGGGAGCACCGTGGCGCCGAAGGCGTCGACGAACGGGTCGGCCAGCAGCACGCTGGGATGGACCTGCCCGTGGGAGGCGTGGAAGCCGTAACCGGTCATTCCAGGCATCTACCCGTTCGGGTGACCTCTCTACACCTCCTGCCGGTACGGACACGCAGGCGTGACGATTGCCGGCCGGGCGTCGCGGGTAGGCCCAGGTCATGGCGATTGCGACGATCAACCCGGCGACGGGCGAGACGGTGCGGGAGTTCGACGAGCTCACCGACGACGAGGTGCAGCAGAAGCTGCAGGCGGCAGCGGACGCGTTCCGCAGCTTTCGGCGGACGACCTACGCCGACCGGGCGGCCATGCTGCGACGCGCCGCCGACATCTTCGAGACCGAGACCGACGAGCTGGCCCGCATCGCGACGCTCGAGATGGGCAAGACGTTCGCCGCGGCACAGGCGGAGGTGGCGAAGTGTGTGAAGGGCTGCCGCTGGTACGCCGACCACACCGAGGAGATCCTCGCCGACCACCCCCACGAGGTCGAGGGTGCGCGGGTGTTCACCCGCTACGAGCCGCTCGGCCCGGTGCTGGCGATCATGCCGTGGAACTTCCCGTACTGGCAGGTGCTGCGCTTCGCCGCCCCGGCGCTGATGGCCGGCAACGTCGGGCTGCTCAAGCACGCGTCGAACGTCCCGCAGGTGGCGCTCGCCATCGAGGACGTCCTGCGCCGCGCGGGCTTCCCCGAGGGCTGCTTCCAGACGCTGCTGATCTCGTCGAAGAAGATCGAGGGGATCGTCGACGACGAGCGCGTCCGCGCCGTGACGCTGACCGGCAGCGAGCCCGCCGGCCGCCAGGTCGCCGCGCGCGCCGGCCAGAACGTCAAGACCAGCGTGCTGGAGCTCGGCGGCAGCGACCCGTTCATCGTGATGCCCTCGGCGGGGCTCGACGAGGCGGTCACGAACGCGGTGCGGTCCCGCACCCTGAACAACGGGCAGTCCTGCATCAACGCCAAGCGCTTCATCGTGCACGAACAGGTCGCCGACGAGTTCGAGCGCCTGCTCGTGGAACGGATGGAGGCGCTCGTCGTCGGGGATCCGATGGACGGCGACACCGACATGGGGCCGCTCGCCTCCGCCGATGCCGTCGAGACGATCGACCAGCAGGTGCGCGACAGCGTCGCCGCGGGGGCCCGGCTGCTCACCGGCGGCAAGCCGCTCGGCGGTCCGGGGGCGTTCTACCCGCCGACCGTCCTCACCGACATCCCCGACGGCTCGGTCGCCCATCGCGAGGAGTTCTTCGGGCCGGTCGCGCTGCTCTTCCGGGCCCGCGACGTGGACGACGCGATCCGCATCGCCAACGACTCGGCGTTCGGCCTGGGCGGCAGCGCGTGGACCCGCGACCCGGCCGAGCAGGAGCGGTTCGTGAACGAGGTCGAGACCGGGATGATCTACATCAACCACATCACCGAGTCGACGCCCGAGGTCCCGTTCGGCGGCGCGAAGAACTCCGGCTACGGCCGTGAGCTGGCGCAGTTCGGCCCACGCTCGTTCGTCAACGCGAAGACCGTGTGGATCCGGCACGAGGCGTCATGACGCGTCCGCAGGTGTTCACCGAGTACTGGGACTACCGAGACGTGTGATCGTCCGGCAGGGCGCCGACGGGCCTTCCCGGTAGGACCGGCCGCGGCCGCGGCAGCGCGCGGCTCGCGGGCCGGGACCGGCTCCGTGCGGACACGATCGTCCGCAGCGCGTCCACGGCCTGGTCGACCTCGTCGAGGGTGTTGTAGAAGGTGAAGCTGAGCCGGCAGCTGGCCGGTGGGTCGAGGTGGAGGGCGCGGTGGGCCAGGGTCGCGCAGTGGCAGCCGGCCCGGGACTCGACGCCGACGATGTTCAGTGCCCGTGCCAGGTGTACCGGATCGTGCCCGGCCACGGTGAACGCGACCAGCGGGCTGCGACGGTCGGGGTCGCGCGGACCGTAGATCGTGATGCCGGGTATCTCGGCGAGCTGGTCGAGGGCCCGCCCGACGAGTGTCCGGTTCCACGCCGCGATGCGGCCCATGGCCCACTCGACGTCGTCGCGTTCGATCGGCTCGTCGCCCGCGAACCAGTGCGCCCGGTCCGGGGTCAGGCTCAGGTCCAGCGTCATGCGCAGTGCCTGTCCCGACACGATCGTGCCCAGCACGTCCGGGGTGCCGGCTGCGAACTTCCAGGGGAGCACGTTGTAGGCGACCCGGTCGGGGAACACCTGGCCTTCGGCGATCATGTCACCGCCGTAGAGGAACGGTGCCGACGCCGCGAGGAGGTGTTCCTTGACGATCAGAGCACCGACGCCGAAGGGCGCCAGCATCTTGTGGAACGAGAACGACAGGTAGTCCACGTCGAGCTGCTGGACGTCTACGGCGCTGCCGGGCACGAGCTGAGCGCCGTCGACGAGCAGCCGCGAGCGGACCTCGCCGGTGGGCTGCTGGTAGCCGCTCGCGTCGCACATGCCGCGCACGACGGCGATCGGGTTCCGCGTCCCCAGGAAGTTCGACGCACCGACGCAGCACACCAGCTTGGTGCGGGAGTCGATCAACGAGTCGAGATGGGCGAGGTCGAGCTCGCCGGTGACCGGGTCGAACCCGGCGATCCGCAGCTGCACCCGACGCCCCAGCTTCGGCAGGATCTCCCGGCACAGTGCGTGCCAGGGCACGTAGTTGGAGTTGTGCTCCATCATCGTCGTGACGATGTTGTCGCCGTCGCGCACCTCGGTCAGCATCGAGTACATGACCGCGTTGTGGGCCTCGGTGGTGTTGCGGACCAACACGACGTTGCGCCGGCTCGGCGCGTTCACGAACCGGGCGATGTCGTCGTAGGCGGCCTCGAACATCCTCGTGGTGCGCTGCGAGGCGGTCGACTGCCCGCGGTGCACGTTCTCGTAGTCGGGTGCCAGGGCCTTGTACAGCTCGAGCAGCTCGCGGGCCGGCTGCGTGCTCGCCGCGTTGTTGGTCACGATCCGACCCGCCTGCGGGAACAGGAAATGACGCCGGATCGCGGTCACGTCCAGCGCGTGCGGTCCGTCCGTGCCCGCGGGCCCGGAGCGGCCGATCACCTCGGTGGCAGAACCACACCCGGGTGACCGCACCGCGTCGACGTTCGGTGTTCTCAGCATGACGCGCACCTCCTCATGCCGAGGATCACCGCATCGGAGGTCCCGGTCACCGCTTCCGGAACGGTTCAGATGTGTAAGAAGCCTCAGTGAGGCGTCACCGGGTCGTGACACGGGTCCGGGCCCGCCCCTTGCGGAGGCGGGCCCGGCCGGTGGTGACGGTCAGCGCTGGACGGAGCGGCGCCCGTAGAGGTTGGCCACCAGGACCACGCCGATCGCGGCCACGATGACCTGCACGAGCAGCTCGAGCCAGTCGATGCCGCTGGTCGCGGTGGGAATGCCCACGGCGCGGGCGATGAAGGTGCCGATGAACGCGGCGACGATGCCGACGACGATGGTCAGCCAGATCGGGATGGGCTGGCGCCCCGGTACGACCAGTCGGCCCAATGCGCCGATGATCGCGCCGATGACGATCGCGGTGATGATGCCAGTGACGGTCACAGTGTCTCCGAAGTTCTTGGAGGCCGACGAAGCCGGCCAGGTAAAGGCGAGTTCCCGGCCATCGGCGCGGCCACACGGCGACGAGCACGATTTTGCCATTCCGTTACCGTAGTTAGACCGAATGGCGCACCAGCTACCGCTGCTTGACGCGACGAACGCGGCCCTCCGGGGGCCATGCCGATCAGAGTCGCAGGAGCCGGGCCGCGTTGCCGGCGAGCGTTACCCCCAGGTCGCCCGCGGGCGCGTCGCCCGTGCCGGAGTCCCAACCGGCGAAGTTCGTGCCGAACACCAGCCGTTCGGTGCCGGCGTGCGCCACCAGCAGCTCGACCGACAGCTCGTCGTGCACGTGCGTGTCGAACCAGATCCGGCGGAAGTAGTGCTCGAACCCGTTCTCGCGCAACGCCCTGCTCGCCCAGGGCCGCTTCTGCACCGCGCGGGCGAAGCGTCCGGAGACGAACGCCGCGGCTCCGCCACCGTGCGAGACGCAGACGTCGAGACCGGGGTGGCGCTCCAGGACGCCGCCGAACACCAGCGCCGCGACGGCGAGCGTCTCGTCGTAGGCGAACCCGAACAGCAGGTCCATGTCGAAGCGGCGCAGGCGCACGTCGTCGGCCGGACCTGCGGAGCCCAGCGGCGACGGGTGCACGAACATCGGCACGTCGAGGTCCACGAGCGCCTCGTAGAGCGGGTCGAGCGCGGGGTCGTCGAGCGTGCGTCCGGCCGGGTCGGTGTCGAGGTAGACCCCGGCCATGCCGAGCTCGCGGACCGCACGGCGGGCCTCCCCGACCGACGCCGCCACGTCCTGCACGGGCAGCTGCGCGGTGGCCAGCAGCCGGCCGGCGTGCTTCCCGGCCAGCTCGGCCAGCGCGTCGTTGTGGGCGCGCGCGAATGCGACGGCGTCGGCGGCCGGGAGGTCACCGAAGTAGGTGATCGGGTTGGGCGAGAGCACCTGCAGGTCGATGCCGGCGGCGTCCATCGCGGCGAGCCGGACGTCGACGTCCATGAACGGGCTGCCCGCGTACCGCACCCCGTGCAGGACGTAGTCCCCGACCCGGTAGAACGGGGTGCCGTCGGGCGAGACGCCGAGCTCGGGCCCGGCCGCACCGGCTGCGCCCTCGGTCATGGCGAGCACGGCGTGCGCGTGCACGTCCACGACGCGCGGCGCGCCGCCGGACTCAGACATGCGACAGGCGTTCCAGCTGCTCCTCGGTGAACGCCAGCGAGCGCGTCAGCGGGCACGCCGCCAGGAAGCGCACCTGGTCCGACGTGCGCTGCCGCTGCTCGGGGATCGGCGTGGTGACGTCGATCCGCTTGCCGGCCTTGATCACCTCGACGATCGCGCCCTTGCGCTGCAACACCCGGACGTCGGTGAGCGGGTCGCCGTCGACGACGATCACGTCGGCGACCATCCCGGCCTCCAGCGTGCCGACCTCGCCCTCCATTCGCATCGCGAACGCGCCGTTGCGGGTGCCCGCGACGATCGCCTCCATCGGCGTCATTCCCATGTGCTGGACGAACATCTCCAGCTCGCGCGCGTGCCACTCGCCGACGGGGGTGACGGCGAACCCGGTCTCCGAGCCGGTGAGGAACCGGACACCCGCGGCGTGCGCCGTGGCCATCTGCTTCGCGGTGACCTCGATCTCCGCGCGGAACACGTCGAGCAGCTCGGGCGCGCTGCCCACCTTCTCGCCGTAGTCGGCGAGGTTGCCCAGCAGCGTGAACGTCGGGCACAGCGACGCGCCGGACTCCACGAGCGCCTCCAGCGCCTCGTCGTCCATGTAGGAGGCGTGGTAGATCAGGTCGACCCCGGCCCGCGCGGCGTCGCGGGTGCTCGCGGCGTTGCGGCAGTGCGCGACGACCTTCGTGTTCAGCTCGTGGGCGGTGTCGCAGACGGTGCGCAGCTCGTCGAGGTTCCAGACCTTGACCTCGGGCCCCTTCATCGACGGGATGAGGCCCGTCACCATGATCTTGATCCAGTCGACGCCGTACTTGATCTGCCTGCGGATCTCGTTGACCATCATGTCCCGGCCGCTCACCACGGTGGCGTAGCCGGTGCGGCCCTCGTCGGCGATCATCCGCCCGGCCGTGCCGCCGAGCATCGTCATCAGCGCCTGGCCGCCGGCGCGCATCCGCGGGCCCTCGACGATGCCCGCCTCGATCGCGTCGCGCAGCTCCACACCGATGTTCCACAGGCAGTCCGCGTCGAGCACGCTCGTGACCCCGGCGCGGAGCACCTTGCGCGCGTTGTAGGCCGAGAGCATCGAGCTGTAGGCCTCGGTGCGGTGGTGGAACAGCTCGTCGTTGCCGGTCGGCTCGCCGAAGGTGAGGTGCGTGTGCGCGTCGATCAGCCCGGGCATCACCGTGCGCCCGGTGGCGTCGACGCGCTCGTCGTCCTCCCGCACCTGGGCGAGCGCCTCGGCTCCCAGCGCGACGATCCGGCCGTCGCGGAGCAGCACCGCCTCGTCCCGGCGGGGGACCGCCCCCGTGCCGTCGACGACCGTGCCTCCACCGATCAGCATGCCGCAGGCCACGGCGCCTCCTCGAACGTCGTCGTACCTGGAGTACAGCCGGCGCACGACGCGCCGTCGGCGTGCTGACGACTAGTCGACGCAGGGCCAGTCTGGCACACCAGCCGCCGCCCGGGCGAGGCCGCGGCGGCCACGGTGGGTCGGCCCGATGGGGTTCAGCGCTGTCGAACGGTGAGACCGTGCCGCCGGGTCAACGAACGCCGGTCCCGGCCGGGGGCACCGCCATCAGCCGGCGCCGGCCAGGCCGACGGAGTCGACGGACGCGGGCCGCGGCAGGTTGTGCAGGGCGCTCACCGTGATACCGCCGTCCACGGCGACCGTCTGCCCCGTCACGTAGGCGGCCCGCTCGGAGCCGAGGAACAGCACCGTCTGCGCCACGTCGTCGGCCGTGCCGAGCCTGCCGAGCGGGACGCGGCCCTGTCGCAGCCGTCGCACCTCGGAATCGGCGTGGACCGCCTCGGACATGCCCGCGTCGATCAGGCCGGGCGCGACCGCGTTGACGCGGATGCCCGCTCCGCCCCACTCCAGGGCCATCTGCTCGGTCAGCTTGATCACCGCGGCCTTCGACGCCGTGTAGGCGCCCGCGTTCGGGGCCGCGGCGATCCCGTTGACGGACGCGACGTTGACGATCGCGCCACCACCCGCCTCGATCATGCGCGCGGCCGCGGTGCGCGCGACGAGGAACGTGCCGGTGAGGTTCACCTCGAGGGCGCGCCGCCAGTCGTCGGCGGCGAGGCCCAGTAGCGGCCCGAACCGGACGACGCCCGCGTTGTTGACGACGAGCGCGGGCGCCTCGGGGAGCGCGTCGACGGCGGCGCACACCGCCGCCTCGTCCGTCACGTCGACCACGGTGGCCGTGCAGAGGTCGCCGAGCGCGGCGGCGACGGCGGCGAGCCCGGCCCCGTCGACGTCCCACGCGGCGACGCGGTAGCCCGCGGCGACCGCGTGGCGCGCGATGACGGAGCCGATCCCGTTGCCAGCCCCGGTGACCACGACCCACTGCGCCACGGTGCCCCCTCGTCGTCCTCACGTGCCCTCGCGGCATCCGAGTTCCGGCCGCGACGGCGACGGTACTGGTCGCTGCTTGCCAGGGCCAGAGACGCGGCGTTAGATTCCTAACGTCGCAAAATCCGACGAGGAGGTCCCGCCCATGGCGCCCGCCCGGGCCGTCGTCCTCTCCGGTGGGCCCACGCACGACT
>JBBQEF010000138.1:0-14115 GCA_038320445.1 Mycobacteriales bacterium
GTCGGTGGGGGGGGGGGGGTTATTGGGTTCCCCGGCAAAAACTGCCCCCCCACGGGCGCCGGAGGCGCGTCATGAAGCCACCGCGGCCGGGGTCTTGTCGGTGAGCAGCTCCCGGGCGCGCTGCGCGACCCCGTCGATGCGCCCCAGCTCCGCCCTCAGGTCGCGGATGCGGGTCTCCCGCTCCTCCGTGGTGGCCTTCACCGCGCTCTGCGCGGCGAGCACCGAGGCGGCCAGCGAGGTGCTGACCTCCTCGGCCAGCGTGCTGAAGTGGTCGCGCAGGTCGCGCTGGGTGCGGCGCAGCATGTCGCGGGAGTCCTTGCCGACCTGGAACGTGACCTCGTCGATGTGCTTGCGCACCGCGACCTTGGCCTCGGACTGCCGGCGCTGCAGCTCGCGTTTGCGCTCGTCGCGCACGGTCTTGGTGCCGAACAGCACTCCTGCCCCGATCGAGAACGGGTTGAGCATCGCGAACCCGGCCAGCGTGGTGGCCATGCCGATCATCAGCATGCCGCCGTAGCCGCCACGCATGCCGGTGAGGAGCTTGCCGCCGATGCCCATCGCGTCGGAATCGGGCCGCGCGAGCCCCTCCACCTTGGCCGCCATGTTCTGCGACTGGTCGAAGCGCAGCTGCGGCAACGCGATCTCGGCGCCCGCGGCGAAGTGATCGGCGACCTGGCCCGCGAGGTAGCGCGCGCGCTCGGCCGCCCACACGAAGTTCGCCGATGCCGCCGACGAGATCTGCTGGTGGAACCACTCCGCGAACTGGTCCCAGATGACGGCCGGATCGCCGTCCTCCAGGAGCTGCTCGGCCTCGCGGCCGATGGTGCGCAGCCGGTCGCGCAGGTCGTAGTCGATGTCGGACTGCAGGTCGCCGACCCCGTCGTTGAGCGTGATCTGCCAGCGCGACGAGCGCTGCTTGAGGTCGTCGGCCCGGCCCTTGGCCCGGGTGAGCTCGCCGACCAGCGCCTCGATGCGTCCGGGATCCTCCTGCGCGGTCAGCTCGGCCTTCATCCCGGCGGCGAGCTGCTCGGTGACGGCCAGCACGTCCTGGCTCACCGACTGACGGTCGAGGTCGTCGGCGCGCGCGACGACGCGGTTGATCAGGAAGTTCAGCAGCGGCGGGAAACCTGACTCCTCCATCAGCCCGGTGTCCTGCACCTTCGCGGCGTGCAGCCGCAGCGTGGACGAGACGGGGAAGATCTCCGCCCGGACACCGGCGTCGCCGAGGTGGCTGCGGTCGAGCTGCATGATCTGGCGCCAGTGCGGGTAGAGGTCGGTCTTGGTGAGGACGCACCCGACGTTGGGGCACAGCTTCAGCGCGGCGTCGAGGAACTCCAGCTCCGGGCTCGTGTACTCCTGCGCGGCGTCGGAGACGAGCAGCACGGCGTCGGCGCTGGGCAGCGCGGACATCGTGGCGGCGCCGTGGGCGGACCCGAGCCCCCCGACGCCGGGCGTGTCGACGAGCACGAGCCCGCCGGCGAGGAGCTTGCGGGGCAGCCCGACCTCGGCGTAGCTGAGCATCGCGCGGTTGCCCGGGTTGCCGGCCTCGGAGACGTACTCGGCGATCTGGTTGGCCGCGACGAGGGTGCGCTCGGGCGGGGAGCCCTCACCGCGCTCGCGCACCAGCGTGACGGTGGTGGTCTCCGCGTGCTTGACGATGGTGGGTACCGCGGTGGCGACGTCGTCGTCGACCGGGCAGACGGGTGCGTTGACCAGCGCGTTGACCAGCTGGCTCTTGCCCTGCTTGAACTCCCCGACCACGAGCACGCGTACGTCGGGATCGGCGAGGCGCTTTCGGGTGTGCAGCAGCCGGGCCCCGAGATCAGGCCGTTGGTAGGCGGTGGTCGCCTTCAACGCGAGATCGACCAGGTCGATCGCTGCCGGAACCGCCACGTCGTCCCCTCGCCTCCTCTTGTCAGACACCCACACGACGAAGCCGGCCCCGCCATCCGGGGGTCTCCCGAGAATGTGGCGGGGCCGGCTGTCGTCGACCGCGAGGCTACTCCGTAGCCGCGGGGCGATCGGCGGGACTCCTTGTCAGATGTGGATGTTGCCCACGTGGTCGAGGCTGTTGTCGGTGTGCGTGGAGTTGTCGCTCTCGTTGTTGAACGAGTCGTTGACGTGGGTCTCGCTGTTGTCGTTGGCCGAGTCGTGGACGCTCGTGTCGAGGGTCGAGTTGCCCGAGTCGTGGACGCTGTGGTCGCTCGAGTCCTTGAAGGAGTCGTTGATCGAGTTGTCGGTGGAGGTGTTGCCGACGTCGTGCAGCGAGTTGTCGGAGTTGTCCACGGTGGCGTCGCCGCCGGAGGCGAAGGCGCCGCCGTCGCCGACGGTGAGGTCGTGGCCCACGTCCGTGCTGGTGGCGTTGCCGCTGCCGAACGACGTGGTGTTGTGGTCACCGGTGACGGCCTGGTTGTCGTCGCCCACGACGTTGCCGTCGCCCTTGACGTTGCCGTCGCCGACCTGGTTGTCGTTGCCGGTGGTGACCGTGGAGTCCCGGATGTCGCCGCCGGCGGCCACGGCACCGTCGCCGGACGCGACGGTCGAGTGGACGTCGATGTCCTGGTCGAAGGCGCCGCCGTGGGTGTCGATCTGCTGGTTCACCGAGTTGTCGACGGTGGTGTCGCGGTCGTCGACGTAGTTGTTGGTGACGTAGGTGTTGAGGTAGCGGACGGCCGCCTCGTGCTCCGACTCGCCCGGTGCGGGGTGCGGCGCGGGCGGGGCCGGGGGGAGCTGGATGTGGTTGCCACCGGTGTTGTACTCGCGGCTGAAGTCGCCGTGCTGGTCGTCGGCGAGCACGAGCGCGTCGTGGATGTCGGCCGGGGTGACGTCACCCGCGCCGCAGGCGTCGAGGTAGGCCGTGGGGTCCTGCTGGAACGCGGCGAGCTCGCTCGGGTTGCGCAGCAGGTTGAGGATCACGTCGATCAGCGAGGTGGATGCGGTCATCGGAAGTCAGCTCCTGGTGGTCGTCGGTGATATCTGGCGATGGGAAGGACATTAGGGCGGTGGCCGGGGCGGGCCATCGGGGATCGTCCAGAGTCGTCAATGCCGTGATGCGGGGATCGGGGCACCGGAATGGTAGGGGGTCCGGGGATCGGGGCCCACCCCCTGATCCGCGGTTCTCGCAGGTAGTGCCCGGTCGGGGGGCACCAGAACGGGGCGAGCCCCGCCCCGGGGTGACCGGGACGGGGCTGGATCGGGACCCGCGATCAGTGGCCCTGGATCGAGTCCACGTGGTCCTGCCCGTTGTCCACGTGCGTGGAGTTGTCGCTCTCGTCGTCGAGCGAGTGGCTCGTGGTGTGCTCGCTGTTGTCGTTGGACGAACCGTGCGTGCTCGCGTCCTCGTGCGTGCTGAACGAGCTGTGGACGCTGTGGTCGCCGGCGTCGGTGAAGGAGCCGTCGACCGAGCTGTCGCTGGAGGCGTTGCCGACGTCGTGCAGCGAGTTGTCGGAGGTGCCCGCGGTCGCGCTCCCGCCGGAGGCGAAGGCGCCGCCGTCGCCGACGGTGGCGTCGCCGTGCACGGTCGTGCCGGTGGCGTTGCCGGAGCCGAACGCCGTGGTGTCGTGACCGCCGGTCACCGCGTGGTTGCCGTCGCCCGCGACGTCGCCGTCGCCCCGGACGTTGCCGCCGCCGACCTGGTTGCCGTCACCGGTGGTGACCGTGGAGCCGTCGATGTCGCCGCCGGCCGCGACGGCGCCGTCCCCCGGCGCGGTGACGGAGTGGACGTCGATGTCCTGGTCGAAGTCGCCGCCGCCGGTCTCGACCTGCTGGTTGATCGAGTGGTCGACGACGGTGTCGCGGTCGTCGACGTAGTTGTTGGTGACGTAGGTGTTGAGGTACCGGATCGCCGCCTCGTGCTCGGACTCGCCCACGAGCGGGGCCGGTGGCGGCGCGTAGCTGATCGCGTTGTGGCCGGTGTCGTAGTCGCGGGTGAAGTCGGCGGTCTGGTTGTCCTCGGCCAGCACCAGCGCGTCGTGGACGTCGTCGGGACTCAGGTGGTCCAGCCCGTTCGCGCGCAGCGCGCCCTGCGGGTCCGCGGCGAACCAGTCGCGCAGGCCCGCGTTCGTGACGAGCTCCCGGAGGAACTCCCACAGGGAGAGGGTCTCGGCCATCGTGTGCTCCGTCTACATCGGCAGGGGCTTGCGAGGACGACGTTAGGTCCGGCGGCGGCCGGGGCCATCGGGGATCGCGGAGTGATTCCCCGTCGCCCGTTAGGGGATGGAAGACGCGGACCCCCGCCGCGAAGGGCTGCGGCGGGGGTCCGGCGGTCGTGCTCGGATCAGGCGTGCAGGTTGAAGCTGTGGTCCACCGAGTTGTCGACGTGCGTGGAGTTGTCGCTCTCGTCGTTGAGCGAGTGGCTCGTGGTGTGCTCGCTGTTGTCGTTGAACGAGTCGTGCGTGCTCGCGTTCACGTCGGTGTTGAACGAGTGGTCGACGCTGTGGTCGCTGGAGTCCTTGAAGGAGTCGTTGACCGAGTTGTCGACGTGGGTGTTGCCGACGTTGTGCAGCGAGTTGTCGGAGTTGTCCACCGAGGCGCTGCCGCCGGAGGCGAACGCGCCGCCGTCGCCGACGGTGACGTCGCCGTGCACGGCGGTGCTGGTCGCGTTGCCGTCGCCGAACGCGGTGGTGTTGCCGTTGCCGGTGACCGCCTGGTTGCCGGCGCCGACGACGTTGCCGTCGCCGTGGACGTTGCCGTCGCCGACCTGGTTGCCGTTGCCGGTGGTGACCGTGGAGTCGCGGATGTCGCCGCCCGCGGCCACGGCACCGTCGCCGGACGCGGTGACGGAGTGCACGTCGATGTCCTGGTCGAAGTTGCCGCCGCCGGTGTCGACCTGCTGGTTGATCGAGTGGTCGACGATGGTGTCGCGGTCGTCGACGTAGTTGTTGGTGATGTAGCGGCTGACGTACTCCGCGGCCGACTCGTGGCCGTGGGGCTCCGGCGCGCTGTGGTGCTCCGGCGCGCTGAAGTGCGGGGCGGCCGCGCTCCCGCCGCCGATGTGGTTGTCGCCGGTGTCGTAGTGGCGGCTGAAGTCCGCCTCCTGGTGGTCGTCGCTGACCAGGGTCAGCGCGTCGCGCACGTCGTGGGCGTCGATGTTGTCGAGGCCCCTGGAGTGCAGCGCCGCCTCGGGGTCCTTCGCGAACAGGTCACGCAGGCCCGCGTTGCTCAGCAGCTCGCGGACGAACTCCAGCAGCGAAATGTTGTCGGCCATGTCCAGATCAACTCCATCGTCGTGGGGAACAGGAGCCGGTCCGTCCGACCGGCGCTCTGGGTAGGAAGTTAGGGCGGGGGGCCGTCCCGGCCATCGGGGATCGCGCAGGGTCCTGCGGAGGGCCGTTCGGGGATCGGGAGGCGCAGCGTTGGGGGATTCTCCCCGCGATCCCCCCTTCCGGGTGCACGCACCCGGTCGTGGCTAACGGGCAGGCGGGATACTTCGATGGGCCGGTCAGGGGAATGCGCAGAATCAGTGCCGCCGACGGGGCCGGTGTCGGGGTCAGAGGGGAACGGCGATGAGCGAGCTAGCGAGCGAATCATCGATGCAGAGCGAGCGAGCGAGCGAGCGAATCATCGATGCAGAGCGAGCCTGCGAGCGAATCATCGATACAGCGCTCCGCGCAGCGCCGGCCGAGCGTCAGCGAGGGAGAGCGATGAGCTACCAGCTCGGGATCGACTTGGGTACGACGTACACGGCAGCCGCCGTGTGCCGCTCGAACGACCGCCGCTGGGTCGAACCCGAGGTGGTGAACCTCGGCACCCGGGGCGCCACCGTCCCCTCCGTGCTGTTCGTCGCACCCGACGGGTCGGTCATGGTCGGCGACGCCGCCGAGCGCCGCGCCGTCACCGATCCCGACCGGGTCGTCCGCGAGTTCAAGCGCCGCATCGGCGATCCCACCCCCGTCGTCGTCGCCGGCCGGGCCTGGGCGCCCGAGGAGTTGTCCGCGCGGCTCGTGCGGTGGGTCGTCGACCAGGTGGCCGAACGGGAGGGCGGCTCGGCCGCGCGCATCGCGGTCACCCACCCGGCGTCGTGGGGGCAGCACAAGAAGGAGCTGCTCGCCGCGGCGCTCGCCGGGCAGGGCCTCACCGTCACGTTCCTCGCCGAGCCGCAGGCCGCCGCACTGCACTACGCGGCCAACGAGCGCGTCGCGGGCGGCTCCACCATCGCCGTCTACGACCTGGGCGGCGGCACGTTCGACGCCGCCGTCGTGCGCAAGTCCGACCGGTCCGGAGCCGCGGGCGCCGCAGGCTTCGGCCTGCTCGGACGGCCCGAGGGGCTCGAACGTCTCGGTGGCGTCGACTTCGACGAGGCCGTCTTCGAACACGTCCGTGCGGGCCTGCCCGCGGCGTTCGACAACCTCGACGAGGCCGACCCGGCCGTGCTGTCCGCCGTCGCGCGGGTGCGCCGCGACTGCACCGAGGCCAAGGAAGCCCTGTCGTCGGACACCGACGTCTCCATCCCGGTGCTGATGCCCGCCGCCCGCGGATCGGTGCGGCTGCACCGCAGCGAGTTCGAGTCGATGATCCGCCCGCAGGTGGAGGAGACCGTCGCCGCGCTGCGCACGGCCGTCCGGTCCGCGGGACTGGCGCCCGAGCAGCTGTCCACCGTCCTGCTGGTCGGCGGCTCGTCGCGCATCCCGCTGGTGGCGCAGCTGGTCTCCGAGCAGCTGGGGCGACCCGTCGCGGTCGACACCGACCCGAAGAACGCCATCGCGAAGGGCGCGGCACTCGCCGTCTCCCCGAAGCCGACGGTGTCCTGGCCGGAGGTGGTGATCGCGCCGGTGCCGGCGGCGATCGGAGCGGCCGTCGCCGCTGCCGGCGTCGTCGCCTCGCCGGTCCGTCCCCCGCGTCCGGGAATGTCGCCGGGGATGCCGCCCGGGAGGCCGCCGGGGATGTCGCCGGGGATGTCGCCGCCGCCCGCCCCGCAGCGCCGAAGCGGTCTGTCGCACGAGCCGGTCAGGTCGCTGATGTCCACCGACGCCGCGCCGCCGCGTCCCCCGGACCACAGGCCGCGCGTCAACCCGGTGCCGGCGCCGCGCGCCCACCCCGCGCCCGCGCCGGACTGGCAGTACGAGCCGGAGCCCGAGCCGCGCCGCCGCAACATGGCGCTGCTCGTCGGGGTCGGCGGGCTGCTCGCCGTGCTGGCCGTGGTGATCGTCACCGTGGTGCTCTCCAACTCGTCGTCGCCGACGATTCAGGTCGGCACCGACGGCAGCACCACGTCCGGAACGGTGACGTCCACCGGGGCTCCCGAGGCCCCATCGGGCCCGGCCGCGGGCGACGGCGTCGCGCCGAAGCCCGGCACGTCCGGCAACGGGGGTGGGGCGGCACCCGAACCCGGCACGGGCACCGGGGGCACGGGCACCGGGGGCACGGGCGGCGGCGGCACGGGCGGCTCGGGACCCGGTACGGGTACGGGCGGCACCGATACCGGTGGTGGTTCCGGTCCGGGCGCCACCACGCCGCCGCAACAGGGCGCCACCAGCGACCCGCCGGTGCCCGTCACCTCGAACCCGGCCCCCGTCGACCCGAGTGCAGCGCCGCAGGCCGGGGGCACGCCGGGCGGGACCACCGGCACGACGCCGGGCGGCACCGGCACGGCGGGCACCGGCACGAACGGCGGGACGGTTCCGGCGGGCGGCGGCACGTCCACGGTCCCGGCCGGCGGCGTCGCGGACGGAGGCACCCCGGTCGCAGCCGGCGACACCGCCGTCGCGGACCCCCCCGCGACCGCGGGCCCCGCCATGGCACCGACCACCACAGCGGCCCTCTGAGGTCAGCCCTCGACCACCTCCTCCCTCCGGGGTGGGGGTGGCCGGGACCGGTGCGGAGGGGAGCCCCGCACCGGTCCCGGTCCTCGTCATCACCAAGAAGGAGATTCCGTGCTCGTGCGGGTAGGAGCGGCCGTGGTCGCCATGGAGGCCGTGGCACTCGCGGTCGCGTTGCTGGCGTTCGGCTGGCCCGTCCTGCTGGTGGGAGCACCGCTGCTGCTGGGCACCGTGATCCTGTTCACCGGCGTCGGGATCTCGGAGCGGCCACGCCGCGCGCTGCGGGAGCACCGCGTCGCCCGCTGGAACCCCGACGACGCCGCGGCGGGCGGCCTGATGAGCGGCTTCTTCGACCCGGCCCGCCGATGACCACCGCCGTACGCGCGGGCCGTCCGGAGGAGGCCGAGGCACTGGCCGCCCTCGCGGTGCGGTCCAAGGGCCACTGGCGCTACCCCGTGGCGTTCCTGGACCGTTTCGCCCGCGCGCACGGCCTGACCGCCGAGGTCGTGGCGGCCAACGACGTCCGCGTGCTCGAGCGCGCCGGTAGGGTCCGCGGCTTCTCGACCGTGCTGCGGCGCGGCCCTGTCGCCGTGCTGGACGACCTGTGGCTCGAACCCGACGAGATCGGACGAGGCTCCGGACGGGTGCTGTTCGAGGACGCGGCGGAGCGGGCCCGGGCGGCGGGGGCGTCCTCGATGGAGTGGGAGGCGGAGCCCGGGGCCGTCGGCTTCTACGAGCGGATGGGAGGGGTCACGCTGGGCTGGACGACCTCGCCGCTCGGCCGACCGCTCCCGCGGATGTGTCTCCGGATGGGCACGGCGGCGGCCCCCTCCGGCGTCCCCGAGCCAGAACCGGCATGCTGAACCGGTGCTGATCGGTCTGCTCGTCGCATTCGTGGCGATGATCCTCAACAGCACCGGCGCCCTTCTGCAGGCCGATGGCGCCCGCCGTGCCACCCGGAGCCGCCCCGTCGCGGTGCAGCCGCGCTACATCGGCGGCATCCTGGTCGATCTCGTGGCGTGGCTGTGCGCGGTGGTGGCGCTGCGCAGCCTTCCGGTGTTCGCGGTGCAGGCCGTGATCGGCGGCTCCATCGCCGTCACCGCCGTCATCGGGGCGCGGATCAACGACACCCCGCTGACCCGCCGGACCCGCTGGGCCGTCATCGCGTGCATCTTCGGCCTGGTGCTGGTGGCCGCCAGCGCGGGGAGCGGGCGGCCACCGGTCACCTCAGCACTGGTGAACACGGTGCTGCTGGTGTCGTTCCTCGTGCTGGCCGTGCTCGTCCTCGTCCTCCGGCAGTACCGGACGGCCTGGCCGCTGGCCCTCGTCGCCGGGCTCGGTTTCGGAGGCACCGCCCTCGCCGTGCGCGCCGCCCACGTGGAGATCGGGGTCGGGTTCTCGCCGGTGCTGCTGCTCAGCCAGCCCGCCACCTACCTGGTGCTGGGGTTCTGGGCGATCGGGATGATCGGCTACTCGGCAGCGCTGGGGCGGGGTGAGGTCGGTGCGGTCACGGCGGTGTTCTCGGTGACCGAGGTGGTGCTGCCCGGGATCGTCGGGATCGTGCTGCTGGGCGACCCGGTGCGGGACGGCTGGGAATGGCCGTTCGTGGTGGGGCTGCTCGTGGCCGTCGGGGGGGTCGTCGTGCTGGCCCGCACACCACCGAGGCAGCGCCCGTCCCGCGTTCGCTGAGACACTGCTCGACGTGGCGACCTTCGAGCGTGACGGTGCTGTGCTGCACTACTCCGAGCACGGATCGGGCTTCCCCCTGCTGGCGCTCGCGGCCGGCGGGATGCGGTCCGCCGCCGCGTTCTGGGAGCGGGCGCCCTGGAACCCCGTCGCGGAGCTCGCCGCCACGCACCGCGTGATCGTGATGGACCAGCGCAACGCAGGCGCGTCCACTGCGCCCGTGACGGGCGGGGAGAGCTGGGCGACCTACACCGCCGATCACCTGGCGCTGCTCGACCACCTCGGCGTCGACGAGTTCGCCGTCGCCGGCATGTGCATCGGCGGGCCGTTCGTCCTCGGGCTGCTGCAGGCGGCGCCGTCGCGGGTGGCTCGCGCGGTCGTGCTCCAGTCGATCGGGCTGGACGGCAACCGCGCGTCGTTCCTGGAGCTGTTCGACACCTGGGCCGCCGAGGTCGCCACGGATCACCCCGAGGCCGGTCCCGCCGAGTGGGCCGGCTACCGCGCCGGCATGTACGAGGGTGACGACGTCCTGTTCAGCGTGCCCACCGCGTTCCTGTCGACGATCACCGCGCCGCTGCTGGTGCTGCAGGGCGACGATGTCCACCACCCGCGCAGCGCGTCCCGGCTCATCGCGGAGTCGGTGCCGGCTGCCGTGTTCGTCGAGCGCTGGAAGGACGACCCCGCGCTGCCGGGGGTCATCGCCGGGTTTCTCCGATGATCGGGGACGACGTGGTGCGGATCGCGCGGGGGATCCCGTCGAGCTCAGCGAGCTGATCGAGGAGGCGTGGCGGCACCGCGCGCCGATCCGCCTGCGCCGGACCATTCCTCCCGCGTGAGGGCGTACTCGACGTCGCCGTGCTCGCCGCCCTCCAGGAGGGCCGACTCCGGATACCGGAACGAGCGGACGAAGCGCAGCCCGGCCTTCTCCATCACCGCGCGCGAACCCGTGTTGACGGCCATCGTGTCGGCCACCACCCGCTCGACGCCGAGCTCGGCGAAACCCTTGTCCACCAGCGCGATCGCGCCCTCGGTGGCGAACCCCCGCCCCCACGCGGCGGTGTGCAGGCGGTAGCCGAGCTCGATTGTGCCGTGCGGCGGGTCCACCTTCGGCGGGCGGAACAGGAACCAGCCCAGGAACGAGCCGGTGGCCTTCTCGATCGCGGCCCAGAAGCCGAAGCCCGGGAACCGGTCGTAGAGGCCGAGGTAGTAGGCCATGTCGATCTGCACCTGGGGTGGGCCGAGGTAGCGCATCACCTCGGCGTCGGAGTGGAGCGCGAGCAGCGCACCCTCGTCGTCGGCGGTGAGGTGGCGCAGCCGGAGCCGTTCGGTCTCGAGGAAGGTGGTCACACCCCGATTCTCGTCGCATGACTTACATCACTTTTCCCGGGCGCGCGATGGCCGTATTTTGACCCGCTGGCGGCGTGGACATCGACACCGTTCGCGAGACCCTCGCCGCGTTCCCCCACACCCGGATCGTCGAGGCCGACGGCGACATCTACGCCGTCTATGATCCCGAGCACGATGACGACGAGCGGGCCGCGACACGGCTGGGCCACCGGATCTGGCCTGCCGTCCAGCAGGAGCAACGCCACCCCTGCGAGGACCGCGTCGGGGGGCACGAACGGCGACACGCCCGGACACGACGAAGGCCCAGCGCCGGAGGACTTCACCTCTGACCTGGGCCTTCTCACTGGAGCGGATGACGGGAATCGAACCCGCGTATTCAGCTTGGGAAGCTGATGTTCTACCATTGAACTACATCCGCAGCGTGCGCACTCGACACTATCAGCTCACTGTCAGTGATCACATGCCCCACATTCGTACACCCAACCGAGTGGTTACTCCTCGGTAACCGTCGTCATGTGGCAGAGAGGCTCGACGTCCGGACCCGCGCCGGTTCACACTGCTCGAGCCCCGTAAGGCCAGCTCCCCGGCCGCTAAAGGATCCGAGCATGACGGAGTACGACCCGCTCGACGGGTCGCTCCCGGACCAGGACCACGACCACGACGTGCTCCTGATCGCCGGCAGCAGACCTGAAGTCGCACGTCTCGCCCCTGTCGCCACGGCCTTCGCCAGCGCCGACCGTATCCGTGCGCTCACTGTCGCCACGGGTCCCGACCCGATGACGGTGCACGAGGCGTTCGAAGCGCTCGGGGTACCTGCCGATGTCACCCAGTTGTTGCGGGAGCCGCCGAGTCTCAACCCGGCTTCGGTCGCGGCCATGCTCATGTTGCGGCTCGACGACCTGCTCGTCGATCTCGACCCGTCCGCCGTCATGGTCTACGGCGGCGGGATGACGGCGGCGGTGGCCGCGCAGGTGGCGTACTGGCGCCAGATCCCCGTGCTGCACCTGCAGGCCGGCGTCGCGACCGACGACCTGCTCTGCCCGTTCCCGCAGGAGGCCAACCGGCGCATCATCGGCCAGCTCGCCTCGCTGTTCCTCACCACCGGCGGCGCGGCGATGGGCAGCCCGATCGGGCCCAACACGATCCCGGTCGGCGACACGATGGCCGCCAACCCGGAGCCTGCCGACCTGCGGTTCGCCGGGCTGGTACACCGGGCCCGCAACGGCGGCCCCCGGCTGGTCCTGGTGGGGCTCGACCGGCCGGATTCGCTCGGGGTGCTGGCCGGCCTGCCCGATCTGCTGGAGCGAGAGCCCGGCATCCATGTCGTCCTCTACGGTGCGCTCGCCGCGCACGGTGCGGCGGCCCCGATCGCCGAGCACGACCGCGCCAGCGTGATCCGCGACCTGCCGCTCGCCGAGCTCATGGGGCTCATCGCCGCGAGCGCCGTCCTCGTGTCCGACGACCCGGAGCTGGTCACCGACGCGCCCGGCCTGGGTACGCCCGCTGTTCTCGTCGACGGTCCGCACATCGCCCAGCCCGGCGACTCGATCCGCAGCATCCTCAGCCCGGCCGTCATGACGACGGTCCGGCAGGTGCTCGCGGTGCGGGTGTCCCCTCCCGCCGAGCCGTCCGACGGTCTGGAGGCGGTGCGCGTCGAGCAGGCGGTGGCGTGGATGTTCGGGCTCAGCTCGTCCCCGCACATCACGATCCCGCTGCCCCGGGCTGCGCACGACCAGGCCGACGACTCGGCCAACACCGACCACTGAGGCGCCGGCGGCCTGGGTCGGTCCACGACGGGGCGCTGCCCACCGACGACGCCGATCCGGGCACCGGACTGGTCGCGCCGGGCCGCTACCTCGGCGAGGACGCCGGCCACCTCGACGCCGGCCTCGCCGCGGACGGCACGTTCCGGGTGGATGCGACCCTTCCGGTCGGTGACCGTGCAGCGGCTCCGCCGCCCGTGCGCGCAAGACGTCGTCCTGGACGCGTTTTCCGCGCACGACCCGCAGGTGCGGGCGGCGTGAACGCCCGTCCGATCCGCCTCGTTCTCGCTGACGACGAGTCGCTCACGCGCGGCGCGGTCGGCGCCCTGCTGGCCCTGTCGCCGCAACGGTGCGGAACTACCCGTCCTCCGCCGTGCACAAGCTGGGGGCAGGTACCCGTTCTGGGGCCGCGCAGGAGGCCCGTGACCACGGCTGGCTCTGAAGTGGCCCGGAACCGGTAACCTCGATCGGCGATGGAACCGGACCGCACCACCCCGCCGCCCTGGCTTCCCGCTGTGCGCCCCCCGACTCCGCCGCCTGCGGGTCCCGGGCCACCGCCCACGGACCCTCCGCCCCCGGCCCGGTCGTTCAGCTGGCGCACGTTCACCCGCTCGGCCCGTGGCGCGGCGGGCCTGGCCATCGGGGCGGCGGCACTGCTGTTGTGGCCGTTCTCCGGCTGGTCCTGGGTTCCCTGGCTCGTCGGGCTGGTGCTGCTGGTGCTGCTCCGGCTGCTCCGCCTCGACGGCCTGCTGCGCGGGTGGGTGCTCCACCTCGGCGGGGTTGTCGTGGTGGTGGGGCTGATGTACAGCACCGGGCCATGGGCCTGGGCGCTGGCGGGGAGCATCGGTGTGCTGCTGGCGGGGCTCGTTCAGCTGCCGATGTGGAAGCTCGCGGCGGTGGGCGCGGTGCTGTGCGTGATCTCGGGTGTGGGCTTCGGATTCGCGACCTATCGAGACCGGCAGGAATTGGCGGCGCAGCAAGCAGAAGCCAACACCCAGAGCTTCAGCCTCCAGGGCGAACGCACGCCAGAGAGGGTTCTCGGTGCTCTACTCGAAGGGATCGGGCAGGGAGATGTGCCGGGCGTGTGCGGGTTACTCGACGAGCCCGCCCGTGATGCGTTCATCAAGGCTTCGGGAGCAGCCGACTGCCCCGGTGCGGTCGCTACCTTGCGGTCCGCCGCCGGTACGCCGCCGCGCTACGAAAACCTTGACGCAATCACAGTGAAGTCGGGTGCGGGCTGGACAACAGACGGTTGCCGTACCGCTTGGGCTGCGCCGCCGCTAGGTGGGCCGGGCTTGGGCCGGATCGACGTCCGCAAGGCGCAGCCACCAGGCGGGACCTACTTCATCGGCGCTTTCTTGCCCTGCTGACCCCGCAATGCGGTGCGTGTCCGCGTGGCCGACCACTGCGGAACACACGAACCGTCCATGATCATCTGACGGTTCCCTCCGGCTCTTCGATGGCGGCGGCCGGCGAGCTGTTGGAGGCAACGCCGTTCGTGTGCGGGTCGCCGCGTTTGACCGCGGCCAGCAGCATCTGTGACACGTCCTGGATGTCGATGT
>JBBQEF010000139.1:0-14021 GCA_038320445.1 Mycobacteriales bacterium
GGCCGATCTGGAGCTGCAGCAGGCAGCCGGGGTTGACCGCGACGACGTAGTCGACGCCGGCTGCCTCGATCGCGTCCAGCTTCGGGCGCAGGACCCGGGCGCTGTCCCGTGGCCGCAGCAACGAGTAGGTGCCCGCCGACCCGCAGCACGAGTCGTCCCCGGCCACCGGCACGAAGTCCGCCACCGCGGCGATCAACGCCCGGGGCTGGGCGAACACCCCGAGCCCGTTGCGCAGGTGGCAGGAGTCCTGCAGCGCGACCCGCGCGCGGCGGCCCTTGACGCGCACCTCACCCGTAGGGGTCACGCCGGTGGCGACGAGGTGCTCGCCGAGCTCGTGCACCCGGTCGCGGCCCAGCACGCTCGCCAGGTGCGCGGCGCAGCCGCCCGCGGTGAGGACGATGACGCCGGGCAGTTGCTCGCCGAGCCGCCGGGCCATGGCGACCGCCTGCTCCGACTCGCCGTTGTGGGCGTGCATCGCGCCGCAGCAGCCCTGGTCGGTGGGGACGGCGAGCTCGGGGAGCAGCGCGACGGCGGCGCGGCTGACCCCGGGGCAGAGCCCGCGCTCGAAGCAGCCGAGCATCAACGACGTGGTGGCGCCGCGGCGGGGCCGGGTGCGGGCATGGCGGCGCACCAGACCGACCGTCCGCAGCACCCGGGTGCGCGCGACGGCCAGCATGAGCAGCCGGGCCAGCAGCGGCCGATGGCGACCGGTCCACTGGTGGTCGCGCCAGGTCTCCAGCAGCTGCCCGTACTGGACGCCGGCCGGGCACACGGGTTCGCACGCCCGGCAGCCGAGGCAGAGCGACACCTCCTCCACCACGCGCGGGTCGTCGTCGTCGAGCACCCCGGTCTCCAACGCCCGCATCAGGTTGATCCGCCCGCGGGGGGAGGAACCCTCGTCCGACGTCAGCGCGTAGGTCGGGCAGACCGGCAGGCAGAACCCGCACGAGATGCAGCGGTCGAGCAGCGCCGGGTCGAAGATGCCCCGACCGGTGGTCGGGGTCGGGTCGAGGCTCACGAGCCCAGCTTTCCGGGGTTGAGGATGCCGGCCGGGTCGAACGCGGCCTTGATCCGGCGCAGCAGCGCCATCTGGTCGGCTCCCAGGCGGGCCTGCAGGTAGGGCAGCTTGGCCGCGCCGACGCCGTGCTCGCCGGTGATGGTGCCGTCCATGTCGATCGCGGCGGTGAAGATGTCGGCGAATGCCTTCTCCGCGCGGGCGATGGCGTCCTCGTCGTGCCGGTCGAGCACGCAGGTGGGGTGCAGGTTCCCGTCACCGGCGTGGCCGAAGGTGGCGATGGTGAGGTCGTGGCGCTGCGCGATCTCGTCGATGCGGTCCACCATCTCGGCCAGCCGCGGACGGGGCACGGTGGCGTCCTCCAGGATCGTCAACGTGCCCAGGCGCGACAGCGCGGGCAGCGAGCACCGCCGGGCCGCCAGCAGCGCGTCCGAGCCGGCGACGTCCGCGGCCAGGGTCACCTCGATCGCCTGCTGACCGGTGCACAGCTCGCCGATGCGGGCCAGGGTGGCGGCCACGGCGTCGGCCGCGCCGTCGTCGCCGAACAGCAGCAGGGCTCCGGCGTCGAGCCGCAGGCCGAGGTGCGCGAAATCCTCGACGGCGCCGATGCACGTGGCGTCGAGGAACTCCAGGGTGGCCGGGACGATGCCGGCCCCGATGATCGCGGTGACGGCCCGGCCCGCGTCGGCCAGCGTCGGGAAGTACGCGACCCCGGTGCCGGTGGTCGCCGGCATCGGCAGCAGCGCGACCGTGATCTCGGTGAGGACGCCCAGGGTGCCCTCCGAGCCGGTGAGCAGCCGTGTGAGGTCGTATCCGGCGACGTCCTTCCAGAGCCGCCCGCCGGTGTGGATGGTCTCGCCGGTCGGGAGGACGGCGGTGGTGCCCAGGACGTAGTTGCGGGTGACGCCGTACTTGAGCCCGCGCAGCCCGCCCGCGCAGGTGGCGACGTTGCCGCCGACCGTCGACACCGTGCGGCTGCCCGGGTCGGGGGCGTAGAGCAGCCCCTGGGCCGCGGCGGCGTCGGACAGCGCCGCGGTGGTCACCCCGGCCTCGACGCGGGCGAGCAGCTCGTCGCGGCTGACCTCCAGGACCGTGTCCATGCGGGTGAGGACGAGCACGATCCCGCCCCGGGTCGCCACCGTCGCGGCGCACAGGTTGGAACCGCCGCCGCGCGGCACGACGGGCACCCCGCAGCGGGTGGCCAGGCGCAGCACCGCGGCGACCTCGTCGGCGGTCCGCGGCCACACGACCGCGTCGGGGACCGCCCGGAACAGCGGTGTGGCGTCGCGGGAGTAGGGCTCCACGTCACCGGGCCCGGTGCGCACGTGCGCCGCCCCGACGATCGTCTCCAGCTCGGCGACGAGCCCGCGGTCGAGGTTCACGGCAGCATCCAGTTCAGGACCGGGGTGGACTGCAGGTACACCAGCACGCACAGCACGAGGAGCAGGCCGGCGCTCCAGCCGAGGACCTTGCGGAACAGCTCGGCCTCCTGGCCCACGATCCCCACGGCGGTGGCCGCGATCGTGAGGTTCTGCGGGCTGATCATCTTGCCGACCACGCCGCCGGAGGTGTTGGCCGCGACCAGCAGGTGCGGGTCGAGCCCAGCCTGCTGCGCCGCACTCTGCTGCAGCGTCGAGAACAGGGCGTTCGAAGAGGTGTCCGATCCCGTCACCGCGGTGCCCAGCCAGCCGAGCACGGGGGAGAAGAACGCGAGCGCGGCACCGGCGCCGGCGATCCAGGTGCCGATGGTGATCGTCTGGCCGGACAGGTTCATGACGTAGGCGAGGCCCAGGACGGTCGCGACGGTGAGCGCGGCCCAGCGCAGCAGGACCGCCGTGGCGACCAGTTCGGCCAGCGCGCTCCGGATCGGTACCCGGTAGACCAGGGCCACGACGAACCCGCACAGCAGCAGCAGGGTGCCCGGCGACGACAGCCACGGCAGCGTGTAGGTCGTCGAGCTCACGGCCTTGCCGGCTGCATTCAGCACGTTCCCGGCCAGGCCCGGCCACCCGATCTTGACATCCGTGCCGACCAGCGCGGTCGCGAGCGGGGTCCAGAGCCTCGCGACGGAGAACACCGCGATGATCAACGCGTAGGGGAAGAACGCCATCACCACCCTCGAGCGGGTCAGCGCGACCGGGGCCGCCGGTGGGGCGACCAGGGTTCCGACGCCGCCGGCGCCGCCGACCTCCGGCTCGTCGGCCGGGCGTTCGGCGGCCAGCCGGGCGGCGGCGTCGGCCCCACCGACCGGTGTCCACACCCGCAGCATGACCACCACGGCGGCCAGCGCCGCGAGTGCGGCGATGATGTCGGTCAGTTCGACCGACAGGTAGTTCGACGCCGCGAACTGGGTCAGGGCGAACACGACGCCCACGACGAGCGCGATCGGCCAGGTCTGGCGCACCCCACGGCGCCCGTCGACCAGAAACACCAGCAGCAGCGGCACGATGAAGGCGAGCAGCGGGGTCTGGCGGCCGACGTAGGCGCCGATCTCGGCGTAGGGGATCCCGGTGAGGGTCCCGGCGGTGATGATCGGGGTGCCGATCGCGCCGAACGCGACCGGCGCCGTATTGGCCACCAGCACGACGACGGCCGCGCGGACCGGGGAGAACCCCAGCGCCATCAACATCACCCCGGTGATCGCCACCGGCGCCCCGAACCCGGCCAGCGCCTCCAGCAGCCCGCCGAAGCAGAACGCGATGATGATCGCCTGCACCCGCGGGTCGTCGGACAGCAGGTGGAAGGCCCCGCGGAGGTCCTCGAACCGGCCGCTGACCACCGTCACCTGGTAGAGCCAGATGGCGGTGAACACGATCCACATGATCGGGAACAACCCGAAGACCGCACCCTCGCTCGCGGCGAGCAGGGCCGATCCGGCGGGCATGCCGAATGCCGACACGGCGACGCCCAGTGCGACCGCCAGGGCTCCCAGCGCGGCCCAGTGGGCCTTGAGCTTGAGCACGCCGAGCAGCACGAAGATCGTGAGGAGTGGGAGCAGCGCGACGGTCGCGGACAGCCCGAGGCTGCCCAGTGGAGCGGACTCCTGCTGGAACATCGGGTCCTCCCGGACGTCGGCGCGGACCGCGTCGGTCGGACACCGACTCCCCGTGACCGCGACGATCCGCTGCGCCCGCGGCCGGCGACACGGACCGAACGGCCCCGGGTCGACCGCCGAAGGTCCCGGTTGCGTCCCGGTCCGCCGAGTGGGCGTCGTCGCGAGGTGGAGGGCGGGAGGTCGAGGGCGGGAGGTCGAGGGCAGGGAGCGCGCTGCGGGCTCAGCCGCTCGTGTCACCCGGGAGGTCGCGCTCCGGCAGTGCGAGCCGTGTCACCAGGGTCCCGAGATCCTGCTGTTGACGTCCCGCAGTGCGCCGACGTACCCCGCGCGCTCGTGGACCGTCCCGTCCGTGTCGCGCGGCACCGAGAGCATGCCCCGCATCTCGTCGAGGGTCGCGAACCCCTTGCGCCCCATCCAGTCGGACAGGCCGTCGAGCAGCACGCCCGCATGTTCCGGGCCGTGCCGCAGCAGCGCCGACGCCGTCATCACGACGTCCGCGCCAGCCAGGAGGTACGCGACCAGGTCGGCCGCGCCCTCGACCCCGGTCGTCGCGGCGAGCGAGGCGCGCACGTGTCCCCGCAGGAGTGCGATCCACGTCCGTGGGAGCCGCGCCTCCGCCGGGCTGGACAGGTGCACCCCCGGGGTCACGGAGAGGGTCTCGGGGTCGATGTCGGGTTGCAGGAACCGGTTGAACAGCACCAGCGCGTCCGCTCCGGCCTCGTCGAGGCGCAGCGCCATCTCGCCGGGGGAGCTGAAGTACGGGCTCAGCTTGACCGCCACCGGAACCGTCACGACCTCCTTGACCCGCGCCAGGACGTCGAGGTGGCGCTGCTCGACGTCGCGTCCCGAGATGTGCGGGTCACCGGGCAGGTAGTAGATGTTCAGCTCGATCGCGGCCGCTCCGGCGTCCTGCATCGCGCGGGCGTAGCCGGTCCAGCCGCCGGGCGTGGTGCCGTTGAGGCTCCCGATCACCGGGACCTCGACCGCGCCCACCGCACGTTCCAGCAGGCTCAGGTACCGGCGTGGGCCGGGATCCTCCTCGGCGGCGGCGGGGAAGTAGGACAGCGACTCCCCGAAACTCTCGGCGCCCGCATCGACGAGCAGCGCGTTCTGCGCCGCCTCGCGGCGCAACTGCTCCTCGAACAGCGAGTAGAGCACCACCGCGCCGACGCCTGCGCCCGCGAGCCTGCGGACGCCCTCGACGGTCCCCGAGAGCGGGGACGCCGACGCGACCAGCGGGTTGTCCAACGTGAGGCCCAGGTAGCGGGTGGCGAGGTCCATCAACGGTCCTTGCGGGGATCGGTCGGGAACTGGTGCCCGCCACGGGCGGCCATCGCCTCGTACACGTCCCAGCGCTGCGCGACCGCCTGCTCGGCCAGTCCGAGCAGCCGCTCGGCCTCGGCCGGGTCGGAGTTCGCGAGCGTGCGGTAGCGCAGCTCGCGGTAGATGTAGTCGGCGAGCGGGATCCGCGGTCGCGGCGAGTCGAGCAGGAACGGGTTGCCCCCTGCCGCGCGCACCATCGGGTCGTAGCGCACCAGCGGCCAGTGCCCGCTGGCCACGGCACGGTACTGCTGGTCGAGCCCCTTGCTCATGTCGATGCCGTGGGCGATGCAGTGGCTGTAGGCGATCACGAGGGACGGGCCGTCGTACGCCTCCGCCTCGCGGAACGCCTCCAGTGTCTGTTTCGGATCGGCACCCATGGCCACCCGGGCGACGTACACGTTGCCGTACGCGATGGCCTGCAGGGCGAGATCCTTCTTCGCCACGGTCTTGCCCGCCGACGCGAACTTCGCGACCGCGCCGAGCGGCGTCGACTTGGACATCTGCCCACCGGTGTTGGAGTAGACCTCGGTGTCGAGGACCAGCACGTTCACGTTGTGCCCGCTGGCGAGGACGTGATCGAGCCCCCCGGCCCCGATGTCGTAGGCCCAGCCGTCACCGCCGACGATCCACACGCTGCGCCGGACGAGGTGGTCCACGACGCTCATCAGGTCGCCGACCGCGGACCCGTCCAGCCCGCCGAGCCGGTCCAGGAGCACCGCCACCCGCTCGCGCTGCGCATGCAGCTCCGACTCGCGCACCTGTGGCGCCCCGAGGATCTCGTCGACCAGCTCGGCGCCGAGCTCGTCCCGGAGCTCGGTGAGGCGCCGCCGGGCCAGCTCGGTGTGCCGGTCGGCGGCCAACCGCATGCCGAGCCCGAACTCGGCGTTGTCCTCGAACAGGGAGTTCGACCACGCCGGGCCGCGGCCGTCGGCGTCGGTCGTCCACGGCGTGGTCGGCAGGTTCCCGCCGTAGATGGACGAGCAGCCGGTCGCGTTGGCGATCACCAACCGGTCGCCGAACAGCTGCGAGAGAACCTTGAGGTACGGCGTCTCGCCACACCCCGCGCAGGCACCGGAGAACTCGAACAGCGGCTCCAGGAACTGGGTGCCGCGCACCGTTCCGAAGTCCACCCGCGCCCGGTCGTTCACCGGGATCGTCGCGAAGAAGACGACGTTGTTGCGCGCCGGGACGACGAGCGGCTCGCGCGGAGCGAGGTTGATCGCCCTGGTGGCCGGGTCACCGGGCGCCACGACCGGGCAGGCCTCGACGCACAGGCCGCAGCCGGTGCAGTCGTCGGCGAGGACCTGCAGCGTGAAGCGGGTGTCGGGAAGGCCGACCGCGGTCAGCGGCGCCGACGGGAACTCCTCGGGCGCCCCGTCCAGCAGGGACCTGTCGTAGTAGCGGGAGCGGATCACGCTGTGCGGGCACACGAAGCTGCAGTTGCCGCACTGGATGCAGGTGTCGGGGTCCCAGACCGCGACCAGCTCGGAGATGCTGCGCTTCTCGTAGGCCGCAGTGCCCGACGGGTAGGTCCCGTCCACCGGCAGCGCGCTGACCGGCAGCTCGTCCCCGCGACCCGCCATCATCTCGGCGGTGACGGTGCGGACGAACTCCGGTGCGTGCGCGGGCACCGTCGGCGGGAGCTCGCGGGTGGAGGTGACCCGCTCCGGGACGCCGATCCGGTGCAACGCCTCCAGCGACCCGTCGACCGCCGCATGGTTGTGCGCCACCACCTCGGCTCCGCGCCTGCCGTAGGTCTTGGTGATCGCCTCCTTGATCCGGGCGATCGCCTGCTCGCGCGGCAACACCCCGGAGATCGCGAAGAAGCAGGTCTGCAGGACGATGTTGATCCGCCCGGCGAGGCCCGCCTCCCGCGCTATCCGCGCGGCGTCGATCGTGTACACGTCGATGCGCCGGTCGACGATCTGCGCCTGGACCGGGCGGGGCAGCGCGTCCCAGACCGCGTCCGGCGGGAGGGTGCAGTTCAGCAGCAGCGTCGCACCCGGCGCTGCGCGTCCGAGCACGTCGACCTGGTCGAGCAAACCGATGTGGTGGCAGCCGATGAAGCTCGCGTTCGCCACGAGGTAGGGCGCGCGGATCGGTCGTGGCCCGAAGCGCAGGTGCGACACGGTCCGCGAGCCGGACTTCTTCGAGTCGTACACGAAGTAGCCCTGGGCGTGCAGGTCCTCCTCCGCGCCCAGGATCTTGATCGTGTTCTTGTTCGCGCCGACCGTGCCGTCCGAGCCGAGTCCGAAGAAGACCGCGCGGACCGTGTCGGGCGACTCGATGTCGAACGCGGGGTCGAAGGTCACGCTCGATCCGGACACGTCGTCGGTGATGCCGACGGTGAACCGCTTGCGTGGCTGCTCGGCGGCGAGCTCCGCGAACACGCCCGCCACCATGGCCGGGGTGAACTCCTTCGACGACAGTCCGTAGCGGCCGCCGGAGACCCGGGGCATCTCCGCGCGCTCGCCGTCGGCGTACGCGTCGGCCAGTGCGGCCACGACGTCGAGGTACAGCGGCTCGCCGATCGACCCCGGCTCCTTGGTGCGGTCCAGCACACCGACCCGGCGCGCGGTCGCGGGCAGGGCCGCGATCAGCGCCTCCGCCGGGAAGGGCCGGTACAACCGCACCTGCACCACGCCGACCCGTTCGCCCCGCCCGGCGAGCACGGCGACGGTCTCCCTGACCGTCTCCGCGCCGGAGCCCATCAGCACCAGCACCCGGTCGGCCTCGGGATGTCCGCTGTACTCGACGATGTGCAGCGGCCGGCCGGTGCGCTCGCCGAGGCGGGTCATGAGGTCCTCGACCACGCCCGGTGTCCGGGCGTAGAACGGGTTCACCGTCTCGCGCGCCTGGAAGTAGACGTCGGGGTTCTGGGCGGTGCCGCGGATGAAGGGTCGCTCGGGCGAGAGCGAGCGCCCGCGATGGGCCCGGACCAGCTCCTCGGGCACCAGGGCCCGCAGGTCGTCGTCCGAGAGCATCTCGATCGTGTTCAGCTCGTGGGAGGTGCGGAACCCGTCGAAGAAGTGCACGAACGGCACCCGCGTCTCGAGCGTGGCCGCCTGCGCGACCAGCGCCAGGTCGTGGGCCTCCTGGACCGACGCCGAGGCGAGCAGCGCGAAGCCCGTCTGCCGCACCGCCATCACGTCCGAGTGGTCACCGAAGATCGACAGGCCCTGCGCGGCGAGCGAGCGGGCGGCCACGTGCATCACCACCGGGGTCAGCTCGCCGGCGATCTTGTACATGTTGGGGATCATCAGCAGCAGACCCTGCGACGCGGTGAACGTCGTGGACAGCGCTCCACCCTGCAGGGCGCCGTGCAGGGCGCCCGCCGCGCCGCCCTCGCTCTGCATCTCCACCACGTCGGGCACCGAGCCCCACACGTTGGGCCGCCGCCGGCCGGACCACTCGTCGGCCAGCTCGGCCATCGGGGACGACGGCGTGATCGGGTAGATGCAACAGACCTCGTTGAGCCGGTAGGCCACCGACACGGCGGCCTCGTTGCCGTCGACCGTCGCGCGCATCAGCCCGGCTCCGGGAACATCTCGATCGCATGCACCGGGCACTGTTCGAAGCACGCCCCGCAGCCGGTGCACCGGTCGTAGTCGAACCGGTAGCGGTGGCCGACCCCGAGCTTGATCACCGCGTCCTCCGGGCACGCGCCGAGACATCCGTCGCATTCGAAGCAGTTGCCGCACGACAGGCACCGGCCGGCCTCGAAACCCGCCCCGTCCGCCGACAGGCCGCCCATCACCTCGCCGAATCCCGCAACGGCGTCCTCGGGCCCGAGCTCGGGCTGCTTCCGGCGCTCGGCCTCGCCGAAGAACCAGGGATTGAGCAGGTCGAACGACGCGGAGGGATGCTTCGGCGCGCTCGTGGTCGCGGCCCCGCGCAGCCAGGCGTCGATGTGCCGCGCGGCCTTCTTGCCGTGCCCCACGCCGACGGTCACGGTCCGCTCGCTCGGCACCATGTCCCCACCGGCGAAGACGCCGGGGCACCCGGTCATCATCGACTCCGACACCCGCACGGTGCCGTCGCGGTCGAACTCGACCCCGGCCACGGCGCGCAGGAACGCGGAGTCGGTCTCCTGGCCCAACGCGAGGATCACGGTGTCCGCGGCGAGGGTCTCGAAGCGCCCGGTCGGCTGCGGGTACCCGGACCCGTCGAGCTCCATGATCTCGACCTGCAGCTCGGGTCCGTCGAAGGCGGTGATCGTCCGCAGCCAGTTGATCCGCACGCCCTCGCGCTCGGCGTCCTGCGCCTCCTCCTCGTGGGCGGGCATCTGCGTGCGCGTGCGGCGGTAGACGACGACCGCCTCGTCGGCGCCGAGGCGGCGGGCCACCCTGGCGGCGTCCATCGCGGTGTTGCCGCCGCCGTAGACCGCCACCTTGCGCCCGATCGTCGGCCGCTCACCGGAGGCGACGCTGCGCAGGAACGCCACCGCGTCGACGACCGGCCCGGCATCGCGCGCGGGGATGTCCACCCGCTTGGCCAGATGGGCGCCCACCGCGACGAAGACGGCGTCGAAGCCGCCCTCCTCCCGCTCGGCGGCGAGGTCCTCGACCCGGTGCCCGCTCGTGAACCGCACGCCCAGCGCCGCGATCCGGTCGAGCTCGGCGCCCAGCACGTCGCGCGGCATCCGGTAGGAAGGGATGCCGTAACGCATCATGCCGCCGGGCTCGGCGCCCGCGTCCCGCACCTCGACCTCGTGGCCGAGCCGGGCCAGGTGGTACGCCGCGGACAACCCGCTCGGTCCCGCGCCGACGACCAGTACCCGTTTGCCACTGCGGGTGGGCGGCGGGTCGAACGCCCAGCCCCGCTCGCGCGCGAGGTCGCCGAGGAACCGCTCGACGGAGTGGATCGAGACCGCGCTGTCCAGGTTCGCCCGGTTGCAGACGGTCTCGCACGGGTGGTAGCACACGCGCCCGTGAACGGCGGGCAGCGGATTGTCCGCGACCAGCGCCCGCCAGGCCTGCTCGTGGCGGCCCGCCGTGGTGTGCGCGAGCCACTCCTGGATGTTCTCCCCGGCCGGGCAGCCTGCGTTGCACGGCGGCATCAGGTCGACGTACACGGGCCGGTGCTCGCGCACCGGCCCGGCGCGCGCACGACCCGACAGGAGATCCGGGAGTGGCGTGAGATCCTCCGGCAGTCCGGTCATCCCGCCTGCTCCTGTCCGCTCATCGAGCCCAGGCACACGCTAGGCCCTGCGTCTGCTGCCGTCGAGGCCGCCGGCCCGCACGTGTGCCGCCGCGCCGCGCGGCGCCGACCGCGGTCAGTCGCCGCGGCCGATCCCGAGTTGGGCTCGGACGGCGTCCATGGCCTCCATGACCTGCAGGGTGTCGGCGAGCGGGAGGAGTGTCGATTCGGTGTCGCCCGCGGCCAGGCACCGGGCGGCCTCGGCGGCCTCGTACCGCAGGCCGTCGTGGGCCACGTCGTCCGTCGGGTCGTACTGGTCGAGCACCTCGCCGCTGCGGGCGTGGAGCCGGACCCAGGTCGGGAAGTAGAACGTCCCGCCGATGTCGAGCCTGCCGTCGGTGCCGCAGATCGACGCCGTGCATGCCGACGCGGCGAGCATGGAGGCGCTCAGGACGCCGAGCGCGCCGGCTTCGGTGGTGACGGTGATGGCCTCCTGGCTGTCGACCCCCCGGTCGGTCAGGGTGCCGCTGGCGGTGATCGAAGCGAACGGGCCCAGCACGAAGGAGGCGAAGGAGATCGGGTAGACACCGAGGTCGAGCAGGGCGCCACCGGCCAGGTCGGGGCTCGCCAGCCGCTCCGGTCCGTCGGGGTAGAGGTGCTGTCCGTGGTCGGCGAAGACGGTGGTGACCTCGCCGATGAGGCCCTGCTGCACCGCCTGCCCGATCACGTCGTAGTGGGGGAGGAACCGGCTCCACATCGCTTCGAGCAGGAAGAGGTTCTTCGCGCGGGCGAGGTCGATGAGGTCGCGGGCCTCGGCCGCGTCGCGGGTGAAGGCCTTCTCGACCAGGACCGGTTTGCCGGCCTCGAGCGCGAGGCGGGTCTGGCGGTGGTGTTCGGAGTGCGGAGAGGCCACGTAGACGATGTCGACCTGCGGGTCGGCCAGGAGCTGTTCGTAGGATCCGTAGGCGGCCGCGACGTCGAACTCGTCGGCGAACGCTTCTGCCCGATCGAGGCTGCGGGAGCCGACGGCGACGATCTCCTGACGGGTGCCGCGCCGGAGCGCGGCCGCGAACTTGTGCGCGATCCCGCCGGGCGCGAGTACCCCCCACCGCTGAACGGGCGCGGCCATGGGGTCGGGTGTGCGCGGCGCGGGAAGAGTGCGGTCGGCCATGGTCTGAGCCCCTTCGGAGTGTCACACGCCCACATCGGTGAGGGCATTGTCGGTCAGGGAAGGGGTTCGTCGCGGCCGACTGGCCGCAGGCGTGGCCGATCGTGGAGGAGGTCGTGCGCGCGGGCGACACCTTGACCTACGACCCGGCGATGACCCCGGAGCAGGCGCTGCTGTGCCGCCACGCGGTGGACTGGGCCGCTCCCGCGGGTACGCGGGGATGCAGTTCAACGCGGTCGCGGCGTCCAACCGATCGGCGCTCGAGGTCTACCGGCGGCTGGGGTTCGAGATCGTCGGCACGGTCCCCGGCGCCTTCGCCCACCCTGCGCTGGGCCGGGTCGGGCTGCACGTGCTGTACCTGGAGTTCTGAGGCCCGCACGGCGGTGGACCTCGTCAGGGTCGATCGAGTCGTGATCAATCCGCCAGCACCGCGTCGACGAGGTGGTGCTGGCGGACCGCGACGTCCGGCTGGACGTCGGACGCGGCGAGCGTGATGAGGGCCTTCCACAGCGCCCACCCGCGGGCCCGGGCCCACATCGCCTCGTCGGCGGGCATCAGCGAGCGGAACGCCGCGCGGCCCGGGCCGTCGAGGAGCGTCCAGGAGACGACGAGGTCACAGGCGGGATCACCCACACCGCAGGTCCCGAAGTCGATCACTGCGGTGAGCCGTCCGTCGCGGTCGACGAGGAGGTTGCCCGCGGCCACGTCACCGTGGAACCAGGTCGGGGTGCCGACCCAGCGCGCGTCGAGGGCCGCGTCCCAGACCGCGGCGGCGGTCCGGCCGTCGACGCGTGGCCCGAGCGTCGCCAGCGCCGCGCGCGTCTCGGCGTCGTAGAAGGCGGGCGGGGCGCCGCGGTGGAAGCAGTGCGCGCCTGCCACGGGGCCGCCGTCGGCGGGGATCCGCTGCAGGGCGGTCAGGAAACCCGCGAGGTCACGGGCGAACGCCGGCGGGTCGCCGATCGTGTCGGGCCCGGCGGGGCGGCCCTCGATCCACCGGCGTACCGACCACGCCCACGGGTACTCGGCCGACGCCCGGCCGAGAGCGACGGGCTCGGGGATCGGCAGCGGCAGCTGCGGCGCGAGCCGGGGGAGCCAGGTCTGCTCCTTCTCGACGCTCGCGACGTAACCTGGCCCGCTCGGCAGCCGGATCGAGAGGCTCTCGCCGAGCCGGAAGGTCCGGTTGTCCCAGCCCTCCTCCTCGACCGGGACCAGGGCCAGGCCGGCCCACGACGGGAACTGCTCGGCGACGAGGCGTGCGGCCAGCGCCGCGTCGATCTGCTCGCGATGCACCGCCCGCTACCTCCTCGCCGATCCGGGTGCCGCGCCGATGAGCTCGAGCCGGCAGGTCCCCGAACAGTGCAGCGCTATCGGGCGGATCGAGGACTTCTCTCTCAGAACATCATGGTGCCCGAGTTCACTGGTGATGTGCTGCGAAGGTGGCGTCCCGCCCCACGACCCGCAGCCGCCGGGAAATGTGGCGCGCGTGGGAGCATGCAACCGACGACGCGCGAGATCGTGGAGTGGAGGCACCAATGCGTGGCGAGGCACCGGCCGGCTACGACGTCGACCTGCCCGACATCCCGCTCGGCTGCCTCGATGTCGACTGGATGCCGCGCGCCGCGTCCAGGGACTGGGTGGTGTTCCGGCGTGATCGCCGCATCCACACGCGACCTGTGGAGGCGCGTGTTCGCGGAGTCACGGCTGCGCACGGTCTGGCTCGGCGGGAAGAAGGACATGTCGTCGCGTGAGCAGCTCGAGCTGGTCACGCGACACTGGACGGCGATCGAGCAGGCCCGGACCGATCTCGGCGACGGGCCGTGGAGCGTCACGTTGCTGGGCCACGGGCTGGCGGAGTGGGTGTGGCGGCCGGAGTGACGATGGCTCGTCGCCGGGCGTCCGTGCCGGTAGCTACCCGGTTGGGTACTCAGCCGCCGAGAAGATCGGAAGGCCTGATCGAAGATCCCCTCGTGGGTCTTTGACCAGGCCGTCTAGTGGTCGGGGTGACAGGATTTGAACCTGCGACCTCTTCGTCCCGAAGCAATCCTGCCGAGGCCGTGACGAGCACGTTTGCGCAGTTCAGGGTTGGTTCGCTGTCCTCAGCTGTGCTGCAGTATCCGCGCTCGTCCGCCACGATTGGCCCTCAGTTTGGCCTTCAGATGTTGATCTATGGGCCATCTCAGCCTGGATGCACCGCAGAAATGCGCTGGTGAATGCGGGTCGTAGCACACGAATGCCCCTCTGAGCTGGGAAGATGTGCTTACCACGGCAACATCGACACCCACGCAGAAGGGCATTCGCTGGATGCGACTATCCCACGCCCG
>JBBQEF010000140.1:0-13987 GCA_038320445.1 Mycobacteriales bacterium
ACCCCCTCCCCCCTCGACTGGGCCCGGTTCGACGGCGTCGACACGCTCGGCGCCGGGCCGCTCGGGCTGCGCGAGCCGACCGGGCCGCGGCTCGGCCCCGCGGTGCTGACGCGCGCCGGGCTGGTGCTGGTCCCGGCGCTCGCAGCCGACCGCGACGGACGCCGCCTGGGCCGCGGCGGCGGCTACTACGACCGCACGCTCCACCTGGCCGCAGCGGGAACGCCGCTGGTCGTGGTGCTGAACGACGAGGAACTGGTGGCCCGGCTGCCGGTGGAGCCGCACGACCGGCGCGTGACGGCCGCGCTGCTCCCCCGTGCGGGTGTGACGCGGCTGGGGAACAGGGGATGATCCCAGCGGGTTATGCTGGCACTCTCTCTGTGAGAGTGCCAGCAAGCGGAGGATCACGTGCCCACCTACCAGTACGCCTGCACAGCCTGTGACCACAGGTTCGATGCGGTGCAGTCCTTCTCCGACGCGTCGCTGACGGTGTGTCCCGTCTGTTCCGGCGCGCTGCGGAAGGTGTTCTCCTCCGTCGGGATCGTGTTCAAGGGCAGCGGCTTCTACCGCACCGACAGCCGGGCCGCCGCCGGCGCCGCCATGGCGAAGAGCGACGCGAAGAGCGAGCCCTCCGGCAACTCGGAGGGCTCCTCGAACACCTCGTCGAGCTCGACGGAGAAGGGCTCCTCGGAGAAGAGCTCGTCGGAGAAGAGCTCGTCGTCGTCGGAGAAGGCGTCATCGGGAGCGGCCTCCTCGGGCTCGGGTGGTTCGTCGTCCAGCGGTTCCAGCTCTACACCAGCGGCCGCCGCGTCCTGATCGTCTCGGCCCGGGTTGTCCACAACCACCCACGGCTGTCCACAGGCCACCGTGATCGGCGCCCGACGAGGCGCTGTCCGGCCTAGCGTCGAGCCCATGACCGACGCCCGGCTCGCGCCCCGCCTGCGGCACCGCGTCGCCGCGGCGGTCGCCGGTCCGGGCTGGCGCCGGGTGGCGCTGGTCCGCAGGCTGGCCGCCGCGCTGCTCGCCGGGCTGGCCCTGGTGCTCGCCCTCGTCCCGCACCCGCGCGCGGCCGGTGTCGCGGTCGCCGTCACCGCCGTCGAGGTTCCCGCGGGAGCCACCGTGCGCGCCGCCGACCTGACCGTCCGGGAGTGGCCGGCCGAGCTGGTCCCCGCCGGGGCGCTGCACGATCCGGCCGCCGCGGTGGGCCGCGTCCTCGTCGGGGCCGCGCGGGCGGGTGAGCCCCTCACCGACACCCGGCTGGTCGGCGCCGGGGCCGTGCCCCGAGCCGGTGGCAGCGGCGCCGCGGTGCCGATCCGGCTGGCCGACGCCGGCGTCGCGGCCCTGCTGGTGCCGGGGAGCCGGGTCGACGTCGTCACCGCCGGCGCCCGCACCGACCAGCCCGTCGTGCTCGCGGCCGACGCCTCCGTGCTGGCCGTTCTGGCCGAGGACACCCGTGGCCGCGGCCGGCTCGTGCTGGTGGCCCTGCCGAGAGAAGCCGCGACGCGCGTGGCTGCTGCCGCCCTGTCGGAGCAGGTCGCCGTTACTCTCCGCTAGTCCTGTGTCGATCAGAGGGGGAAGCATGATCAAGGGATTCAAGGATTTCATCCTGCGGGGCAACGTCGTGGACCTCGCGGTCGCGGTCGTCATCGGCGCAGCGTTCGGCGCCATCGTCACCGCGTTCACCGAGAAGATCGTCCAGCCGTTGATCAATTCCATCACGCCCGCGGGCAGCCCGGGCCTCGGCGTACAGATCATCAGCGGCAAGGACAGCACCTACGTCGATTTCGCCGGGCTGATCAGCGCGGCGATCAATTTCGTGATCATCGCCGCGGTCGTCTACTTCGTCATCGTCGTGCCGCTCAACGCGCTCAAGGCCCGGCGCGAGCGCGGCGAGGATGCCGGACCGTCCGAGCCCACCGACGTCGAGCTGCTGATCGAGATCCGCGACCTGCTCCAGCAGCAGCAGACCCGCCGCGACTGAGCCCACCGCGAGCGAACGTGATCACGCCTCCCGGTCGTGGTGGGGTGGGCGGTCGGCCAGCAGCTGGTCGTCGTTCTCACCGGCCTCGCCGGGTTCGCGTTCGTCGCTCGTGGTGGCCGGCAGCACGTCGCCGAACACCTCATCGAGCCGTCTCCGCACCTGATCCGGCAAGGGGTCCACCCGGCCATCCTCCCTCGGTGGAACGATGTGGTGCATGGGAATCACCGACAAGGCCAAGGAAATCGCCGACATCGCACTGGAGAAGGCGGGTGAGTACTCGGAGAAGGCCGCGGGCAAGGCCTCCGAGCTCGCCGAGACCGCCCGTGAGAAGGCGCCCGGCTACCTCGACCGCGCGGCCGAGCTCGCCGGTAAGGCCGTCGACGCCACGGCGGCCGGCGTCGACAAGGCCACCGGCGGCCGGTTCCACGACCAGATCGACTCCGCCCACGGCAAGGTGAGCGACACCCTCGCCCGTGACGCCGTCCACGACGACGGGCCGACGGCGCCTCCGTTCGCGGGCGGCCTCGGCACCCCGGCACCCGACGACGACACGGCCGAGGGCCCGAAGCTCACCCGCGACGACGACGGCCAGGGCTGACCGCAGCCCGGCGGTTGCGCTCGCCCATGATCACCGGCTTGGTGCACGAACGGCCACATCCGGCCGCGGATGCACCGAACGGGTGATCACGGAGCGGTCGCGGGTTCAGTCCAGACCGGACAGCTCCGAGATGACGTGCGCGACGAGCGGGGTGAGGGTGGCCATGCCGTCGCGCACGGCCGCGCGGGACGGCGCGAGGTTCACCACGAGCGTGCTGCCCGACACCCCCACGAGCCCGCGGGACAGCCCCGCGTCCACCGCGCCCGCGGCCAGGCCGGAGGCGCGGATGGCCTCGGCGATGCCGGGGATCGGGCGGTCCAGCACGCCGGCCGTCGCGTCCGCGGTGACGTCACGGGGGGACACGCCGGTGCCGCCGACGGTGACCACCAGGTCGACGCCGCCGATCACGGCCGTGTTGAGCGCGTTGCGGATGGCCACCGGATCACCCGGCACCACCACCACGGCGTCGACGACGAGCCGGGCCTCCTAGAGCAGCTCGCGGACCAGCGGCCCGATCGAGTCCCCGCCCTCGCCGTGGCTGATGCGGTCGTCCACGACCACCACGAGTGCTCGGCCGATCTGGGGTGGCGCCATCTCCATACGGTGACCCTATCGGGGCCACCCGCGCGGCCTACCCTGGCACCGGTGCGCATCCTGATCACGGGCGGAGCAGGCTTCATCGGCTCGCACGTCGCCGACCTGCTCGCCGCCGACGGACACGACGTCCTCCTGCTCGACGCCCTGCTCCCCCAGGCCCACGGCGCAGGCGGAGCACCGCCGTGGACACTCGGGCACGAGTTCGTCGAGGGCGACGTCCGCGACGCCGACCTGCTCGGACGGCTGCTCCCCGGGGTCGACGCGGTGTGCCACCAGGCCGCGATGGTCGGCCACGGCGTGGACCCGTCCGACGCCCCCCTCTACGCCACCCACAACGACTACGGCACCGCGGTGCTCCTCGCCGCGATGCACGCGGCCGGGATCGGACGGCTGGTGCTGGCCGGATCGATGGTGGTCTACGGCGAGGGCCGCTACACCTGTCCCGAGCACGGCGTGGTGCGTCCGGGCCAGCGCCGCCCGGTGGACATCGACGCCGGCCGGTTCGAGCCGCCGTGCCCGCTGTGCGGGATGCCGCTGGCGTCGAGCCTCGTCGGCGAGGACGCCCCGGCCGACCCCCGCTCCACCTACGCCGCCACGAAGCTCGCCCAGGAGCACCTGGCCGCGGCGTGGGCACGCCAGACCGGCGGCTCGGCCTGGTCGCTGCGCTACCACAACGTCTACGGCCCGCGGATGCCCCGCGACACCCCCTACGCGGGCGTGGCGTCGATCTTCCGGTCGGCGCTGGAACGGGGCGAGGCGCCCCGTGTCATGGAGGACGGGCGGCAGCGCCGCGACTTCGTGCACGTCACCGACGTCGCGCGGGCCAACGCGCTGGCCACGGCCGCCACCGCGGGTGAAGGCCTGCTCGTGCCGGTCAACGTCTGCTCGGGCGAGCCGCACACGATCGGCGACCTGGCGACGACGCTCGCCGAGGCGATCGACGGCCCGGCTCCGGTGATCGTCGGCGGCGCACGGGCCGGGGACGTTCGGCACGTCGTCGCCGATCCGGCGCGGGCCCGCGAGCTGCTCGGCTTCCACGCCGCCGTCCGCTTCGCCGACGGGGTGCGGGCGTTCGCGTCCGAGCCGCTGCGGGCCCCCGTGACCATCCCCTGACCCCGGCCCGCGGGCGGGTCAGGAGCGGGCGCTCGCCAGGGGCAGGCGGACCTCGAACCGGCAGCCGGGGCCGACGTTGCACGCGTGGATCTCCCCGTCGTGCGCCTGCACCAGGCCCCTCGCGATGGCCAGCCCGAGCCCGCCCCGGGACTGGTCGTCGGGGGTGCGGGCCACGGCACCGCGGAACGCCACGTCGAACACGCGGTCCAGGTCCTCGACGGGGATGCCGCCACAGCCGTCGTCGACGCGCAGCCAGGCGTGATCGTCGCTCACCCCGGCCGCGACGACGACGGCGCCGTCGGGCGGGGTGTGGCGGATGGCGTTGGAGAGCAGGTTGCGCACCACGCGGGCCAGCTCGGGATCGCTGCCGCGCACCACGGGCCACTCGGACCCGTCGGCCCGCACCTGCACGCCCTTGCGTGCCGCGGCGACCCCCTCGACGGCGACCGCCTCGGAGACGACGTCGTGCAGCGGCACGGCGGACAGCGTCAGGTGCAGCGCTCCGGAGGTGATGCGGGAGAGCTGGAACAGGTCGTCGACCATGCCGGACAACCGCATCGTCTCGCCCTGGATCCGCTTCGCGTACACCGCGATCTCGTCGGGCTCCGAGACGATCCCGTCGACGACGGCCTCGGTCATCGCCCGGATCCCGGCGAGCGGTGTGCGCAGGTCGTGGCTGATCCAGGCCACCAGCTCACGCCGGGACTTCTCCGCGACGCGCTCGGCGTCGTGGACCTCGTGCAGCCACCGGACGTCCCGCGCGATGCCGCGCCCCAGCATCAGGGCCGCCGGGATCGTGACGGCGGCGACCACGGCACACACCACCAGCGTCGCCGCCAGCTGCGGGGTGTACATGAACCCGCTGACGCCGACGACGCCCACGAGCGAGGCGGCCACCGGCACGAGCACCAGCACCGTGACCGCGGTGGTGATGGAGCGGCGGCGCGTCCGGTGCAGCAGCAGGGCCCCGAGCAGCGCGACCGGCACCGAGAACGCCAGCGCGACGGGGATCACCGCCAGCGCCTGCTCAAGCACCACGAGCGCTCCTCGACCGGGAGCCCGGCCGGCACCGGGGCCGTGACGGCGGCCGGTGCGTCATGCGGTCGGCGCCCCGACCGCAGCGTCCGCGCCGTCGTAGCGGTAGCCCACCCCCCACACCGTGGCGATGCGTGTCGGGTTCGTGGGATCGGGCTCCACCTTCTCCCGCAGCCGGCGCACGTGCACGGTCACGGTGGACTGGTCGCCGAAGTCCCAGCCCCACACACGTTCGAGGAGCTCGGCCCGGGTGAACACCTGCCCGGGATGGCGGACGAGGAACTCCAGCAGGTCGACCTCGCGCACGGTCAGCGCGAGCTCGCGCTGACCCAGCGCGGCCCGGCGGCCGGGCATGTCGACGCGCAGATCCCCGTCGACGATCGGTTCGGTGCCCCCGTCGCGCGCCGGGAGCTCCCGGGCCCGGCGCAGCACCGACGCCACCCGCAGCACCAGCTCGCGCGGGCTGAACGGCTTCGTGACGTAGTCGTCGGCGCCGAGCTCGAGTCCCAGGACGCGGTCCTCCTCCTCGCCGAGGGCGGTGAGCATCACGATGGGCACGCTGACGGCGTCCCGGCGGAGCCGACGGCACACCTCGAGCCCGCCGAGGCGGGGCAGCATCAGGTCGAGCACGACCACGTCGGGCATGCGCGCGGCCACGGCCCGCAGCGCCTGCTCCCCGTCACCGGCCATCTCGACCCGGTACCCGGCCCGGTCGAGGTAGCGGCTGACGACGTCGCGCACCATCACGTCGTCGTCCACGACGAGCGCGAGCAGCCGATCGGTCATGACGACGAGGTTAACGTCATCCGCGCCGTCGAACCGACTCCGTCCGCGAACCGTAAGCCCCCCATGCGATGTCATGGATCGGTAAGCCGTTTCGCCCAACGGAGGTCCGCCGCTCGCCCTAGCGTTCACTCATGCACGGCATGATCGACGTCATTCTCCCCTGCCTCGACGAGGTACAGGCGCTCCCCGGCGTGATCCACGCCCTCCCGCCCGGCTACCGCGCGCTGGTCGTGGACAACGGCTCCACCGACGGCACCCCCCAGGTCGCCGCCGCACTCGGTGCGAGGGTGGTGCACGAGCCGCGGCGCGGCTACGGCGCAGCCGTCCACACCGGACTGAGCGCGGCCACGTCCGAGATCGTCGCGTTCCTCGACGCCGACGGATCACTCGACCCCGCAGCGCTTCCCGCGATGGTCGAGCTTCTGTCCGATGTGGATCTCGTAGCCGGCCGGAGGATCCCGACCGGGCGCGGGGCATGGCCATGGCACGCCCGCGCGGGCAACGCGGCCATCGCCGCGCTCCTGCGCCGTCGCGGGGTCGGCGTGCACGACATCGCGCCGCTGCGCGTGGTGCGCCGCCGGGCCCTGCTCGACCTCGGCATCACCGACCGCGCCTTCGGGTACCCGCTGGAGCTGCTCGTGCGCGCCGGGGCGGCCGGGTGGCGGATCCGCGAGGTCGAGGTGGCCTACCGGCCACGGAACGGGGGCGCGTCGAAGGTCTCGGGATCGGTGCGCGGCACGCTGCGCGCGGCACGCGACATGGCCGCGGTTCTGTCGTGACCGCCGACGTGCTCTTTCCCGCGGAGGCGGCGTCATGACCGCCGACGTGCTCTTTCCCGCGGAGGCGGCGTCATGACCGCCGACGTGCTCTTTCCCGCGGAAGCGGCGTCATGACCGCCGACGTGCTCTCTCCCGCGGAGGCCGTGTCATGATCGGGCCCTCGATTCTGGTGCTGGCCAAGGCCCCCGAACCCGGACGCGTCAAGACCCGGCTGTGCCCGCCGCTCACGCCGCAGCAGGCCGCCGACCTGGCCGCGGCCGCGCTGCTCGACAGCATCGCGGCCGCGACCGGCGTGCCGGGCGCGCGGCCGGTCGTGGTCCTGACCGGGATGCTCGAACGAGCCGCTCGCCGTGGCGAGCTGGCCGGGGCCCTGCGCGACGTCGTGGTGGTGCAGCAGCGCGGCGACGCCCTCGGTGAGCGGATCGCCGCGGCCCACCGCGACGGCGGGGCCGGGCGGCGCACGCTGCAGATCGGGATGGACACGCCCCAGGTCGACGCCGCACTGCTGGCCGCGGCCGACGAGGCCCTCGCCGCACCCGGGATCGACGCGGTACTCGGCCTCGCCCCCGACGGCGGGTGGTGGGCTCTGGGGTTGCGGAACCCGGCCCACGCGGAGCTGATCGCCGACGTCCCCACATCCCGCGACGACACCGGCACGCGGACGCTGGCCGCCCTGCGAGGGGGCGGGCTGCGCGTCACGCTCCTCCGACAGCTGTCCGATGTGGACACTGCCGCGGACGTCGTGGCGGTGGCGGCGACGGCGCCCGGATCACTCTTCGCCGCCGCGGTGGCGGCGCTCCCTGCGGGTGCGCTGGACCGCCGTGCGTCGGAGCAGCACACGTGACCGGTATTCCACGCCCGCTCGAGCGGCCCAGCACCACCGGAGCACGCCCATGACCACCACCGCGTTCGCCAGGGCCCTCGACGGCCACGAGGCCGAACTCGTCCGCAGCGACGGCGGCATCGCGCCCCTCGACGTCGCACGCTGGCACGGTGCCGCCGCCGGCGAGGACGGTTGGCTGCTGCGCCGCTGCCGCGGCGCCACGATCGACCTCGGGTGCGGGCCGGGCCGGCTGCTGGAGGCGCTGGCCGCCCGCGGCGTCCGCGCGCTGGGCGTCGACCTGGCCCCCGAGGCGATCGCCCGGTGCCACTCGCGCGGCGTGCCGGCGGTGCGCGCCGACGTGTTCGCTCCCCTGCCCGACGAGGGCAGCTGGTCGCACGCGTTGCTGGCCGACGGGAACCTGGGGATCGGCGGCAACCCGGTGGCGCTGCTGCGGCGGGCCGCGTCGCTGATCTGCCGCACCGGCTCGGTGATCGTCGAGCTCGACGTCATCGAACCGGGCCTCTGGCGCGGGCACGCCCGGCTGCGCAGCAAAGAGGTGATCGGGCACCCGTTCCCCTGGGCGACCGCCGGCGTCGACGCCGTTCCGCGCCTGGCGGGGCTGGCCGGGCTGCGCCCGAGCGAGATCTACCGAGGGAGCCGCAGCTTCGCCGAGCTGGTGCCGGTGGAGGCCGCCTGAACCGAAACACCTCCACGCCACGGCCGTCACACGGGAGGGGCGACCCGGCCGTGCGGTCAGCGCGGCGGGCGCCCGGGCAGCCGCAGCACCAGCAGCGCGCCACCCTCGGCCGCCCGGCCGGCCCACACCGCGCCGCCGTGGCGCACGGCGACCTGCCGGACGATGGCCAGCCCCAGCCCGGAACCGGGCATGGTGCGCGAGGTGTCGGCGCGGTAGAAGCGGTCGAACACGTGCGGGAGGTCCTCGTCGGAGATGCCGGGGCCGGCGTCGGCCACCTCCAGCACCATCGACCACTCGTCGAGCGGTCGCATCTGCACCCGCACCCGTCCCCCGGCCGGGCTCCACTTCGCGGCGTTGTCGAGCAGGTTGAGCACGGCGCGCTCCAGCGCCGTCGCGTCGCCGATCAGCGTCCACGGCACGAGCGTGGGCACGAACTCGACGTCGCCCGCGCGGCGACGGGCCCGCTCCAGTGCCCGGGACACGACGTCGGTGAGCTCCACCGGCTCGTGGACGACGAGCGGGGCGTCGTCGCGTGCCAGCTCCACCAGGTCACCGACCAGCGTGGACAGCTCCGCGACCTGGGCCTGGACGTCCTCCAGGATCTCCGCGCGGTCGCTCGCCGGCAGCGCGGGCGCACCGGGTTTGCTGGCGGCGGCGAGCAGCTCCAGGTTGGTCCTCATCGACGTCAACGGGGTGCGCAGCTCGTGCCCCGCGTCGGCGACGAGGCGCCGCTGTTGCTCCTGCGACGCGGCGAGCCCGCCGAGCATGTCGTTGAAGCTGCGGGTCAGGCGGGCGAGCTCGTCGGTGCCGTCGACCGGGATCGGACGCAGGTCACCGGTGGACGCGATGCGCTCGGTGGCGGCGGTCAGGCGGTCCACCGGCCGCAGCCCGGCGCGCGCGACGGCCACCCCGGCGAACGCGGCGAGGACCACCCCGACGCCCCCGACGATCGGCAGCGCGATCGCCAGCCGGGTGACCACCTGCTGGGTGGGGTCGAGCCGCTGGCCGATCACCAGCGCCTGTCCCGGCCCGGCCGGGACGGCCACCACCCGGTAGGAGACACCGTTCGACGCGGCCGTCCGGACCGACTCGTCGAGTAGCCCGCGCGCCACCGCCAGCTCGTCGCCGCCCAGCGGCGGCGCGGACGCCGGGCCCTGCGCGGAGGTCGCGGTGCCGTCGGCGACGACCAGCGCGAGGCGCACGTCCGCGGCACCGAAGATCCCGGTGGGCACCGTGGCCAGCTTGCCGGGATCGAGTCCGCTCTGCGCGGCGGCGTTGGCCCGCTGCAGGAGGTTGGCGTCGAGCGAGTCGAGGAGGTTGACCCGCACCGTCAGGAACGCGGCGGCGGACACGAGCACGACGGCCAGCCCGGCCACCAACGCCGCGAGGATGCCGATGCGGGAGCGCAGCGAGAAGTGGTCGAGCACCTCCACCCGCGGTGTGGAGCCGTCGGGACGCCCCTGCCGCACGGTGGCGCGCTCGCTCACGGCGGCGTGGTGCGCAGCACGTACCCCACCCCGCGCACGGTGTGGATCAGCCGGGACTCGCCCTCGGCCTCGGTCTTGCGGCGCAGGTAGCCGATGTAGACCTCCAGCGCGTTGCCGGTGGTCGGGAAGTCGTAGCCCCACACCTGCTCGAGGATCTGCGAGCGGGTCAGCACGCGCCGCGGGTGCGCCAGCAGCAGCTCCAGCAGCGAGAACTCGGTGCGGGTGAGGCTGATCGGGCGCTCGCCGCGCCGGACGTCGCGGGTGTCGGGGTCGAGGCTGAGGTCACCGAACTCCAGCGGCTTGCTCAGGCCGCCGACCGACGCGGCGATCTCGTCGGGCGTGCGGCGCCGCAGCAGCGCCCGCAACCGGGCCAGGAGCTCTTCCAGCGCGAACGGTTTGGGCAGGTAGTCGTCGGCGCCCGCGTCGAGCCCGGACACCCGGTCGGACACGGCGTCGCGGGCGGTGAGCACCAGGATCGGCAGGTCGTCGCCGCCGCTGCGGAGCCGCCGGCACACCTCCAGCCCGTCGAGGCGCGGCATCATGACGTCGAGCACCATGGCGTCGGGCCGCGACGCCAGCACGGAGTCGAGCGCCGCCTGCCCGTCGTTGGCCAGCTCCACCTGGTAGCCGTTGAACGCGAGGGAGCGCCGGAGCGACTCCCGCACGGCGCGGTCGTCGTCCACCACGAGAATGCGCATACCGGCCAGTGTGGACGCCGCGTCTGAGACGCGCCTGAGAGCGGGCCGTTCAGAAGCTGGCGAGGTAGTTCGCGGCCATGTCCGCGTCGCCGTGCCCGGCGTCCGCGGCCCGGTGCATCCGCGCGGCCACGGCGGCGGCCACGTCCAGCTCGATCCCGGCCGCGCTCGCCGCGGCGCCGATGAGGTCGGCGTCCTTGGCGGCGTTGGTGACCGAGAAGTTGGGCGTCCAGTCCTCGGCGAGGATCGCCTTCGCCTTGTTCTGGAGGTAGGGCAGGTCCAGCGGGCCGCCCGCGACCGAGTCGAGGAACGCCTGCGGATCCACCCCCAGGCCCCGGGCCAGCGCGATCGACTCGGCCGTGGCCGCGGTGACGGCCAGCACCCAGCTGTTGACCACGAGCTTGAGCCGGCTGGCCGCGAGCCCCGCGGCGGCGTCGGCGACCCAGGTGGTGGCGCGCCCCACGGCGTCGAACACGGGCTGGACGGCGGCCCGCGCCGCGACCGGCCCGGCGGCCAGCACCACCAGCTGCCCGGACTCGGCGGGCTGGCGCGTGCCGACCACCGGCGCGTCGACGAACAGCAGTCCGTGCTTCTCGGCGAAGGCCAGCAGATCGTCCTGGTCGACGCCCGCGGTGGTGGTCTGGGCCCACACCTGCCCGGGTACCAACCCGGCGGCGGCCTGCTCCATCACGGCGAGCACGTGGTGGCCGTCGCCGAGCATCGTGACGACGACATCGGCGCCGCGGACCGCCTCCGCGGGATCGGCGGCCACGACGGCGCCGGCATCGGCGAGGGGCTGGGCCTTGGCCGCGGAACGGTTCCACACCTGCAGCGGGAGGCCCGCGGCGAGGATGTTGTGCCCCATCCCCGCGCCCATGATCCCGGTGCCGAGCAACGCAACAGTCATGGGCGCCAGGCTAGGCGATCCTCGCAGACCGTGTGCCCTCTGCGCAGGGAACCGAGTCAACGCCGGGCGGGAGCCGGCTCACCGTGGGCGCTGCTTGATCCCGGCGGCCAGCCATCCGACGACGTCGGCGATCCGCTGCGCCCGCTCCTCCGGCCGCCGTTTCGTCCCGTCGATCCAGGTGAGGTACCCGCGACGGTAGAACTGGGCGAGCGCGTCGAAGGACGCGCCGGCCACCGGGTTCGCCGCGAGCGCGGCCGCGAGGTCCTCGGCCAGCTCGCCGCGCTGCGGGCCCTCCGGCTCCAGCACGACATCGACGGTGTCGCCCGGCCCGATCCCGCGGTCACGGCGCCAGGCCGGCCCGAGGACGATCGCGCGCCCGTCGCCGAGCGGCTCGATCACCGCCCGCACGTCGCAGGGACCGACGGTGCCGTGGACGTGATGCGCGGGCTTGGGACCCCACACCGCGTCCGGATCGAACGGGACGGGCAGGTACACCCGGCCCCTCGGCCCGGCGACGACGGTGGCGGTGAAGTGCTGCGGCTCCACGCGGGCGCATCATGCCATGCCGGAGGCCGCCAGCGGGTCGAACTGCGGGGAACGGAGCAGCTCCTGCATCTGGCGGCGCCGGACCCCGATGTTGCTGCCCTCGATGACGGGGTAGGCGAGTGCCTCGTTCAGGTAACGGAGCAGCGGGAAGGTCGTGTCGTAGGCCGACACCCCGACGACCTGCATGAGGCTGGTGATCACCTCGACGCCGGTCTCGGAGCCGAACACCTTGGCGTGCAGGGCCCATTCGAGCGCCGACGGATGCTGCGACAGCGCGGCGTCGAGGGCACGCCACGACAGCAGGCGCACGGCCTCGATCCTGCTCTTGGCGTCGGCGAGCGCGTCGGAGACGGCCTGGTGGTCGATGACGGGCACCGCCCCGCCCCGCTTCTCGGCGAGGGCGAACCGGTGGGCGACGTCGAAGGCCTGTCGCATCGCCGCGACGGCGAACGTGCCGATCGAGGCGCCGCTTCCGATGAACGCGTTGCGGGTGAGCGCGACGCCCTGGCCCTGCTCACCGAGCAGGTTGGCCCCCGGGACGCGAACGTCGGTCAGCCCGATGCGGGCGGTGAGGCATCCGGCCAGCCCGGGGAGGTCGTAGACGTGCTCCACCTCGATGTGGCCGGCCAGGTGCTCACGTTCGGCGACGATCAGCGAGACCCCGCCCGGGGTGCGGCAGACGATCGTCATGACGTCGGGGCCGTCGCCGTCCCAGCCCGGCAGGTGCGACGCCCAGGCCTTGCGCCCGTTGATGATCCAGTGGTCGCCGTCGGGAACGGCGGTGGTGCGGGTGCCCTCGGCGGGGGCCGGGGCGTCGAAGTTGGCGCTGCCGCCGGGTTCCGAGTAGGCCATGGCCGCCACCGGCGACCCGTGGTCGGCGAGGAACGGCGCGACGAAGCGCTGGATCTGCTCCGGCGTCCCGACCTCGTAGACCGGGGCGAGCGCGATGAGCGGGCCGGCCATGGAGATCACGAAGTCCGGGCTGTGGGCGGCCCACTCCTCGATGAGGATCGCCGCGTCGACCCCGCTGGAGGCCGCCCCGCCGAACGGCACCGGGATGAGCCCCTTCAGGAAGCCGGCCTCGACCGCCTTCTCGAAGACGGGGCGCGCCAGGCCCGCGCGCCGTAGCGGATCGGGCTCGGCGCGGACGGCGTCGGCGAGGCCGCGCAGGTGCGCCTCGGCGAACTGCCGGGCGCCGTGCTTGAGCTGCTCCTGATCGGGGGACAGCGAGAACGAGACGGACACTGGCACTCCTCGGCGTGGGGCCTCCAGCGTCCCGGGTTCAGCCGGCGGTGTCTTGTCTGCGCGTGCGGGACGGCTGTGCACTTCGTGCGTCGCTGGGGCGGCAACCGAACTCCCGGCGGAACGCCCGGCTGAACGAGGCCGGGTCGACGAAACCCACGGACGCGGCGATCTCGGTGATGGTCGACGGCGTCGCAGGGTCGGCCAGGAGCGCCGCGCACCTCTGCAGCCGCAACTGCCGGACGGTTGCGGCGAACGTGCGCTCGCCGTCGGCGAAAGCGGTGTGCAGGGTTCGCGGGGAGATGCCGAACCGTCGGCACACGCTGGACACCGACAGCGAGGGGTCGCCGAGCCGGCTGCCTACGTGCCGCAGGACCTCCGCTCGCAGCACGGAGCCGGGCAGGTCCTCGACGGTCGCCCGGCCGGCCGTGGCCGCAGCGACGGCCGAGGCGAACGCGTGTTCCAGCTCGGCCGATGCCGCCGAGTCCCCAGGCAGGTCGACGTCCCACATCGACGTCATCATCGACCGGACGACGGACCCGGCCCCGCCGTCGAAGGCCTCCCCCAGCGACGGCCGCGCACCGGCGAGGCGCGCGGCCAGCAGTTCGCGGGGCAGCCGGAAGGACACCATCTGCCACGGGGCGTCGAAGTCGAACCAGTACGGCTCGGTGGTGTCGACGACGGTGAACTGCCCCGGCTCGACG
>JBBQEF010000141.1:0-13983 GCA_038320445.1 Mycobacteriales bacterium
TCGCGTCGCTGCACTGCACGCCCAGGTAGATGGCGTAACCGTTGTCGTCACCGGGCGCCGGGTAGAGCGAGAGCAGGCCGGACGGGTCGGCCTTGTTGACCCAGTTGGAGAACGCGGTGGCGATGTCGGTCCAGCCGTACACGTAGTAGCCGGCCTGCACGAAGATGTCGTTCCACTCCGACGAGCCGATCTTGCCGCCGGCCGGGTTCTTGCGGAGCTTCTGGTACTGGTCGTAGTAGAGCTTCTCGACGACGTCACCGGAGTTGCCGAGGTGGTAGACCGCGTCGTTCTTCGCCACCCAGTCGAAGTAGATCTTGATGTTCTTGTCGAACGCGACGTCCTGGTCGTAGTTGGCCTGCTCCCAGACCCGGCGCGGGTCGACGTTGCCGTCGAGCACCATGCGTCGGGTCTGCTTCGGGTACAGCGTGGCGTACACCGACCCGAGGTAGGTGCCGTAGGAGAAGCCGTAGAAGTTGATCTGCTTCGCACCGAGCGCCTTGCGGATGCTGTCGATGTCCTTGACGGACTCGACCGTGGTGAGGTGCTTGAGCAGCTCCCCGCCCCTGACGGCGCACTTCGCGGTGTAGGCGGCGTCCTTCTTCAGCCACGCCGCCTCGAGCTGCGGCGTCTCGGGGATGTAGTACGGCCGGTTGTAGCCGGCGATGTTCGGGTCGCAGCTCAGGGCGGGCTTGCTGGAGCCGACGCCGCGCGGGTCGAAGCCGATCCAGTCGTACGCGCCGCCCGCGCCCTTCAGCGACGGGGTGCCGCCGAGGACCGAGTAGATGAGGCCGGACCCACCGGGCCCGCCCGGGTTCACGAGCATGGGGCCCTGGTTCTTCGCATCGGGCACGGTGTGCTTCACGCGCGAGACCGCGAGCTGGATCTTCGTGCCCGACGGCTTCGCGTAGTCGAGCGGCACCGTGACGAAGCCGCACTCGGCCTTGGCCGTCACCAGCCTGGGGACCGTGCACGGGCCCCAGGCCAACGGCGCGGGCTGGAAGTCGGGCGCCGTCGGCGCCGGGCCGGGCGGGGCGGCCTGCGCGAGGGGCGCGGTGATCACCCCCGCTGCCAGCAGACCGGCTGTGACGAGTGCGACGGCGACCCTGCGCATCAATGTCCCCCCTGTGGGCGATGCCCGGACGTGTGACGTGCAGGTGAGTGTTGACGAAAGCAACCGCTGTGGCAAGAGGGGCTCAAGGGACTCGCGCGATGGTGATGTCGAGGGGATGCGGCACCGTTGCGGGCTCGTCCGTGAGGGCGATGGCCCGCAGGTGATCGAGTACGGCGTCGCGAACGGCGGGGGTCATGGCGGACGACCGGGCACCGACCAGGAAGTCGAGCACGGCCTCGCCACGTCCCCGGGGATCGGCCAGCACCGCGCTCACGTCCAGGTGCCCGACGAGGGTCTCCGCCCGGACGTCCAGCCCGCGCAGGTCGAGCTCGGCACGCACGTCCTCGGCGAACCACGGCCGGTGTCCGCTCCACGGGGTGAACAGTTCGGTGAGCACGCACAGCGGCTCCAGCGGGGCGGTCGCGGCCATCAGCAGGCCGCCGGGCCGCAGCATCTCCAGGGCGTGGTCGAGCGCGGCGGACAGGTCGTGGACGTAGTAGAGCGAGTGCACGAAGTGCACGAGATCGGCCGGCATGCCCGCGTCGTGGTCGGCGAAGTCGCCGATGACCACGGTCGGGACGAGCTCGGCGAGGTCCAGCGCGGCGAGCAGGCCCGCGAACCCGACGGCCGACGCGGCATGCGGCTCCACCCCGGTGTAGCGCACGCGTCGCGCGTCCGCACCGAGCGCGGCGGCCAGGACGGCGTCGACGCTGCCGTCCCCGACCCCGACGCCGACCACGCGCACCGGGTCGCGCCCGACCAGCAACGGCGGCAGCTCGCGGGCCAACCATTCCTTCAGCCGGGGACGCTGGTCACTGCAACCCTCGTACACCGCGTGGGTCAGCGCGTAGCGCTCGCCGGTGAGTGCGGGCAGCGCGGGGGTGCCCCTCACCTCCTCCCGCAGCCGGTCCAACGGGCGGGACGTGCGTAGTGAGGCCACACCTCAGCGTAGTCGCGCGGCGCACTCGCGGCGCGCCGAACCGGGCGCTGTGGTTGGCTCCGACGGTGACCCCACCCGACACCGCCCGGCGCAGCCTCGACCACTGGAGCGAGGCGGGACGTGCCGAGATGGAGGCGTTCTACGCGCTGGCCACCGAGGACTACCGGCAGCTGGCCCGCGCCCGCGACTGGGCCGCGGACCTGCGGGAACACGCCACGGACGGCCGGGTGCAGCTGCTCGACGTGGCCTGCGGGAGCGGCAAGTTCCCGGCCGCGCTGCTGGCCGCCGGGCTGCCCGCCACGCCGGTGGTGGCCGTCGACCTGCTCGATCCCTCCGCGTTCAGCATCGCCGAGGCACGGGGCGTGCTCGCACCGCCGTTCGTCGCCGCGGGCGAGCACGAGACGGTGCTGCAGGACTTCGACCGCCCGGGCGCCTACGACGTCGCCTGGGCCACCCACGCTCTCTATGCGCTCCCGCCCGGCGAGCTCGCCACCGGTGCCGCCCGCATGGTGGCGGCGCTGCGGCCCGGCGGCTTCGGCGTGGTCGCGCAGGCGAGCTCGCGCTCGCACTACCTGGCCTTCTACGAGGCCTACCGGCCCGCGTTCGCCCCGGACGTCGCCCCGTACACCGATGCCGAGAACGTGGCCGACTCGCTCCGGGCGGCCGGAGCCGACATCGAGGTGCAGGTGCTGCCCTACCGCACCGGCTCGGCCGACCGGACCGTCGTCGAGGGTTTCCTCCAGCGGTGCGCGTTCGACGACACGGTGTCGCTCGAGAGCATGGAGTCGACGGAACCGCTCGCCGCCTACCTGGCCGGCTGCCGGGCACCGGAGGGCTCCTACGAGTTCCGGCACGAGGCCCACCTGATCACGTGGACCCGGGCGTGAACCCGTACCTGTCGGAGTCCACGGCGGCCGGCACCGCGTCCGACGTGGCCGTGGCCTGGGACCGGGGCAACGACCAGTGGTGGGACTGGTACATGTCGCTGGCCGACGGCCCGGCGCCGGAAGGCCCCCTCCTGGAGGTGGCAGCGGTCGACCCCGGCCCGCTCCCGTCGGACGCCGAGGTGGCGGCCGAGCTCGGCGAGCCCTACCCGATCACCGCCGAGCAGGTGGCGTCGTTCCGGGCCGAGTCGTTCGTCAAGCTGCCCGGGGTCCTGACGCCCGGCGCGGTCGCCCGGCTCCGCGCCCGGCTCCGCGAGCTGCTCGACGCCGCCGTGGATCCCGCCGTGGGCTTCCAGAGCCTCGAGATGATGTGGCTCGACGACGCGCTGGTGCGCTCGGCCGTGCTCTCCCCGCGCATCGGGGGCATCGCGTCCGCCCTGCTGGGTGTGGACCGGGTGCGGCTCTACCACGACAACGCGCTGTCGAAGGAACCCGGCGCCGGGCGCACGCCCTGGCACTACGACGCCCACCACTTCCCGCTCGACTCCCCCTCGGTGCTCACGGCCTGGATCCCGCTGCAGCCCACCCCGCGGGAGATGGGCCCGCTCGCGTTCGCCCGCGGCGCCGACACCTGGCAGCTCGTCGCCGACGTGGAGTTCGACAAGCACGGCACGTCCTACGACCGCGACGTCTCCGCGGCCTTCCGCACCGCAGGTGTGGACGTCGAGGACGGGCCGTTCGCGGCGGGCGAGATCAGCTTCCACTCCGCGAACTGCTTCCACACCGCAGGCGCCAACCGCACCACCGCACCCAGGATGGTGCTCGCGACCACCTATTTCGCGGACGGCGTGCGCGTGATCCCGGCGCCGACGATGGTCAGCGGTGACTGGCGCAAGTTCGTCCCCGGCGCGGAGCCGGGCCAGGTGGTGGCGAGCCCCCGCAACCCGGTGGTGGGTTCGGCCTGATGACGGTGCGGCCGGGCCGCCGGCGCACGATCGAAGCCCGGGACCCGGACCCGCGCGACGAACAACAGGTCCTCAGCGCATGGCGGCGGCCACCAGCGCCGCGGTGCCCGCGTCGAGGTAGGCGGCGTAGGACACGTCGGGGGTGCGGCCGCCCTGCTCGTACCCGCCGGTCACGCCGATGAGCTGGTCGCCGCCGCGGACCCACGGCCCGCCGCTGGTGCCGTCGTAGAGGCCGTGGGCGTCGAGTTCGAGCTGCGTCGGCGAGAAACGTGACGTGCTGCCGGTGCGGAGGAGGGGTTCGTCGCTGCCGTCCGGGTAGCCGATGGCCTGCACGGCGCTGACCGGTCCGGGGTCCACGGTGAGCCGGAAACCGCCGGTGAGCTGCTCGACGGGGACGCCGTCGGCCCGGTGCACGGTGAGCACCGCGACGTCGAGGTCCGGGTCGCCGGTGGCCTGCCAGCGCGGGTCGACGGCGGCGGCGGTGACCGTCCAGACCCCGACGGGCGCGACCCCGCCGTGGAACCCGGGCACGAACTGCATGCCGGTGCGGGGCGGGGTGCCGTCGCCCGTCGCGACGCAATGGGCGGCGGTCAGCACGGTGTCGCGCTTCGGGGTGTCGATCACCGAGGCGCTGCAGAAGTGATCGGCCAGATGATCGGGGGTGCCGGTGAACAGGGCGCCGGCCGCGGCCCACATCGGGTCCGGCGACGCGGCGGGCGGCGCAGCAGGCGGCGTGCCCGGGGCGGCGGCGGTCGCCGGAGCGCAGCCGGCCACGACGGCGCCTGCGAGCACCATCATCACCACGACGTTCCTCCCCACGAGCCCCATGATCGACCCTTCCGAGCCCGCCGCCTGCCGGCACCCCGCTCTACCCGCGGGTAACCCGACCGAGCCGCTTTGGGAGCATGTTCCGGGTGCGGGTGCTGATGATCTCGTGGGAGTACCCGCCCGTCGTCGTCGGCGGGCTGGGACGGCACGTGCACGCCCTCGCGACCGAGCTGGCGGCGGCCGGCCACGACGTCGTCGTGGTCTCGCGGCGGCCGGCGGGCTCCGACGCCGCGACGCACCCGACGCTCGACGAGACCCGCGACGGCGTGCGGGTGCTGTCGGTCGCCGAGGACCCCACCCATCTGGAGTTCCGGCGCGACATGGTCGCCTGGACCCTCGCGATGGGCCATGCCCTGCTGCGCGCCGCCCTCACGCGGCTCGGGGACTGGCGGCCCGAGGTCGTGCACGCCCACGACTGGCTCGTCGCGCACCCGGCGATCGCGCTGGCCGACGTGCTGGGCGTGCCGCTCGTCGCCACCGTCCACGCGACGGAGGCCGGGCGCTACAACGGCTGGCTCTCCTCCGCGCTGAGCCGGCAGGTGCACTCCGCGGAGTGGTGGCTCGCCAACCGCGCCGACGCGCTGATCGCGTGCTCGGCGGCGATGCGCGACGAGGTGGTGGAGCTGTTCGACGTCGGTCCCGACGTGGTCACGGTGCTGCACAACGGCATCGCGCCGCGCGCCTGGCGGGTCGAGCCGCGGCGGGTGCAGGCCGCCCGGGAGCGCTACGCGCCGGGTGGCGCGCCGCTGCTGCTGTACTTCGGGAGGCTGGAGTACGAGAAGGGCGTCCAGGACCTGATCGCCGCGCTGCCCCGGATCCGCAGGGTCCACCCGGGCACGCGGGTGCTGGTGGCCGGCACGGGCACGGCGGCGGCGCAGCTGGTGGACGCGGCCCGGACGCACCGGGTGCTGCGCAGCGTCCGGTTCCTGGGGCACCTGCCCGACGAGGATCTGGCCGCGCTGCTCTCGGGGGTGGACGCGGTGGTGCTACCGAGCCGCTACGAGCCGTTCGGCATCGTCGCGCTCGAGGCCGCGGCCGCGGGGGCGCCGCTGGTGGCCTCGACGGCGGGCGGGCTGGGCGAGATCGTCGTGGAGGGGCAGACCGGCGTGGCGTTCCCGCCGGGCGACGTGGCCGAGCTGGCCCGGGCCGTCACCCGGGTGCTCGCCGATCCGGGAGCCGCCGCGAGCCGGGCCCGTGCGGCGCGGGCCCGGCTGGGCGTGGACTTCGACTGGACCCGGATCGCCGCGGGCACGGCCGCGGTGTACGCCTCGGCCCGTGCGGGTGGGCCGCAGGAGCTGGGCCGCCCGAAGATCCCCACGGGGAACGTGTTCGGGCGCTGAGCCGTGATCAGGCCGCCTCGGCCGCCATGATCTCGGCGGCGGCGTCCGGGTACTCGGCGGCGAGCTGGCGGACGACGTCCTCGCGGTCCTCCTCGATGGCCGCGTTCACGGCGTAGGTGTACTCCTCGTCGAGGGCGTTGAGGCGGCGGACAGTGGCGTCGTTCATGGTGGTCTTCCTTCCGGGGAGGCGTGCTCGTACACCCGGTTCAACGGCGTTCCCGGTTGCGCCGTTACCTGCTTTGTCCCAGGTCACATCGATTCAGTATGCTCTGTGTGCTTCCGCACAGCCGCCGCCGTCTTGCGCGCGATGTCCGTCAGCGCCGCCCTCGTCCCCTCGGCGGCCTCGTAGTCGGCCAGCCGGTTGCGCACCACCCGCGCGGGTGCGCCGACCGCGATCGAGAACTCCGGGATGTCGCCTCTCACCACGGCGTGCGCGCCGAGCACCGAGCCGCGCCCGACCCGGGTGCCGCGCAGCACCGAGACCTTCGTGCCGATCCACACGTCGGGGCCGATCCGCACCGGGGTCTTGACGATCCCCTGGTCCTTGATCGGCACGTGGACGTCGTCGATGCGGTGGTCGAAGTCGGTGACGTACACCCAGTCGGCCACGATGCTCGCGGCGCCGATCTCGATGTCGAGGTAGCAGTTGACGGTGTTGTCCTTGCCGAACACGACCTTGTCGCCGATGCGCAGCGAACCCTCGTGGCAGCGCAGCGAGTTGCCGTCGCCGATGTGCACCCACCGGCCGATCTCGAGCCGGCCGTAGCCGGGCCGGGCGTGCAGCTCCACCCGCCTGCCGAGGAACACCATGCCGCGGAGCACGACGTGCGGGTTGGCCACGCGGAAGCGCAGCAGGCGCGCGTAGCGCACCAGGTACCACGGCGTCCACGCGCGGTGGCGGATCACCCACCGCAGCGAGGCGAGGGTGAGGAAGCGGGCCTGGCGCGGATCGCGGCTCCCCCACCGGTCCCGCAGCGGCGACCCCCACATGCTGGTCATGCGCCGGAAGCCTATCCGGCGGCCGCGCTCCGAAGGAGTCCGGTGCCGGCCCACGTACATCCCGTGCGACCACGCGCACCCCGTCGACCGGGGGCGTGCCGGCGGCAGGGGGGTGTGAGCCGCCGCGCCGGTTTGCGCCCCCGGCGCGGCGGGTAAGCGCCGCTGGTGAGCCAGGAATCCGAGGACCTCGACCGCGTCGTCTCCCGCCGCGTCCACAACCCGACCTCCGCCACCGCGGCCGACGAGCGCGCCTACCGCGCGGCCGACCCCGACGCCGAGCCGGAGACCGACACGCGGACCGGCGGCGAGGGCGGGGCGTCCGAACGCGCGGCTCGCGAGCAGGCGGCCGACGACGAGAGCGAGCCGACCCGCTCGGAGTGAGCGCCGCGTTCAGAACACGTGGTTCTTGCCGCCGAACACCTCGCTCACCGAGTCGTCGGTGAAGATCCGGCGGATCGAGTCGGAGAGCAGGTCGGCGCACGACACGACGCGGACGGTCGGTGGCGCGCCCGGCCGCAGCGGGATCGTGTCGGTGACGACGATCTGCTCGAACGGCGAGCCGGCCAGGTTGTCGTAACAGCGGCCGCTGAACACCGCGTGGGTGGCGGCGGCGAACACGCGCGTGGCCCCGGCCCGCACGACGGCATCGCCCGCGGCGCAGAGCGTGCCCGCGGTGTCGATGATGTCGTCGACGATGATCGCGGTCTTCCCGCGGACGTCGCCGATGACGTGCCCGATCTCGGCCACCTGCTGGCGCGGCCGCTCCTTGTCCAGTATCGCCAGGTCGGCACCCAGGCGCACGGCGAACTGCTTGTTGAGCTTCACCCGTCCCGCGTCCGGTGCGACGACCACGAGATCGCCCCCCAGATCCAGGTCGAGGAAGTACTCCGAGAGCATCATCAGCGCCGTCATGTGGTCGACCGGCACCTGGAAGAAGCCCTGCAGCTGTCCGGCGTGCAGGTCCATCGTCAGCACGCGGTCGACGCCCGCGGACTCCAGCATCCGCGCCACCAGCCGGGCCGAGATCGGCTCGCGCGGGGCGCTCTTCTTGTCCTGGCGCGAGTAGCCGTACCAGGGCGTGACGGCGATGACGCGATGCGCGCTGGCCCCCACCGCCGCGTCGATCATGACCAGCAGCTCGACGAGCGCGTCGTTGGCGTTGATGCCGGTGACGGGGTTGCCGCAGGTCGGCTGCACGAGGAACACGTCGGCGCCACGGATCGACTCCTCGTAGCGGCAGTAGACCTCGTCGTTGGAGAACGTCCGGAGCGTCACCGGCCCCAGCCCGACGCCCAGCCGCTTCCCGATGGCCTCCGCGAGCTCCGGGTTGGCGCGGCCCGCGAAGAGCATCAGGCGCTTGTCGTAGTGCAGCGGCAGCGAGGTGGTCATGCCGCGCCCGTCATCGGCCCGGTCGGACCCAGCTCGGCCATGACGTCGTCCTCCACGGTTGGGGAGCATCCCCGGCTCGGCATGAGCCTACGCACCAGAAAACTCCGGCATCTGCGAGCAACGGTTAGGCCGTCCGGACGTCTTCCTAGGCAGTGCACGGCATGACGACGATGGGGAACGCCACGTGAAGTACACGATTTCTACTGCTGTCCGATCGATCGTCGCCGCCGGCGCCGCGACGGTGGCCGCTGCCGCGCTCGTCGTCGTCGCCGCGCCTGCCGAGGCGGCCACGTGCAGCGACCCGGTTCGCTACTCCAGCGCGTCGGACACGATCTACCTGACGGCTCCGGGCGCGGTCGACACCCTCGCCGAGATCAAGGCGGCGTGCCCGTCCGCACCCCTGGCCCAGGTCAGCCCGGGGATCTGGGAGCTGAACGCCGACCTGGTGGTGCAGAACGGCGCCACGCTGACCCTCGACGGCGCCGACGGGGTGCAGGAGCTGCGCCTGCAGAGCCTGCCGAGCGGGCTCCAGCGCGATGTCAGCGCGATCACGGCGCAGTACGGACAGATCACCATGAAGGGCGTGCACGTCACGTCGTGGAACGGCACCGGCCCCGACACCGACTACACGATCCCCGGCGGGGGCGTCCGCGGGCGCGCGTTCGTCCGCGCCCTGTCCTACATGGACGGCACGACGCCCCGGCAGTCGACGATGACCATCGTCGACAGCGACCTCGGGTTCCTCGGGTACAACGGGGCGGAGGCCTACGGCGTCGCCTACAAGGCGCGCGGCTGCGGGATCGACACGCAGAGTGTCTGCGCGGCCCTCAACGTCCTCGGCTCCGAGACGGGCAGCCGGTTCCACGACAACTTCATGGGCACCTACACCTGGGGCGCCCAGGACATGCTCTTCGACCGCAACACCTACGAGCACAACAAGGACTACGGCCTCGACCCCCACGACGACTCCGACTACCTGACGATCACCAACAACCTGTTCACCCAGAACAACAACCACGGCCTCATCTGCTCGCAGCGGTGCGACCACCTGGTGATCAGGGGCAACCGGAGCATCGACAACGGGCACACCCCGTACGTCGGGCCCGGCGACGACGACCCGAAGGACAACCAGGTGCACGGCATCATGCTGCACCGGGGCGTCACGGATTCGGTCATCGAGAACAACGAGGTGAGCGGCCAGATCAACGGGGCCGGGATCGCGATCTTCGACAGCGTGGGCAACACGGTGCGGGGCAACACGCTCTCGGGCAACAAGTACGGCCTGCGCTTCAGCGTGGGGACGCGCGGAACCCTCGTGTCGGACAACACCGTCAAGAACTCCCTGGCCAACGCCGTGTTCAGCTACAAGGGCACCGACATCGCGTCCTACACCGGCACCAGCGGCCGTCCCACGGGCGTCACGTTCACGGGCAACACGTTCAGCGGTGCGGGTGCGGAGCTGTTCAAGGTGCAGGACTCCGACCGCTTCACCTTCACCGGCGGCTCGGCCACTCCCGGAACGCCCGCGATGGGGCCCCGGTTCGAACGCGGGCAGGGGCACGTCTACGACGCGACGGTGGCCACCCCGGCGGGCACGACATTCGTGCTGCGCGGCTCGAGTGCGGTGCGGACGTCGGTGACGTTCCACGGCATCCCCGCCTCGGCGGTGAAGATCAACAAGGACGCCTACAGCACGGCCGTCTTCAACTGACGCCGGTCGCGGCGGCGATCGCCGCCGCGGTCGGCATGCCGGCGCGGGCGCCGGTGTGCGCGACCGACAGCGACGCCGCCACCACCGCCGCGGCGACCGCGTCCCGCAGCCCGTCGCCCGCCGCCAGCCGGGCGGCGAGCACACCGTTGAAGGTGTCGCCCGCGCCGGTCGTGTCGCGGACGGTCGCCGGGCGCGGCGGCACGTGCTCGCTCTCCTGCGGGGACGCGACGACCAGCGCGCCGTCGCCGCCGAGCGTCACCACCACCGGGGCGCCGGTGCGCGCCTGGATCGCGGCAGCGGCCTCCGCGACCGAGCCGGCGCCGGCCCCGAGCAGCGCGGCCAGCTCCAGGCACTCCGTCCGGTTCGGCGTCAGGATCGGGCCGGTGTCGAGCAGCTCCGCCACGACCGGGACGACCGGCGCCGGGTTGAGCACGCACGTCACCCCGGCCGCGGTGGCCGCCCGCACCGCGGCGGCCACGGCGGCACCGGGGATCTCCGTGCTGACCAGCACGCAGCCGACCCCCGCCAGCGCCAGTGCCCCAGGTGCCACCTCGGCGTTCGCCCCGGCCCCGACCGCGATCTGGTTCTCCCCCGCGCGATCGACGACGATCAGCGCGACGCCGGTGGCCTCGCCGACGAGCACCGCCACGCCGTCCGTGTCGACGCCGTCCGCGCGGAGCTCGGCCAGCGCCCCGGCCCCCATGTCGTCGGCCCCCACGGCGCCGACGAGCGCCACGGCCGCCCCGGCCCGCGCCGCCGCCACGGCCGCGTTCGCCCCCTTGCCGCCGCCGAAGCGCCGGACCCCGGCCCCGACGACCGTCTCCCCCGGCCCGGGGAGCCGCGGTGCCTCGATCACGAGGTCGACGTTCACGGCGCCGACGACGAGGACGCGTCCCACCCCGGACCGGCTCATCGCTCTCCCGCGCTGTCCATCGTGATCTCCTGCCCCTCGGCGTACCGGTCAGCGTGATCTTGCCTCGAGCACCCGGCGAGGAGGATTCTCCCGCTCATGCCGACGCCCCTGATCATCGACACCGACCCCGGGGTGGACGACGCCGTCGCCCTCGTCCTCGCCCTGCACAGCCCCGAGGTGGAGCTGCGGGCCGTCACGGCCTCGTTCGGCAACATCGACGTCGAGGGCACGTTCCGCAACGCGCGCCGGATCGTGGCGCTGGCCGGACGCTCCGACGTGCCCGTCGCCGCGGGCGCCGCCCGCCCGCTGGTGCACCGCAGCCCCGGATGGGCGGCCGAGTGGCACGGTGCCGACGGCCTCGGCCAGCGCGGCGCCGAGTTCGGTGAGCCCCCGGCCGGCGACCCGCGCTCGGCACTGGCCCTGTCGGCGGACGTGCTGCGCTCGGCGGACGAGCCGGTGACGATCGCCTCGATCGGCCCGCTGACCAACACCGCGCTGCTGCTGGCCGCCCACCCCGAGCTGGCCGAGCGCATCGGGCGCATCGTCGTGATGGGCTGCGGGCTGGCGGGCGGCAACGTCACGGCCGCCGCGGAGTTCAACATCTACATCGATCCCGAGGCCGCGGCGATCGTGTTCGGCAGCGACGTGATCGTGCGCACGGTGCCACTCGACCTCACGGGTCACGTCATCGCGCAGCCGCCGCACGTCGAACAGCTACTGGTCGCCGACACCGCAACGTCGCGATTCGTCGCCGAACTGCTCGCGCACTACGGACGCATCGGCACCCCGGCCAAGGTACCGGCGCTCGGCGCGCTGCATGATCCGTGTGCCGTGCTCGCGGTGACCAACCCCGAGCTGTTCGGCCTCGTGCCCCGGCGCGTCGACATCGAGCTCGACGGCCGCCACACCCGCGGCATGACCGTCATCGACGCCCGCCCCAGCGTCGAGGCCGCCGATCAGAACGCACTCGTCGGCTACAGCGTCGACGCCCCGCGAGTGATGCGCATGATCATCGATGCGGCCATCGATCCGCAGGCCACGGGATGAGCCACCTCGCCATAGTCGATCGGGCCAAGCTCCGCATTGTCGACGTCGAACACAAGCGGACCACCGACATCGGTGCGCTCGGTGACAACCGGCTCGCGAACCGCCAACCGGTCTGGAGCCCCGACGGCGCGCTGCTCGCATGGTCGGCGTTCGATCGACGCCCGACCGAGTCGCCGGCGTCGCTCGTACTCGCCACGCCCGACGCGACCTGGCGCGTCGACCATCCCGCAGTGTTCCCGCCGTTCTACCTCGCATGGCGCCCCGACGGAGCGGCGGTCGCTGCCCTGGCCGAGGGCCCGCTGGGGCTCGAGCTGTCGGTCACCGCCGTGGCATCCGGATCGAGCGAGATCATCCATCGTGGTGCGCCGCTGTTCCTCGACTGGTCGCCCACCGGGGCACTCGCGGTGCACGCGGGCAGCGGAGACTCGGCCGGCCTCGAGGTGCACAGCGCCGAGTACGACCGTGACGCGTTCGCCGCGCTCACCCTGGGCTCGTTCAGCGCGCCTGCGTTCCTGCCTGATGGCAGCCTCCTCGCCGTCGTGGTGCACCAAGGCCAACCCGTGCTCGCGATCCTCGATCGAGGTGCAACGGTGACGCGCGTCGTCGCCACCGCAGAGTTCGGCTCCCGATTCGTGGTCCACCCCTCGGGCGACTGGGTCGCGACCACGAGTGGCCGCAGTGCCACGGGCGCACTGGTGGTGCATCACCTGCCGACCGACACGATGTCGTTCGTCGACGAGCGCGCCCCGGCGTTGTTCTCGTGGAGCCACGGCAGCACCGACCTGCTCTTCGCCCGGATCCTCGATCGCGGCGACTTCCCCACGCTCGAATGGTGCACCTGGCACGAGGGCGAGGTGCGCTCGCACGTCACGGCGCGCATCACCGCCACGTTCGCTCGCGAGATCCTCCCCTTCCACGAGCAGTTCGCCCGGTCACACTCGTGGTGGTCGCCGGCGGGTACAGCCTTCTGCCACGGCGCGGTCGACGACTACGGCAACGACACCATCTGGGTCATGCACCTCGACCGGCCGAAGCCCGAACGGATCGCGAGCGGTTCGATGGCGGTCTGGTCACCCCGTTAGGTCGACGCGGTAGATCGAAGCGTCCGGGTTAGCGCCATCGCTGATCGGGTACGTCGTGACATCGGACGGCGCGCAACCGCGTCGGGCGATCCGTCGGGCAAAATGTCCCTGGGCGGAATCCGAGGAGGATTCTTCGTTGACCGCGCGCGACACGCTCCTGTGGTTCGGCATCGGAGTACCGATCGCCTGCCTGCTGCTCATCCTCCTCGACACCGCGTGCTCGCCGAACCGCGGTCGGTTCGTACCACGCCGTCCCGTCGACATCGCTCCCGACGCACGGCAGACCGCCGCCATGGCCCCATCCGCCGCATCGGCGGATCCCGACGCGGAGTTCGACCCTCAGGTCGAGCCCGAGGCCGAGCCCGACGCCGTGCACGTGGTCCGAACTGTCCCAGCGGTGCATGCCCTCGTGGCGTCGCTCCGGCCACCGCGACCGGCGCACAAACCATGGGCGCCCGGCGACGGGCTGCGGCGACCGATCACCGGAGGCACCGCACCGTCGGCGGCCACGGTGCGCAAGCGTGCCTGGACCACCTATTCCGTGATCGCGCCGCGCGACATCTTCGGCGTCGTCAACGCCGAGCGGCTCGAACGTGGCCGGCCGCCGTTGCGATTCAACCCGATGACCGAATCGGTCGAGCCGATGCAGATCGACGTCGACGAGGTCGGCCGGGTGCGCGTGCACTGGACGGACGCCGACGACACGGTCGACCCGTACGAGATCACGAGGACGCGATGACGATCACCAGCGAACGTCGCCCGATCGACGCAAGG
>JBBQEF010000142.1:0-13857 GCA_038320445.1 Mycobacteriales bacterium
GACCACCACGAGGCCGTCGAGCCGGTCCGGCGCCTTGGGCGCGAACACGCCGGGCCCGACGAGCACGACGTTGTAGGAGTCCGCTCCGGGCACGTCGCAGGTGCCCGACGTCAGGCCCTGGACCGAGGTGATGTCCTTGCCGGTGACGATCGGCAGGCCCGTGGAGCCGTCGATCGGGGTGAACGTCCCGGACGGTACCTGGGCATTCGCGACGCCTCCGGCAAGAACACCGGAACCCGCCAGCGCCACCACGATGACTGCCGCCAGCAAGCGGCGGAAAAGGATGTACACGGTCTCGGTCACTCCCCCTCGTCAACAGGTCGGTCGACCGGGCCCGGCGGGCGGTGGTCGATCCGCGGGCGAGCGGGACCCGGCTCGGCGGCCGGGCCCCGCTCGCTACTGCGATGGATCAAGTGGTGCGGTCGTGCGGTACTACGGCTTGATGACCACGGTCACCGTGTTCGACGTCGAGGGCGAGTACGCCTTCGGGTCGGTCGGCGCGAACACCGCGGTCAGGTTGTGACTGCCCGCGGCGAGCGACGACACCTGGATGGCGAAGCCGTAGATCACCTTCTGCGGGCTGCCGACGTTGGTGCTGCCGTCCTTGAACTGGATGGTCCCGCCGGCTGCGGGTGGGGTGACCCTGGCCACGAACACGGCCGGGGCGCTCCCCTTCTTGGTGTCACCGCACACGAGGACGAACAGCTGTGTCGACGTCTTCACGATCGGCGACGGCGTCGCCGTCGGGGACGGCTTCGGAGTCGGGGTCGCGGTCGGCTTCGGCGTGGGCGACGGGCTGGCCGTCGGAACCGGAGTCGGCGTTGCGGTGGGCTTGGGCGTCGGGCTCGGCGTGGCCGTCGGAGACGGGGTCGGGCTCGGCGTCACAGTGGGCTTCGGCGTCGGGCTGGCCGTCGGAACCGGCGTCGGGCTGGCCGTCGGAACCGGCGTCGGGCTGGCCGTCGGAACCGGAGTCGGGCTGGCCGTCGGAACCGGGGTCGGCGTCGGGCTGGCCGTCGGAACCGGCGTCGGGCTGGCCGTCGGAACCGGCGTCGGGCTCGGCGTCGGGGTGGGCGTCGCCAGCGGCGGGTTCGTGACCGTGAACGACGTCGGGCTGGTGAAGTTCAGCGTGGAACTGAAGGTCTGGTAGATGATGCCGTCGAACTGGTTGACGCACCGGAAGGTGAGGATGTAGTCGCCCGGGACGATGGGGCCACCCAACTCCAGTGAGAAGTCCTGGAACGAACCGCGCAGCGAGAAGCGGATCGGGTCGGTCGTGGAGAACCCGAGGTTGTCGGTCTGGACCACGATGAGGCCGTCGGGCCGGCTGGGCGGTGCCGGCGCGAACACGCCGGGTCCGGTGAGGACGACGTTGAAGCCGTCGACGGGCGCGGCGGCCGTGCCGGGTACGTCGCAGGTCCCGTTGGTGACGCCGTTGATGGAGGTGAAGTTCGTGCCGGTGCCGAGGACCTGACCGGTCGCGGCATCGCTCGGGGTGAACGTGCCGGCGGTCGTCTGGGCGTTGGCGACGCCCCCGACGAGCATGCCGGAACCGGCCAGGGCAGCGACGGTGACGCCGGCCAGCAGGCGACGCGCGAGCGTTCCCATGGCGCGCATCAGGCGACCGGTCCTGGCAGGTCGACCGAGCTCGGGCCGCCGGTGGAACTCTGCAGCGCCGGGTCGATCTGGCCGCAGCGTCCGGCCGGCAGCTCGCTGAAGCCGAACGTGGTGATCACCGTCGGCTGGTTGCAGATGTCGGTCGGGTCGTTCGCCCCGACGAACACCGACGAGACAGCGGGATCGGTCAGCTCACTGGTCGGGACGACGTTGAACACCTCGCGCCGGAAGGAGAAGGTGCTCGTGTTCGGCAGCGTCGAGTTGACCCGGCGCATCTCGGTCGTGCCGCGCACGTCGCTGACCGACTTGTAGTACTGCGCGTTGAACTGGGCCACCGAGTACGGCGCCAGATAGCGCGTGTCGGTCAGCCGCAGGCCGTTGTTCTCGATCAGCTGGGCGGCCGGGTTGGTCGGGTCCACGCTCGAGACGCACGACCCGGGGGTCGTCACGCCGATCGAGGCCAGGAAGAACGACCGCGTGCCCGATCCGGACTGCGGGAGCAGCGGCAGGATCGTGGGCGGGTTGGAGATCGTGCCCGCCGCGGTGCAGTTGTAGATCGACGCCAGCTGAGCCGTGGTGAGGTTGGTCGGCAGCGCGCTGTCGCGCCGCGTCACGTAGGTCACCTGGTCGCCCGCGAACGGGATCCAGGTCAGGCCGAAGCCCGCGTTGGCCGCGTCCTGCGACTGGTTCGCCGACGAACGGGCGAAGTCGAAGCAGGGACGGCGGGCGGCCCCGGCAGCGGCCGTCCGCTCGTTGCGCAGAGCGGCGACGCCGTTGCCGGATCCGACCGGACGCGCGAGCCCGGTGCAATCCGACCCGGTGATGGCGGCCTTCGTGGCGGGCAGCGGGGACGCACCGGTCGCATCGAACGAGCCGATGGTGCGGGACCCGCTGGCGGGGATGTTGGACAGGGCGTTCAACACGTCCTGCGTGGTGTCGGAGCCGACGCCGACGAGGACGCGCGTCGCTGGTGCTCCGGATGGATCGGCCAGGGCGGCGGGCGCGGTCAGCGCCAGGGCCGCCGTGATGGCGCCCACCACCATCAGGATGTTGCGCTTTCGCACTTCTGTATCCTTTGCTTGCAGGGTGTGCGCGGACGGCATGTCCGCGCAGGCCGGTGATCAGCTGTTGAGGCAACTACCGGCGTCTTGCGAAGAGGGCCGGCCGGGCCGGCAGCCAGGCGGTCGCACGCCTGGCGGTGGTCCGGTCGGTCTCATCACCTCCTTCAGCGGTGCTTCGACGGGTACTGAGCAGGTGCGTGGCCGGCGCCGCTGCGGCCGCCAGTCCGCCCCCGATGAGGAGCACCATCAGGAGGGTGCCCACGGCCGGCGCCGGGATCGTCGGCGTCGGCCTGCTCTCCGCCACCTGCTGCGTCCCGACCGTCCCCGCCGGTGCGACGACGGCGGGTGCGGCGGCGCCGGTCCCTGCGGACGCGGCGGAGCCGGATCCACCGGTGCCCGTGCCCACCCCACCCGCGGCGGCGGCGCCCGTCCCTGCACCGGTCGTCGTCGCCGTGCCGGAGTCGGTTCCGGCCGCCGGCGTTCCGCTGCCGGTGGAGCCGTCACCGGTCGCAGGCGTAGCCGAGCTGCCACCACCGCCGGGCGCGCTACCTGTTGTCACGCCCCCGGAGGTGGCGGGAGCCTGTGCGGCCGGGGCGGGCGTGGGTGCGGGTGGGGGTAGGGGTGTGGGCGTGGCGGTGCCCTTGCCGGCCTGGGACTCGATCGTTGCCGCCGCGGCCAGGGTCTGCTGACGCAGAGCGTCAGGCAGCGGCGCGTAGCCCGCCGGGAGCTGGCCGACCTGCTGGCCGGGCTGCTGGCCGGGCCCGGCAGCGTAGCGGAGGAACGTGCCCCAGACCTTCCCCGCCGTAGCGGGGAGGGCAGCCGGCACGGCGGCCGCGTAGCTCAGCGACGTCAGGGGGTACGCGGCCGGATCGGCCGCGGCCGGATCGGGCGCCAGCACCTCTTTCGTCGCGCTCGGCTTCATCGCGGCGAGCCCAGCCGTGAGACCGGCCTGGTCCGGTGCGACGAACTCGCCGGCGGCGTTGCGCAGGGAGGCGGTCGCCAGCCCGTACCGTGCGGCGGTCGCGGTGTCCACGACGGCGATGAGCGCCTGCTCGTCCCGGAGCTGGCGCGGGCGCTTGCTGAATGCGTACGAGTTGTCCAGCTGGAACTTGACGTTGTTGATGTCACCGGCGAGCTGGTCGCCGCGGCTCGCCGAACGCCCGGCCTCGTGCATGTCGTTGGCGTAGATGTGCGTGTCGCTCGTGCAGAACTTGACCTCAGTACTCGCGTTGTTGAGGTCGTTGATCACTCCCTGCTTGACCACGCAGAACTTGTCGTTGCGCGGGTAGACCGTCAGCGGCAGCTGCGGGTTCTTGTTGGCCGAGTTCACGCTCGCGCCGTCGACGAAGGCACGCGCGTCGGGGTCGCCGAGCACCCAGCGCCACAGCTGGCCGGTCAGATCCGAGGTGCCCGCTTGGACCAGCACGTCGACATAGAGGTTCGGCCGCAGCCGATCCTTGTACTCGGGGTTGAGGGTCAGGAACTCCGGGTCGTTGGTCAGCCCCTGCGGGCTCGTCGACGCAACGGTCGACGCCGGAAAGCCCGGGGGCAGTGGTTGACCAGGATCCTGGGCGGGCTCCACACCCCGGTAGGACTCGGTCAGCAACTTCGCGACCAGGCGAGGGGTCAGTTTCATCGAGGTGAAGGGGGAGCCTTCGCCCTCCCGACGAGGGTCGCCCTCGGGGACCTGGGTATCCGGCCGGCGTATGATCTTGAACGCGACGGTGAGGGCGGACAGCGCCAGCGGCGCGTAGACGATGGGCCGATCGGCGACCTGCGCGTCCGCAGGCACCGGGTCGGAGAACACCGACAGCCCCGCATTCCCGCCGGCCGTCAGCAGCTGGCGGCTGCGGTCGTCGGTGAGCTGCGTGAAGGCGTACAGGTTGCCGCCGCCGGAGCACAATGTCGGCTGCCAGCTGCTCACCGCGTCCACCGCGAGCTCGTGGCCGCTGATCGGCTGCTCGGCCGCGCCGCTGGGGCAGGGCTTCCCTTGGGGGACGAAGTCCAGGCGGAACTCGATCTTGTTGTTCCAGTTCGTGGGCGACAGCGCCGAGCTCACCAGGCCCTGGGGTCCCGGCGGTTGCCCGTTGACCTCCACCGTGCCGCGGGGCACGACGACGAGCCAGCACGACCGCCCCTTGACGGAGCCGTCCGTACCGGTCAGCGGAGCGCCACAGCCCAGCCCGTTGGACTCCACCAGGGTCTGAACCTCGACGTCGATCTCGCCGGTGCCATCGGGCCGGGTCGCGACCGCCGGCACCTCGTTCGTCGCCTGGATGTCGAGGTAGGGGTTCGTGGTGGCGTCCGCTCCGCCGACGGCTGTGGTCGGGCGGACCTGTTGGACCACCGGCCAGAACGGGATGTTGGTGGTGTCGCGCACGAGGGGTGTCAACGTCTCCAGCGGATCGACGATGTCGTTCGCCTGGCCGAGGGACACCTTCGCGGACCTGTTGTCGGTGACGAAGCCGGTGCCGAATGTGCCGAAGAGGCACTGCGTGCGGTCCGGGCCCAGGTCGTCGCCCCAGCACTGCATGATCTGGAGGTAGTTGCCCAGCTGCGGCGTGTTGGCCTGGATCCGACCGACGGTCGGAGCGCCACCGGTCCAGGTGACGCGCACGGTCTGGTTCACCAGGCCGGCCGTCTGGCTGACCGTCACCGCGAGCGTGGAGAAATCGCCGATACCGGAGGTCTTGCCGGTCTTGGTCACCGCCGAGCCGGTCGCCGTCTGCGCCGACGCCGGACCGCCCACGAGCGCCGTGCTCACGAGCACGGCGAGGACGAGGGCGAGCGCCCGGGCCGACGGCCTCACGGCTTGTCCCCGCGCCGCACGATCGAACGGGACACCAGCGGCGGGCCCACGATGAGCGCCAGCAACAGCACGACGGCGAGAACGCCGAGCACGATCCGCTGGGTGTCATCGGGCAGTGCGACCTCGACCGGGATCGCGGACACGTTCGACGCCAGCGACGTGCCGTTCGCGTCCACCGCCTGGCCGGTAGCCGGGTCGACGGCGGCGCCCACAACCTGGCCCGTCTCCGGGTCGACCGTCCCCCCGGTTGTCCCGGTTGTCCCGGTTGTCCCGGCTGTCCCGGTCGTTCCCGTCGCCCCGGCGGTTGCTCCGGTAGCTCCGGTGCCACTCGCGCCCGCCGCACCCGCCGCACCCGCCGCACCCGCCGCGCTCGTGGCACCGGCCGCCGCCGACCCCGGGCCGCCGCCGCCCGCTCCCCCGGCCCCGCTCCCTCCGTTGGTGGCCCCCGCGCCGCCCGACGCGCTGCTGCCGCTCGTGGTGCCTGTCGGGCTTGCGTTCGCGTTCTGCGAGATCCCTCCCCCGCCGCGGGTCGGGGTCTGCTGCTTCGCGCCTGCGGTGCCGGTCGAGCACTGGGCGGGCGCGCCCTTGCGGTCGCACTCGCTCGGCTGCGGGGCCGTCGTGGCCAGCTTGTTGGACCCGTCCGCGGAGAGGGTGGGGTTGTTGCAGCCGCGCAGGTTGTTCTCGGTGAGGGTGTTGGCGGTGCCCGGGATGCGCGCGGCCTGCTTCACCCCGGCCTGTACCAGGTTGACCGGCAGCGGCGAGTAGCCGAGCTTGTCCGCCTGCTGCTGGCCCTCGCAGAGGAAGTAGTACGCGAACCGCGACAGCGTGTAGCCCTTGTCGTTGGTGAAGCGTCCGGCATTGTTGTCGGTCGGCACGATCATGTAGCTGTAGCTCGACAGCGGGTACGTCCGCTTGTCCGGGTTGCTGTAGACGTCGCTCAGGTCCGAGGTCAGGTCGGACCGGATCACGTTCTTCGTCAGCGCCACCGCCACGCTCGACGCCGTCGGCTCGACGTAGTACCCCGCCTGGTTGAGGACCTTGACCACCGGTAGGCCGGCGTTGAGGGCGTAGGAGTACTCCACGTAGGTGATGGCGCCTTCACTGGAGGGCTGGGCGACGAACCCGGCCACACCCTGGGACCCGCTCTTCGCCTCGACGCCCGACTTGGTGGGGTAGGTCGAGGTGAAACCGCAGTTCGCCCGGCCGCAGTAGGCGTCCCAGATACCGGCGTACTTGGCGGCCATGTAGCGGGTGAACTGCGCGGTGGTGCCGGAGCCGTCAGAACGCACCACCGGGACGATCGGGCGGGCCGGCAGTGTCAAGCCCGGGTTGTCGGCCTTGATCGCGGGGTCGGACCAGTTGGTGATCTGCCGAGTGAAGATCTTGGCGATCGAGTCGCCGGACAGCCGCAGGTTCGTCACTCGGGTGTTGCCGACCTTGAGGTTGTACATGAACGACGTCCCGCCCGCGACGATCGGCATGTAGGCGAAGCCTCGGGACGGCTTGGTGTCGACCTGGCCGTTGTCGGTCAGGCCGTACTCGATCTCCGACACCGCGAAGTCGACCGTGCCGTTGCGGAACTCGTTGCGGCCCTGCGACGATCCGCTCGGCGAGAAGTTGATGCGAATGCCATAGTTCTTCTCCACGTTGCGGCGCCACTGGTCGAGCGCGTTGAAACTCCAGGTCGAACCCGATCCGCTGATGGCAACCAGCGTCTGCGCCGTCGCGATCGGTGCCGCCAGCGCCTGGACGGCCGCCAGCAGGGCGACCACGGCGCCGAACGCAAAGGAGCGCGGACCGCGGCGGCTGAGGGTCATGACCCGGCTCCCCGGTCCCGACGAGCGAGGAACCGCTCGGCGTCCCTCCTCGACTCCTCGCCGCGCCTGCGCAGCTGGCGCGGCGCCAGATCGCCGGCGGGGCGCCCACCGAACACCCGGGCCAGCGCGAACAGCACGAACACCAGCAGCAGCAGGGCCGCGGCGGCACCGAACCCTCGGGAGATCATGGTCGGCTCGGGGGAGCCGGAGAACGTGAAGGCCGCCAGCGGGAGGGAGACCATCGGACCGGACGTCGGGTTCAGGTTGAGCACGGACCCGAAGCCCGCGGTGATCAGCACGGGCGACGTCTCGCCCATCCCACGGGCGGTGCCCAGCAACACGGCCGTGGTCAGGCCGGACCGCGCGGTCGGCAGCACGATGTGCCACACCGTCCGCCACTGACCGGCGCCCATCGCCAGCGACGCCTCCCGCAGCGAGCCGGGCACCAGGCGCAGCACCACATCGGCCGCCCGGATGATGATCGGCAGCATCATCACCGAGATCGCGAGGCCCGCGGCGAAACCCGACTTGTCGAAGCCGAGCCCCAGGATCACCGCGGCATAGATGAACAGCCCCGCGACGATCGAGGGCAGCGCCGTCATCGCCTCGCAGACGGTCCGCACGAACCGCGGGAACGGCCCGCGCACCTCGTTGAGGAACACGGCCGTCGTGATGCCCAGGGGCACGGTGATCGCCAGCGCGATCGCAATCTCGATCATGGTCCCGGCGGCGGCGTGCGCGATCCCGCCGACGCTGAGCGGCTCCAGCGGCCCGGCATTGCTCATGTCCTCGACGAAGAAGTTGACGTTGACCAGCGCGTCCCGGCCGCGGAACAGCGTGAACAGCACCACGTACACCAGCGCCATCAGCGCCAGCCCGGCGAGCCCGGCGATCACGACCTGGGCGATCTTGTCCCGCACGACGAGCAGGTCGTCGCCCAGCGCGACCAGGACCCCGTACACCGCCAGGAAGCACAGGTAGGCCACCACGACGAAGCCGACCGGGCCGGGATCGGTGAGCACCTGGGTGGAGAGCAGCACCGCGAGGCTGATCCCGGACGCGAGCCCGCCGAGCAGCACGATGCGATCGACCCGCGCGCCGGCGCTGGTGGCGCGCCGCACCTCCGGCCCGGCGTCCGCGACGGGCGTCCGGGTGGTGGGCCGGGACGTCGTGGTCGTCACGCGTCGCTCACCGCCCCCGACCGCGTCCGGGCGATGACCGCCGACGCGCTGAAGTTGATGACAAGCGTCAGCGCGAACAGGGCCAGGCCCGCGGCGAACAGCGCGGAGAGCTCGAAGGGCGTCGACGCCCCGAACTTCTGCGCGATCAGCGCCGAGACGGAACTGGTGCCGCTGCGCAGGATGTAGGGCTGGATCTCGAACAGCGGCGTGATGATCATGTAGACCGCGATCGTCTCGCCCATCGCCCGGCCCAGGCCCAGCATCGTGCCGCCGATCATGCCGCCGAGCCCGAACGGGATGACGACGGTGCGGATCATGCCCCACTTGGTGGCACCCAGTGCGTACGCGCCCTCGCGCTCGCCTGCCGGCGCCTGGCTGAACGACTCGCGCATGATCGAGCTGACGATCGGCATGATCATCAGCGCCACCACGATGCCGGCCAGGAACGTCGAGGACTTGTAGACGGTCTCGGTCGCCAGGGGGTCGTTCGGATCGACGTCGGGAATGGTGAGGAACGGGATCCAGCCGAGCGAGGCGGAGATCCAGCGCGCGACCGGGATGACCTGCTCGGACAGCAGCAGCAGGCCCCACAACCCGTAGACGACGCTGGGCACCGCGGCCATGAGGTCCACGAGGTTGACCATGAAGCCCCGGATGCGCCGCGGCGCGTACTCCGAGATGAACAGCGCCACGCCGACGGCGAGCGGCACGGCGAAGAACACGGCCACGCCGGCGATGAGCAGGGTCCCCGTCAGCACGGCCGCGATCCCGAAGTGGCCTCCGTTGGGATCCCACTCCTGCGTGGTCAGGAAGCCGGGACCGGCCTGGCCGAGCGCGATCGAACCGCGGTAGAAGAGGAAGAGGCCGATCGTGGTCATGATCAACAGAACCGTCACGGCCGCCACCCGCAGCCCGACGCCGAACACCACGTCGGGCCGGTCCCGGCGGGCACGCGCGGACCTGATGCGCTCCCGCGGCGCCCCGCCGTCCGGATCGTGGAGCACGTCCTCGAGGAATTCGGGCAGTCCCGTGTCGGCCATGATCCCCCCTCCGGACATTCGCACCAGTACGCACAGACAGTCGTTGCTGGAGGTGAACGCCGGCCGTACGGGGCATGTCTTCGCGGTGAGCAGGCCAGCTACGAGGGACCAGCAATCGACGCCATCGGAAAACCCCCGGCGACCGGTGGAATGGTGCGAGAAGGGCCGGTCACGGCGAACGCGGCCGGCTCTTGCGCCACTACGAGCCGACATCGACATCGGCATAGGGCAGCACGGCGTCCAGCGCCGGGAAGGCCAGCAGAACGAGCGCGGCGAGAAGCACGGCGACGGCCGTCGCGGCCGCGAGAACCCGTACCGGGCCGGAGCCGGGCAGGTGTCTCCAGATCCACGCGTACACGGTCAGATCCCGTCCAGCTCGGAGGGGCGCCACTGCGGCGGGTGCCCCGCCTTGGCGTAGGTCGTGACGAGCACGGCGTGCAGGACGAGGCGCTGCCGGGCGGAGAAGCGCGGATGGCAGGTGGTGAGCGTGAGCAGCTGCCGCTCCGGTGCCACACCGGGTCGACGGGGAACGGGTGCGACGACCTCGCCCGCCGTCGGCGGCACGATCTCCCGCCCGGGGGTCGACGAGTAGCTGCCGCCCAGCGCGTCGATGCCCTTGCACCGGGGCCGGGCCGCCGCGCTCCGTGTCCAGCCTGCGACCTCCCCCGGGAACGGCAGCAGCCGGTAGACGAACCACTCCCCGCGCGTCTCCAACACCAGCGCATCGCAGGAGTGCAGCTCACCGAGTCCGTCGAACGGCGCCCCGTGCCCGACCCGGTGACCGGCCAGTGCGACGTTGCCGGGGGTACCCGGCAGCGCGCTTCCCGGATAGTGCCCGGGACCCGACGCCAGGACGTCCTGGCCCACGCCCTCCAGGACGGTCCGGGCCCAACCCGGTCCGAGGCCCGGGATGTGCAGGCGCAGGGCCGGCTTCCCCACGGCCGGTGCTGTGACGGCACCGGCACCGGCACCGGCCGGCGCCGCCCACGTGCGGTCGAGGTCGGCCGAGGCCGCGCTCTGGGCCCCGTCGGCCGTCCAGCCCGTCACGAACACCTCGTAGCCGGCGAACAGGAGAACCACGATGCCGAGTGTCAGCACCAGCTCCCCGAGCCCGCGCACCGCCGCGCGCCTGCTCTCCCGCCGCATCCGCGGGTCGGCGAGAGCCGGCTCGACGATCATCGGTAGACCACTTGCACGTTCCTCGTGGCCGCCGGGTCGCTCGCCAGCAGGCGGAAGCTCTCACACGTCATCCGGGCCCGGAGCTGGCGAGGGTAGCGGTGGGTCGACGCCACCACCGCCTGGTCGACGTGGACGACCCAGGTCCACAGGCCGTTCTCGTCACGGACGTAGTCACACTCGGCGGACTTCAGCCCGCGCTTCAGCTCGTGGATCGAGGCGATGCAGGACGCCGCGTCGGGGAAGAACCCGTCCACGGTCGCCAGGCTCCGGTTGTTGGCCGCCAGGAAACGCCAGGTGAACCGCCGACGCGGGCGGACATCCGCGGCGGGCGCCGGCACCGCTCCGTCCACCCGGTCGTCGACGGTCCGTCTCGGCAGCGAGACGACTTGGAAGCGTGCGGTCATGACGGCCCTCCGAGCACACACGGGTTTCACGGCGGGCAGAACGGTCAACGGCGACGGTGGACGCAGAACCGTCCCCGGGTGGCCGAAACGTGACGAGAGCGGATACAAGGGACACCGCTCGCCATTGTTACGCCAATCGGACCTGACCCAATTGGGGCATCCGCGAGCGCGTGTAACGAGTCCCCAGGGTCCGACGATAGACGTCTTTCAGCCCTTTTCCTGCGAGATTCCGAGCCGTCCCCACACCGATTCCGATGGCTCGGGCGGACCAGCGTCCTCTGTACACCTACTGCTGGTGCGACGGTTCCCGCAGATTGGTCGCGATCGCCGATAACCGGCCCTTAGCTTCGCCACGACGAGGCGTGCGATCGACCGATGTGACCCGGAGTGGCTGAACATGCGGTACCCATCCGAATACCGGCAACGCTGGTTGCTGATCGGCACGGGCGGCCTGCTCGGCGTCATGCTGAGTGCGGTTGCCCTCCCCGCCGCAAGCCCGGGCCAGTCCGCCGCGGCCGCCGCCACGGCTCGCACGACCTCGACCCCGGCGGCTGACCCCGCCGACGCCGGGGCATCGCTGCCCGCGTCGGTACCGGTGGCGCAGTCGTCGTCGCGTCCGGCCGCCGAGCGCGCCGTCCCGGCCGGCCCCGCCGCGGTGGTCACGGCCCGCGGTGCGCTCGCCGCGTCGACGCCCGCGACCGCGCTCGCCACACCGGCACCGAGCGCGGCGCCACCCTCCACCCGCTCGATCGCTCCGTCGCTCACGGCGATACCGCTCCCGGCCATGCCGCTCCCGGCCGTGCCGCTCCCGGCCGTGCCGACCGCCGCCATGCCGCTCCCGGCCGTGCCGACCGCCGCCATGCCGACCGCCGCCACACCGGGAGACACCGGCGCCGCACCGACCGCGCCGCCGCAGGCGCCGCGCACCACCTCGACCCTCGCCGCGCCGCAGAGCCCCACCGCGGTGACCGGGTCGGCCTCCGGCACGGCGGCCTCCGAGCGGTACGGCTGGGGCGATCCCGTCCGCGTCGACGACTTCACTTCCGGCCTCGGGCCGGACTGGGGCGTCTACGACGGTGTCGGCCACGACGGACAGGGCGTGCGGTCGCCCGGGGCGGTCTCGGTGTCGGACGGGGTCATGACCATCACGGGATCGTCGAACGGGACGACCGCCGGCATGGCCTGGGGCCAGGGCCAGAAGTACGGGCGCTGGGAGGCGCGCGTCGCGGCGCCTGCCTCGGACCCGTCCTACCACGCGGTGGCGCTGCTGTGGCCCGACGCGGAGAACTGGCCCGTCGGCGGCGAGGTCGACTTCATGGAGATGTCCGAAGCCGACCGGCAGACCACGGAGATGTTCCTGCACTACGGCGCGGACAACTCCCAGCTCAGCAGCTCGGTTGCGGTCGACGCGACCCAGTGGCACAACTGGGCGGTCGAGTGGACACCCGACCACATCGTCGCCTACGTCGACGGCATCGAGTGGTTCCGGAGCACCGACGCCTCGACGCTGCCGCCGGGGCCGATGCACCTGTGCCTCCAGCTCGACTGGTTCCCCGAGGGCGGTGCGGTCCGGCCGTCGTCCATGGCCGTCGACTGGGTTCGGCAGTACGCGCTGTGACCGCGCTCGAGACACGCCTCCAGCACCGTGCCCTCGCCGCGTCGACGGCGACCTTCGCCGTCGTCGTGGCCACGACGGCACTGATCATCGGCGCTCCCTCCGACGCGCCCGCATCCGCCGCGGCCGCTTCTCCACCGGCCGCGGCCAGCCTGCTGCTGCACGACCGCGCCGCGGTCACCGACGTGGGGACGACGGCCGCCGCCGCTCCGGTCGACGCGCCGGAGGTCGCCCGCACCGCCCTCCGCTACGCGCTCGCGCAGATCGGCCTGCCCTACGTCTGGGGAGGCGACGGACCGGACGCCGGCGACGCCGGCTTCGACTGCTCCGGCCTCACCACCGCGGCCTACGCGGCGGCGGGCGTCACCCTGCCCCGCACCGCCCACACCCAGTTCTACGCCAGCCCGCGGCTGCCGGCGGGGAGCCCCCTGCAGCCCGGCGACCTGGTGTTCTACGGCAGTCCCGCGCGGATCCATCACGTCGGCATGTACGTCGGCGACGGCGTCATGGTGAACGCGCCGACGTTCGGCCGGCCGGTCCAGCTCGCCTACTACCGGTGGAAGGGCGACGACTACGTCGGGGCCACCCGTCCGTCGGCGGGCTCCGTCGCCGGGACAGCGGCCCCGCCGGCACCGTCGCGCGCGGGCGGATCGACCGCATTCGTCGCACCGTCGGTGCCGGCGTCGGCCGTGCCGCGGATCGTCACCACGCCCACCGCGGCGGCCGGACCGGATCCGTTCGCGACCGTGCCGGCGGCGGGGTCGGCGGCCGTGGCGAGGTCGACGGCTGCGGCGGGGTCCCCCGTCGCCCTTCCCGCACCCGCTGCCGCCCTGCCTGCGCTCCCCGCCCCCACCACGACGGCCACGCCGCGACCCGTCCCGACGACCGCCGCGCCGGCCACCACCACCGGCACGCCGACGCCAGGCCCGTCGCCCACGCCGACACCCGCGGCCATTCCCCCGCCCACCGCCACCCCGGGGCCGGTCGCCACACCGGCGCCTGCTGCCACCCCGACACCTGTCGCCACCCCGGCACCGGTCGCCACCCCGGCGCCTGCTGCCACTCCGGCACCGGTCGCCACCCCGGCGCCTGCTGCCACCCCGGCACCGGTCGCCACCCCGGCACCGGTCGCCACCC
>JBBQEF010000143.1:0-13847 GCA_038320445.1 Mycobacteriales bacterium
CACCTCCGCTTCCGACGGAAACGCAGCCACCGCGCGGTCGGGCACCTCCGCTTCCGACGGAAACGCAGCCCCCGCGCGGTCGGGCACCCCCGCTGCCGACGGAAACGCTGCAGCCGCGCGGCCGGGCACCTCCGCTGGCGACGGCGGCACTGCAGCCGGGCGGTCGGGCACCCCGGCGGCTGACGGCGGCGCTGCAGCCGGACGGCCGGGTCGCGCCCCTGTCCCGCGAGCGGACGGCACGGCGCGTGCGGACGGTGCCGCCCCGCCGCGCGGTACGGCTCGCGGGAGGTCGGGTGGCACCGGTCCGGATCAGGCGGGCGGGATCGCCGCGGAGAGCCCCCCGGACGGCGCTGCCACCTCTCCGCCGCCGCCGCGACCCCCGGACCCCGGTACGGGCGAACCTGCCGCCCGCAGCGAGCCGGCGCCGCCGGACGCCGACGGCGTCCCGCCGCAGCGCGCCCTCCCGGGCACCCTGGACGCGGCCGCCGTGCGCCGGGTGTGGCCGGAGGTGCTGGCCGCCGCCAAGGAGCGCAAGAAGCGCACGGCCGCGCTGCTGGTGAGCGCCACCGTCCGGGCCGTGGAGGGCGAGACGCTGGTGCTCAGCATCGGCACCGCGCCGCTGGCCCGCCTGCTCTCCGAGCAGAGCAACACCGACGTCATCGCCGCGGCGCTGCATGCCGTCCTGGGCGTCCAGTGGCGGGTGCGCTGCGAACACGGCGACGGTGGCACCCCGGCGCCGGGGCCCGCCCGTGGCAGCGGCCCGCCCGCGCCCGCGCCGCCCGCCGCGCCACGCCGGCCGTCCCGTCCGCCACCCACCCGCCGGTCCACGGCGCCCGACGACGGCGTCCCGCTGCCGCCCGAGCCGGCGCCCGAGGAGGCCCCGCCCGACGACGAGGAGTCCATGCTCGCCGAGGCGGCCGCGGAGGTGCGGTCGGTGCCTGCCGAGCGGCGCGATCCGGAGGAGGCCGCCATCGAGCTGCTCACGGCACAGCTCGGTGCGCGCGCACTCGACCAGCGGTGAGCATCTCCGCAGCCGGTAGGCTCGGAATCGGCCGTGTGGCCACCGCGAACGGGGGTTGACATCCATGTCGGTCGACAGCCTGCTCGAGGCGATCCCGCCGCTGCTGGTCTACCTGATCGTCGGCGGCGTCATCGGGATCGAGAGCCTCGGCATCCCGCTGCCCGGCGAGATCGTGCTGGTCAGCGCGGCCCTGTTGTCGTCGCGTCACGCGTTGGACGTCTCCCCGCTCTGGATCGCCGTCGCCGGTTCGGCGGGCGCCATCATCGGCGATTCGATCGGGTACGGCATCGGCCATCGCTACGGGCGATCCCTGTTCGACCGCCTCGGCAGACGGTTCCCGAAGCACTTCGGCCCGAAGAACGTCAACTTCGCGGAGAGCGTGTTCACCCGGTGGGGCGTGCTCGCGGTGTTCTTCGGGCGGTTCATCGCACTGCTGCGGATCTTCGCAGGCCCGCTGGCCGGGGCGTTGCGGATGCACTACCCCAAGTTCCTCGCCGCCAACGCCCTGGGCGGCATCACGTGGGCGGCGGGCACGACGTTCGCCGTCTACTACCTGGGTGTCGTGGCGGAGACCTGGCTGAGCCGCTTCTCCTGGATCGGGCTGATCGTCGCACTGGTCGCCGGTCTGACGATCGGCTTCCTGGTCAAGCGCAAGACCGAGAAGATGGCCGACAGGTTCGCCGAGGAGCACGGCGCGGGATGATCACCGGCCGAGGAACGCCAGCACGCCCGCGCTGATCGCCGCCGCGTAGCGGTCCCGGCCCGCCGCCGAGGACACGAGCGCCGCCTCGGCGGGGTTGCGCATGTTCGCACACTCCACCAGCACCGCCGGACGCGTCGAGAAGTTGAGGCCGGCCAGGTCGGAGCGGGGCGACAGGCCGCCGCGGCCGATGTAGTCGGAGTCGCGGAACCCGCCTGCCCGCAGGGCGTCGCGCACGTCGACGCTCAGCGCGTGGGCGGGCTCGCCCTGGGAGGGAGCGAGCGGCGGGTCGGAGTAGGCGACGTGGAAGCCGCTGCCGCGGGCGGCCGCGCCGTCGGCGTGAATCGAGACGACCGCCGCCGCGCCGGCCTTCTCCCCGGCCCGCCCCCGCACGTCGACACACGGCCCGACGCCGTTGTCGTCCGGCCGCGTCACGACCACGCGGACGCCGGCGGCGGTGAGCCGCTGCGCCACGCGGGTGGCGACGTCGAAGGTGAAGGCGTGTTCGGCGTAGCCCGCATCGGTGGCGGTGCCGGTGGAGTTGCACGGCTTCGTGCCCCCGCGACCGTCGGGCACGGGCCGGTTGACCGCCGCGAGGTCCCGGGCGTTGCGGCCGTTGTGGCCGGGATCGAGCACCACGACCGGGGCAGCACGCGCCGGCGAGACCGGCATCGGGGACGACGCGACCCGGGACACCGGGGACGGGGGCACCGCCGCGGGTGACGCCGCCACCGCGGATGCGGCCGTCGCGGTGACGGCGCGGGTGCTCACGGGGCCGGTGACCGGCGCGGTACCGGCGCAGGCAGCCAGCACCGCGGACGCCGTCACCGCCACCACGGCCCGGCGGATCGCGGTGGGACGGGCGGTACGCACGGGCCCCAGCCTGTCACGGCTACGCTGGGGACCGGAGCCGGCACGCGGGACGCGGCCGGGTACGACGTGCGAGGAGACCGCTGGTGCAACCGGGTCAGCCCGACATGCAAATGATCATGCAGCAGGCGCAGAAGATGCAGGAGCAGCTGATGGCTGCCCAGCAGGAGCTGGCCGCTGCCGAGGTCACCGGCCAGGCCGGCAACGGCCTGGTGCAGGTCACGATGACCGCCGCGCAGGAGGTGCTCGCCGTGCGGATCGACCCGAAGGTGGTCGATCCCGAGGACGTCGAGACGCTGCAGGACCTCGTGGTCGGCGCCCTGCAGGACGCCTCGGCGGCCGCCCAGGCGCTGCAGGCGGAGAAGATGGGCCCGCTCACCGGCGGGCTCGGGCTCCCCGGTATCGGCTAGGGCGGCGCCAGGTCGTGTTCGAGGGACCGGTCCAGGACCTGATCGACGAGCTGGGCCGGCTACCCGGGGTCGGGCCGAAGAGCGCGCAGCGCATCGCGTTCCACCTGCTGGCGGCCGAGCCCGCCGACGTGTCGCGCCTCCAGGAGGTGCTGCAGAAGGTGAAGGACGGCGTCCGCTTCTGCGACGTCTGCAGCAACGTCTCCGAGCAGGAGCGCTGCCGGTACTGCTCCGACGCGCGCCGTGACCCGACGATCGTCTGTGTCGTCGAGGAGCCGAAGGACGTGCTCGCCGTCGAGCGCACCCGCGAGTTCAAGGGCCGCTACCACGTGCTGGGCGGGGCGCTCGACCCGTTGGCCGGCATCGGCCCCGACTCGCTGCGCATCCGGGAGCTGCTCACCCGGCTCGGTGGCACCGGCCCGGCACCGGACGAGACGGACATCGCCGAAGTGATCATCGCGACGGATCCCAACACCGAGGGCGAGGCCACGGCCACGTACCTCGTGCGGCTGCTCCGCGACTTCCCGGGGCTGTCGGTCACCCGGCTGGCCAGCGGCCTGCCGATGGGCGGTGACCTGGAGTTCGCCGACGAGCTGACCCTGGGCCGAGCCCTCTCCGGCCGCCGCGCGCTCTAGCCGTTCAGTCCTCGTCCCCGGCCTCGGGTTCACGGGGCGAGCCGTGGTACTCGAGGTCGCGGGCTTCTTCCCAGCGCCGCCTGCGCTCCGCGGCGACCTGCCGCCACGCGGAGGCGCGCGCGGCGTCCACGATGCCGACGACGATCGCGACCACGACGATGAACGCCACGCCGGCGCCGATCTCGAACAGTGCGGTGATCATGGAGACCACCTGCCTCGGGCGGCGGTGCTGTGGATCGTGCTATCGGACACCATCATCGTTCTCCTTCCCGTGTACGGCTCGTTCCGGCTGGTCACCGGAGGGGACGGGGTGCGCAGGCTCCGCGGTGGCGGAGGGTGCGGCGGGGGTGGAGTCGGAGCGGCCGAGCAAGCGCGCGGTTCGGGTTCACCACGGCCTCCTCTCGGGATGCCGACCGGTCGGTGTGGCGGCTATCACCACACGACGTCGAATGTCTAGACTGCACCACGACAGTGCTCTGTGCAATTGCAAAACTACGCGCCGTCGAAGAATCACCCACCCGCAGCAACATCCGGCATCGGTGGATCGGAGGGTCATGGTGACGCCGCAGAGCCCCGTCGGCTCCCGTAGGCGGTTGGGCGCCGAGCTCCGCCGCCTGCGCTCCAACGCCGGCCTCACGCTCGACGAGGTCGCCGAGAAGATGATGTGTTCCACGTCGAAGATCTCCCGGCTGGAGACGGGCAAGGGCATCCCCAAGATCCCCGACGTCCGCGAGCTCATGCGCATCTACGGTGTCTCGTCCGACACCGAGCAGGACATGCTCGTACGCCTCGTGCACGACGGGCGCGCGCAGGGCTGGTGGGAGTCCTACACCGACGGGGTGGCGCCGGAGCGCTTCATGATGGATGCGCCCGACCGCTATGCCGCACTGGAGTCCGAGGCCGTCGCGATCAGCGCGTTCGAGGTCGCGACGCTGCACGGGCTGGTGCAGACGCCCGCCTACACGCGCTCCGTGCTGGAGGCGATCCTGTCCGCGCGCGACCCCGACGAGCTGGAGCGACTCGTCGAGTTGCGCCGGGGGCGCCAGGAGCGGCTGGGCGACCGGGACGTGACGTTCTCCCTCGTGGTGGACGAGTCCGCAGTGCGCCGCGCGGTCGGCTCCGCCGCGGTGATGGCCGAGCAACAGCGCCATCTCCTCGATGTGTCACGGCGGCCGGGAATCGACCTCCGGGTGTTGCCCTTCGGTGCGGGCTTCCACCGGGCTCTCGCCGGCCCGTTCGTCATTCTGGAGTTCCCGCCGGGGATCGGCTCGGATGTCGTCTACATCGAGGGCCACGCGGGGGACTTCTACCTGGAGAACCCGTCCGATGTGGACCTGTACCGAGGGGTCTTCGCCGATGTCGCAGCCCGTGCACTCGACCGTCACGCATCCCGTGCCTTCATCCTGCGCTGCCTGGGCACCCCGTGATCAGGTCTGCTGTGGACCTGTATAAAGGGCGTCGTCGCGCCCGACGACAGAACGCATCCCGGCCCCGGATCGCTCGGTGTCCGTGCATCCACCACCCCCAGGAAGGTTCCCCACCGTGATCGAGTTCAGGACGAGCAGCTTCTGCAGCCTCGGCGACTGCGTCGAGGTCGGGCAGCTGCCCGGTGGGGCCGTCGCGGTCCGGGACTCGAAGGACCGCGACCGGTCCCTCGTGTTCACCTCGCAGGAGTGGAGCGCGTTCGTCGCCGGGGTCAGGAACGGCGAGTTCGACCTGACCTGAGCCACGGTCGTAGCTCAACCGTGACGCGCGAGCCACCGCGACGGCCCGCGCCGCCACTAGCGTCGGCTGATCGCCGGCGAGCCGGCCCCGGGTGACAGCGGTGGCCGTGTCGATGTCACCCTTGCCGGTCGGACGCCCGTCTGGGAGGGGGGACGATGCTGCTCCAGGTACGGGATCTCCGTGTCGTGTTCCGCCGGCGCGGGCAGCCGGACACGATCGCGGTCGACGGCATCGGCTTCGACGTGCCGGCCGGTCAGGTGGTCGGGCTCGTGGGGGAGTCGGGCAGCGGGCGCTCGGCGACGGCGATGGCGGTGATGGGCCGGCTGCCGCGCCGCGACGTGCAGGTCAGCGGCCGGGTGCTCCTCGACGGCGTCGACCTGCTGGCCCTTCCCGATGCCGAGATGAGGGCGCGGCTCGGCCGCGACGTCGCGATGGTGCTGCCCGACCTGCGCCCGGCCCTGCACCCGATGGTGCCGCTCGGGCCGCAGCTCACCCGCGCACTGCGCCGCCACCGCGGGCTCGGCCGCGGGCCGGCCCGGCGCGCCGCGATCGAGCTGCTCGACCGCGTCGGGCTCCCCGACCCGCAGCGCGGCCTCGGCGCCTACCCGCACCAGCTCTCGGGCAGCGCGCGCAGCCGCGCCCTGATCGCCGTCGCCGCGGCGGGCCGTCCCCGGCTGCTCGTCGCCGACGAGCCCACGGCCGCGCTGGACGTCACGGCACAGGCGCAGATCCTGCAGCTGCTGCGGGAGCTCGTGCGGGAGACCGGTGCCGGGCTCCTCATGACCACCCACGACCTCGGTGTCGTCGCCGGCACCTGCGAGACCGTGAACGTGCTCTACGGCGGCCGGATCGTGGAGCGGGCCCAGCGGCACCGCCTGTTCGGCACTCCCCGCCACCCCTACACGTACGGGCTGCTGGGTGCGATCCCGCGCCTGGACGGGCCGCCCGCCGTGGGGCTCGCCACGATCAGCGGGTCCGGCGCGGACAGCCTGCCGTGGGGGGACGCCTGCGCGTTCGCGCCGCGCTGCGCCCGGGCGCTCCCGCGGTGTGGGCACGTCTCGCCGTCGGTCGACGTCAGCGGGGGGCGTCTGTTGCGCTGTCACAACCCCGTGCCCGCGAGCGCCGAGTGACGGCCTCGCGCCGGCCGGTTCGTTCGGCGAACCGGCCGAGTGACGACCCCGTGCCCGCGAGCGCCGAGTGACGGCCGAGGCCACCCCGAAGCTCGACGTGCGCGAGCTGGTGGTCGGGGGGCGGCGCCGGCTGCGCGGCAGACCGGTCGCCGTGGACGGCATCTCGCTGCGGATCGCGCCCGGCGAGAGCTACGGCGTGGTCGGCGAGTCGGGGAGCGGGGCGTCGGAGCTGGCGACCGCGATCGGACGCGCCCGCACAGCGGGCGGGCAGGTGCTGGTCGACGGCGTCGATCTCGCGACCCTGGACGCGGCCGAGTGCAGCAGGCGGGTCGGGTTGCTCCGGCCGGCCGCGGGACGTCCCGAGCGGCGGACCGTGCGCGCGGTGCTCGAGACCGAGCCCGCGGCAGCGTCCGGGCCGGAGGAACTCGCCGATGCGGTCGAGCTGCCGGTGTCGGCCCTCCACACCCCCGTCCACGAGCTTCCGGACGGGCACCGCAGGCGGGTCGACCTCGCCCGTGCCCTGTGCGCCGGGGCGGGGCTGCTCGTGGCCGACGATCCCGTCGCGGACCTCGACGTCACGGTGGCAGCCCAGCTGCTGGACCTGCTCACCCGGCTGCGGGCCGAGCGGCAGCTCACCTACCTGGTGATCGCTCGGGACCTCGGGGTCGTCCGGCATCTGGGCGACCGCGTCGGCGTCCTCTACCGCGGGCGCATCGTCGAGGAGGCGCCGGCCCGTGCGCTGTACCGCAGCCCCTGGCATCCCTACACGCGGGCACTGCTCTCGGCGGTGCCGGTGCCCGACCCCGAGGTCGAGGACCGCCGCGACCGGATCCTGCTCCCCGGTGACCCGCCCGAACCCGCGGTCCCGTCGGGCGGCTGTGTGTTCCAGCCGCGTTGCCCGTGGCGACGCCCGGGGCGCTGCGTCGACGAGCAGCCGCAGCTGAGGGTGCTGGCCGGCACGGCGCCGGGTCATCGCGTCGCGTGCCACCACGCGGAGGACCTCCCCTGACCACGCAGCGTCACATCGATCGTGGACCGAATCACCCGAGTGCCCGGTATCGGGACTTCTTCCCGGCGCTCTTACCCGAAACACGGGGAAGGCGCACCATGACGTCGCACGGCTGGGTTAGGGTCTCACCTCAGCGGGCACTGCGGGCACCGCAGCACCAGGGAAGGCTGAGTGGACCCGAACGACGTCGCAGCAACCGTGCGCAGAGCCGCGGCCGGGGACGCATCGGCGTGGGATGCGCTGGTCGAGAACTTCGGCCCGATGCTGTGGGCCGTCACGTCGGGCTTCCGGCTCGGCCGCGCGGACACCGCGGAGGTCGTCCAGACCACGTGGCTCCGGCTGGTGGAGAACCTCGATCGCGTCAAGCAGCCGGAGGCCGTCGGTGGCTGGCTGGCCACCACCGCCCGTCACGAGGCGCTGCGGATGCTGCGGCTGAGGGCCCGGGAGGTGCTCACCGAGGACGACGACGTCCGCTCCGGCAGCGAACGGATGCGCGAGCCCGAGCCGGGTCCCGCGGACCGGGTGGTGACCGCCGACCGCAACCAGCGGTTGTGGACCGTGTTCGAGCAGCTGCCGCAACGGTGCCGCACGCTGTTGCGCATGCTGGCCGTGGAGGCCCCGCCGTACTCGGTGGTGGGGAGCCGGCTCGGCATGCCGATCGGCAGCATCGGCCCCACCCGGTCCCGCTGTCTGGAGCGCCTGAGAGTGCTGCTCGCCGCCGACGGGACGGGCGGGACGGAGGCGTGAGATGAGCCGAACCGAGGATGCCGACGACGAGCTGATGGCCGAGCTGTCGCAGGTGCTGCGGGCCGCCGCGGAGATGCCGGACGGGGCACGCGACGCCGCTCGTGCGCTCTTCACCTGGCGAACGGTCGATGCGGAGCTCGCCGCGCTGAGCTACGACTCCCTGCTCGACGGTGCCGCTCCGGTCACGCGGGCGGGCGCCGGCCAGCCCCGGGTCCTCACGTTCGCGGCCGACGCCGTGACGATCGAGGTCGAGGTGGACGAGAACCGGGCGGGCCGGCGCCTGGTGGGCCAGGTGGAACCGGCCGGTCCCGCCCTCCTGGAGCTGCGCACGACCGCTGGCACGGTCGAGGGCCGGGCGGACGAGCTGGGCCGGTTCGTGCTCGCCCTGCCCCCGGCGCCGGAGCGCATCAGCCTGGTCTGCCGGCTGGCGGACGGGTCGGTGATCGAGTCGGCGTCGGTCGTCGTCTGAGGGTGGCGCCGTGGTGCGTCAGGTGCCCGGCAGGATCATGACCCGGTTCCCGAAGCCGGCCAGGTCGGTCGGTGCCGACTCCAGCAGCGCGCCCAGCGCGGCCAGCGGCGTGAGGTGCTTCTCGTGGCACAACCGTGCGACCCCGCCGGTGATCTGGGGCGTGGCGAACGACGTGCCGGTCCAGACGGCCCAGGAGTCCGGGCCGTAGGTGTCCGGGTCCGGGTCGCCGATCAGGGGGCCGTCCTCCGTGCCGATCACGTACGTCGACGCGACGCCCTCGCCGACGGCCGAGCAGGTGACCCAGTCCCCGCGGCCCGACCAGGGGTTGGCACCGCCGTCGGGGGCGAGGCCTCCGACCGCGACGACGTTGGGGAACGTCGGGCCCGGACCGGTCGGCGACAGCGCCGCGGGCCACACCGGGTCGCCGTCGGGGCCGTCGTTGCCCGCGGCGGCCACGATGAGGATCTCCGGGTGGTCCCCGACGACCTCGGTGATCGCCGCCAGCATCGACGGCGGGGGGTTGCCGTCGACCGTCGACGTGCCCAGCGACAGGTTGATGATGTCGGCCCCGTCGGCCGCGGCCCGGCGGATCGCGGCGCCCACCTGGGCGTCGGTGCAGATCCCGTCGGAATCGGTGACCTTGTAGATGCGCAGCCGCGCGCTCGGGGCCACCTGCTGGATCACCCCGGCGACGAACGTGCCGTGCCCGGCCGAGGCGTCGAGCAGGCCGTTGCCGGGCGGCGGGAACGCGTCGAGCGGGTCGATGTTGTCCGGCTGCACCAGGTGGTCGAGGTAGGCGTCGGACCGCTGCTCGATGCTGACCCCGGTGTCGATCACGGCGACCCGCGGCGGCCGCCCGGTGACCGGCACGGGCACCGCAGGGAAGGGACGCCGCAGCGTCGTCGGCTCGGGTCCCCCTTCGGCCTTCATCACCACGCCGAGCGGCACGATGTGGTTGACCCCGGCGTCGACCCCCTGGTCACGCAGCTGCCCGGCCAGCTCCGGTGTCGAGATCCGCTCGGCGGACTCCGCGGATCGCGCGGAGAACGCGGACGTCGCGAACGGGGCCGACTCCAGCCGGCAGGCTCCCGTCCGGTGGCTCGAATCGGCCACGACCAGGCCGAACGTATCCAGGAGATCGTCGGCGGGCCGGCCCCCGGTCAGCACGCTGCCGGCCGCGACGTAGACGGGGCGGCCGGCGCGCGGCACGTTCTCCAGCGCGACCGCGGCCGTCGGTGCCCGCCGCGCGAGCAACCTCTCCACGTACTCGGCCTGCACCCGTGGGTCCGTGGCCAGCCGGACGAGGTGGTCGACCTGCTTGGTGACCTCCGTCCGCTCCTGATCGAGGGACTGCGGAGCGCGGGTGTCGGCGTAGTCGTTCCCGAACGGTGCGTGGATGGCATCCATGTTTCCTCCTCGACGCGGCGGACCCGGCCGGACAGAATCCTTCGTGTGGGAGCCGCCGAGACACAAGAGCAGCTCGGAAGCCTCCTGATACGTGCGACGGACGCCCACGACGGGGTGGTGGGTGATCCGTCCCGCTTCGGTCCGATCGCCCTGGACGTCCTCGCGGCGGCGCGTGCGGCCGGGGACACCGATGCGGTCATCGTCGCGCTGCGCGCGGTGGCCTGGTTCGAGCGGTCGCGGCTGGAGAACGGCCGGGCGCTGCGGCTGCTCCACGCCGCCGCCGCGCTGGCCCGTCGCACGCGCCGGCCGGACCGCCTGGGTGAGGTGCTGATCACGCGCGCCGCGGTGAACCTGGAGCTCGGCCGGGTCGCGGCGGCTGCGCGCGACCTCGACCGGGCCGGTGACCTCGTCGACCCCGAGGCCGCTCCCGATCTCGAGCTCAAGCGGGCCGCGCTGCTGCACAACTCCGGCCGGATCACGGCGGCGGCCGATGGCTACCGCCGCGTGCTCGTCGACCCGCACGCGGGCGCCGACGTCCGGACCCGGGCCGCGAACAACCTGGCGCTCACCGAGGCGTTGCGCGGGCGGTCGCGCGAGGCGATGCAGCACATCGACCTCGCCACCGATCTCGCACCCGCGGTCGGTCCGGCGTTCGTCGCGGCGGTCGCGCACAACCGGGGGCAGGTGCTGGCCCAGTGCGGCCGCCTCACCGAGAGCCTCACCCAGTTCGACGACGCGCTGGTGCTGCTGACAGCGGCCGGGCTGCCGCTGGGCGAGTACTTCGTCGAGCACGCCGAGACGCTCGCCGCGCTGCGGGTGCTGCCGGAGGCGCAGGAGCTCGCCCGCCGGGCCGTCGAGGAGCTGGCGGGCCACGACGTGCCGCTGATGGCGGCCGAGGCCCGGCTGCGGCAGGCCGAGATCGCGCTCCTCACCGGTGACCACCCCCTCGCCCGCACGATGGCCGCCGACGCCGTCGCCCAGTTCCGGGGCCAGCGCCGGGCCGGGTGGGTCGCGCTGGCCACGGTGGTCGCGACCAACGCCGAGATGGGCGCCGGGACCCTCACGCCCGCTCACGTCGATGCCGTCCGGCGGGCGGCCGACGTCCTGGTGCGGCTGGGGCTCGTGTCGGCCGCGGTGGAGGCCAACCTGGCCACGGGGCGGGCGGCGAGGGCACTGGGCCGCACGGCGCTCGCCCGGCGGCGGCTCGGGGCGGCGTACGCCCTGTCGAAGGGGGGGTCGGTGCTCGTCCGGCTGCGCGGCAGGCTGGCCGCAGCCCACGCGGCCGATCTCGACGGCGACGCCGTCGCCGTGCTGGCCCGGTGCCGCGAGGGACTCGCCGACCTCGCCCAGCACCGCGCGGCGCTGGCGTCGATGGAGCTGCGGGCGCTGGCGTCCGGGCACGGGATCGAGCTGGGCCTGATCGGGCTGGGGGTACTGCTGCGTGAGGGCCGTCCCGGGCGAATCCTCGACTGGGTGGAGCGGACGCGGGCGGTCGCCCTGCTGTCGGTCGAGCCGCCTGCCCCCGACGACGTGCGCGAGGAGCGGGCCGAGCTGGCCGCGTTGTACGCCGAGCTGGTCGCCGCGCGCGGTGAGCCGGGCACCGAGCCTGCGGCGCTGGCGGCGCGGCAACGGGCGATCGAGCAACGCATCCGGCGGACCACCTGGCACCGCACCGGCTCCGGGGTCTCGCCCGGAGCCGTGGCGTCGTCGCGGGAGCTGCGGGAGCTGCTCGGTGACCGGGTCCTGGTGTCCTACGGCCGCCACGGCGGGCACCTGTTCGCGGTGGTCGTCCGCGGCGGCCGCAGCAGCCTGCACCGGCTCGGCCCGTGGGCGCCCGTCCGGTTCGAGGCGGACGCCCTGCTCTTCGCCCTGCGGAGGCTCACCCGGACCGGCGCAGCGGCCAGCAGCCGCGCCAGCGCCGAGCACGCCCTGCGGACGCTGCGTGCGCTGCTCGTCGCTCCGCTCGGCATCGGTTCCGGCGTGCCGGTCGTCGTGGTTCCGGCCCGTGACACCCACCGGATCCCCTGGCCCGCCCTGCACGACGCGCCGGTGACGGTCGCGCCGTCGGCGTCGGCGTGGGTCAGGACGGTCCGGCGTTCCGCGCCGGTGGACCCCCGCGTGGTGGTGATCGGGGGGCCGGGGCTGCCGGGTGCGGAGCAGGAGGTCGAGGAGGTGGCCCGCTCGCATCCGGAGGCGGTGGTCCTGATGCCGCCCAAGAGCACGGCCGACGCCGTGCTCGAAGCCATGTCCGAGGCCGGGCTGGTGCACCTGGCCTGTCACGGCCTGCTGCGCGCCGACAACCCGACGTTCTCCGCGCTGGAGGTGACCGACGGGCGGTTGACGGTCCACGAGCTGGACCTGCGCGGGATCGCGCCGCGCCGGATCGTGCTGGCCGCCTGCGACTCCGCCGCGGACGTCGGCTACGCCGGCGACGAGCTGGTCGGGTTCGTCAGCGCGCTGCTGGCCCGGGGCACGGCCGGGATCGTCGCGAGCGTCGTGGCCGTCGGCGACGTCGAGGCGGTGGGGCTGATGCGGGAGCTGCACGCCGGCCTCGCGGCCGGAGCCACGATGGCCGACGCGCTGCACGCGGCCCGCGCCGCCGCGGACGTCACCGACCCGCGCCAGTTCGTCAACTGGTGCGCGTTCACCGCCTACGGCGCGGGCTGAGCTGCCGCAGGCGGTGAACGTCGATCAGCGCAGAGCGCGGTTGATCGCCGACACCACGGCCCTGAGCGAGGCGCTGACGATCGAGCCGTCCACCCCGACGCCCCAGAGCACGGTGTCCTCCACCGCGCACTCGACGTAGGCCGCGGCGCGCGCATCGTCGCCGCCACCCATGGCGTGCTCGTGGTAGTCGAGCACGCGGACGTCGAAGCCGATGCCGGCCAGCGCGTCGACGAACGCCGCGATCGGCCCGTTGCCGCTGCCGGTGATCTCGTGCAGGTCGCTCTCCACGCGCACGGTGGCGACGATCTCGTCGGTGCCCTCGCCGTCGCTGCTCAGGCGGTGGCGGATGAGCTTCAGCGGGGTGACGCGGTCGAGGTACTCGGTGTCGAAGACGTCGCGCATCTCCTTGGGGGAGACCTCCCCGCCCGCGCTGTCGGTGACCTGCTGGATCACCTTCGAGAACTCCATCTGCAGCCGTCGCGGCAGGTCCATGCGGTGCTCGGTCTTCATGATGTAGGCGACGCCGCCCTTGCCGGACTGCGAGTTCACCCGGATCACGGCCTCGTAGGAGCGTCCGATGTCCTTCGGGTCGACCGGCAGGTAGGGCACCTCCCACGGCTGCTCGTCGACCGTCACGCCGGCCTCGTCCGCGGCGGCCCGCATCGCGTCGAAGCCCTTGTTGATCGCGTCCTGGTGGCTTCCGGAGAACGCCGTGTAGACCAGGTCGCCGCCCCACGGGTGGCGCTCGGCCACGGGGAGCTGGTTGCAGTACTCGACGGTGCGGCGGATCTCGTCGATGTCGGAGAAGTCGATCTGCGGGTCGACGCCCTGGGTGAACAGGTTCATCCCCAGCGTCACCAGGTCGACGTTGCCGGTGCGCTCGCCGTTGCCGAACAGGCAGCCCTCGATGCGATCGGCGCCCGCCTGGTAGCCCAGCTCGGCGGCGGCGACACCGGTGCCGCGGTCGTTGTGCGGGTGCAGGCTCAGCACCACGCCGTCGCGGCGGGCCAGGTTGCGGTGCATCCACTCGATGGAGTCCGCGTAGACGTTCGGCGTCGCC
>JBBQEF010000144.1:0-13769 GCA_038320445.1 Mycobacteriales bacterium
CGGCGCTGCTGGATGCGGCGAGGTCGACCGCGGCCGTGTGGAGGGCCGGCGCGGGTGCTGCGGCCGCGGTTCCGGCCACGCCCACGGCGGCGGCGCCGGTGCTCAGCGCGGTGAGGGCGAGCGCGGCCAGGGTGTACGTGATTCTCATCGTCGGGTGCCTTTCGAGAGGTTCGTCGACGACCGCACCCGGGATTCCGGGGGGCCGTGCTACGCCGACAAGCCTGACCGGCGTCACGGCGGGCACCGAGGTGGTCAGGCACCCCCGAGGGGGTAAAAGTGCACACTCCGCGTCTGCTCCACGGCCGATCCGCCGCCCGCAGCAGCGGGGTGCCGTTGCGTGAAGGCGACGACGAGGCGGCCGAGCGCGTCGGGGCCGCGCTGCGGCAGGAGCTGGAGCGCCAGCGGGTACTCGGCAGCCGTCGCCGCCAGGTCGAGGACTGCGTCGATGGCGCTGTCGGGCAGGGCGTCGAGCAGGCAGCCGCGGTCGTAGGCGGGCAGCGGCCCCGGCGGGTCCAGATGGACCATGTCGAGTGCGGTCATCGGGATCTCGTCGAGCGTGTCGAGCAGAACCGGAGCGACCGCGCGGACGGCGTGCCCGAGTCGAACCCCCTCGGTTCGGTCACCCACGTGTGTCATGCGGACGTGCGCGACGAACCGACCCCGGATCGGTGCGGGGAGGTCCGGGTCCGGGGGTAGGCGCAGCAGCGCCACGGACGAGGACGTGTGGTCGGTGTGCTCGGTGATCCAGCGGCGGTAGCCGTGCAGCACAGCTGCGGCATCCGCGCCGTCGAAGAAGAGCCCACCCCCGTAGCACGGGGAGGGGTCGAAGAGGCCGGTCCGGAAGGAGGTGACCACACCGAAGTTCCCCTTTCCGCCGCGCAGAGCCCAGAACAGGTCGGGATCATGGTCGGCGTCGACCGTGCGGAGCTGTCCGCCTGCGGTGACCACGTCGATGCTCAGCACGTGATCCGCGGCCAGCCCGAAGGTGCGGCTCATGACCCCGAGACCGCCGCCGAGCATGAATCCGGCGGCTCCTGTCGAGCCTGACGAGCCTTGAACGCAGGCCAGGCCGTGCGCGGCCGCGGCCGTGGTCACATCGCGTACGCGGGCCCCCGCTCCAACGGTGGCGGTCGCCGTCGCAGCGTCGACGTTCACCTCCGACATGCGCCGTGTGTTGATCAGCAGCGCGCCGTCGGCGTTGGCCACCGCGCCGTGCCCGGTCGCGTTGACACCGACGGGCACCCCGACCGTTGCGGCCCACTCGACCGCGGTGACGACGTCGGCAGGTGTGCGAGCCCCGACGACGATCGCCGGTCGGAGGCTGACGGCGCTGTTCCAGGTGCTCACCTCCTCGTCATAGGCGTCCTGCGCCGGAAGGGCGACGACTGTGTCGAGGGATGCGCGGAGGCGTGCAACGTCCTCGGCGGTGATTCCCCGATCCACGTACGTGGTCATGATGGTTCTCCGTTCCCGAGCGAGTGGCTCGGCTGGTGGGTGGATGAACCGGGCGCCGGTCGGAGCCCGAGCGCGGGAAGGTGTTCGGCCTTCTTCAACGCCGTCGCCTGCCCTCCCACGAGGTGGATGGCCTTGTCCTTTCGGGATGGCTCGGCACACGGTCAGCTGATTTCCCCGTGCGTGCCGAGGTAAGTGGTGATGCGGTCAGTTCGTTCTGAGACGTTGAAGAGGCAGTCCTGAAAGACGAGGGCCGCCAGGAATTGATGAGGTCCACGGGAACCGACGGTAGGTGGGTGGCCAATGCCTCGGTATGCCAGCGATCCGGCATTTGTCGCTCGCATGGTCAGCCGGTGGAGATCAGGGGCGAGACAAGCAGCTGGTCGCGACACGAACCACCCGGTTCCGCGGCTTGCGATTGCCGGCGATCTGGTATCGCCGCGGCCTCCCACGGCTCGTACCCTCAACGTCATGACTGCGGACCTGGTGCAACGATCGGTAGACAAGGTCGCGCGTTTGAGCGCTGAGCCGCGCGACCTGGCGTCCTACTGGCGTGAATGCAGCGAGGCCGTCGGCGCGGTCATCCCGCACTACTTGATGCCGTGCTGGTACACCCTCGATCCGGCGTCCTTGCTGGCTACGAGCCATTTTCACGAGGGCATGGACGAATTCCCCGCCGAATGGCTTGCTCACGAGTACTACGGCGAGGATGTGAACCAGATGAGCGATGTCGCGAACTCGGCGACGGGGATCTCCACGCTGCGCGAGGGTAACCATTCAGGTCCCGAGCCGGTGATCTCGCGGCGTGTCGGTGCGTGACCCGGGACGGTTGGTGTGCTGATCATGTGGGGTGTCCGGGTCGGAGCTGTCGCGCGGGGAGCTTCTCGTGTTGGTCGCGCAGCAGGCTCAGGTGATCGAGAGGCTGACTGCGAGGATCGCGACCCAGGACCAGCGGATCGCGGAGCTGGAACGGCAGCTGGGCCGTAACTCGCGCAACTCGTCGCAGCCGCCCTCGGCCGATGGGCCGGCGGTGTCGCCCTCGCGTGCGGAACGCCGACGTAGCGGCCGCCGCCCTGGTAAGCAGCCCGGCGCGGGCGGGTCGGCGTTGTTCCCGACCGGCGCCCCGGACGAGATCGTCGATCATCTGCCCGCCGTCTGTGGCGGCTGCGGTAACGACCTGACCGACGCCAGCGTGGCCGGGCTGGTGCTCCGCCAGGTCCACGACATCCCGACCATCGCCCCGGTCGTGGTCGAACACCGGCTGCACCGACGGCGCTGCGGCTGCGGGACCACGACCACCGCCACGGCGCCGGCCGGGGTAGGCGCGGCCGCGGTGTACGGGCCGAACCTGCGCGCCCTGGCGGTGTACCTGCTGGTGTTCCAGCACATCCCGGTCGCCCGTACCCAGGCGTTGATCTCGGATCTGACCGGGGCGCGGCCCTCGACCGGTTGGGTCAGCTCGGTTCTTGCGACGGTGGCCGGCGCGCTGGTCGACGTGGAGAAGCTGATCAAGGCGTTGATCGTGCTGGCGCACGTGATCCACGTCGATGAGACCACCAGCAACATCAACGGTGCCCGGTGGTGGCTGCACGTCGCCTCCACCCAGAAGCTGACCGCGTATCACCTGCACTCCTCCCGTGGCCGGGCCGCGGTGACCGAGTTCGACGTGCTGCCCGCGTTCCGCGGAACCGTCGTGCACGACGCACTGTCGGTCTATGACGCCTACCCCCAAGCCAGACATGCGCTGTGCTGCGCGCACCTGGTCCGCGAACTCGTCGCCGCCGCCGAAGCCGACCTCACCCAGGCCTGGCCTGAGCAGGCGCTGCGCGCCCTGCACGGCCTCAACACCGCCGCCCACCAGGCCCGTGAGCAGCGGCTTCTCGCGATCCCACCCGACGTTGCCGATCGGTTGCTCGATTCGTGGCGCCACGCGTTGCTGGTCGGGCTCGCCCAACACCGCCGCCAACCCGGGCGGCGTCAATCCAAGACCCGCAACCTGCTCGAGCGCTTGCGCGACCGCGATCACCAGGTGCTGCTGTTCGCGCGCGACCTGACCGTTCCGTTCACCAACAACCAGGCCGAGCGCGACATCCGCCCGACCAAGACCCAACTCAAGATCAGCGGCTGTCACCGCTCGGAGACCACCGCGATGGCCTGGCTCCGCATCCGTGGCTACATCTCTACCGTCAACAAGCACGGCGACAACATCCTCGACGCGCTCCGCGACGCCGTCACCGGCAACCCCTGGAAACCACCTCTGGCCTGCTGACCTGAATGGTTACGCGCGAGGCGACCGACGGCAACCCGTCGACCAGCCGACGGTGGAGATTCAACCAGACGATGGGCAGCGACCAGGAGATGATCGCGCGCCTGCGGGCGCCCTCCGGTGAGGTGTGGGGAATGCTCGGCCTCTACCGCGAGCCGGGGCGATCGATGTTCGATGCGGACGACAAACGGTTCCTGCGCGCCGTGTCCGGCCATCTCGCGGTGGGAGCCCGGCGGGCGCTGCTGGTCGGCGAGGCCATCGACCTCGACGGGCAGCAGCCGGACGCTCCCGACTTGATCATCGTCTCCGACCGGTGGGAGCTGCAGTCCGCGACTCCCGGCGTCGAGCGGTGGCTCGACGCGCTACCTGACGGCGACTCCACCAGCGGGCGACTCCCGGCCGCGGTGATCGCGGTCGCCGCCCGTGCGCGCCGATGTGCCGAACAATCCCAGCGCCACAGTGCGACCGTGGTGTCCAGGGTGATGTCGAAGAACGGCACCTGGATCGTCCTGCACGGAGCCTGCCTGGTCGACGCGGGCGCGCGCCGCATCGCCGTGATCGTCGAGCCGGCGGACCCAGCACGCATCCATCCGCTGCTGATGGCGGCCTACCAACTCACCGCACGGGAACGCCGCCGGTCGATCCGTTTGTCGTGTCCCCGGGTGCGGGCGTCGCCCGGCACCGGCGGCTGCGCGGGCAGCCTGTCCGGTTCCTCACCGCACCGACGACAACGCGTTCGAGAACGTCACGGCAGCCGCAGCCGCAGGCGTCGACACGGCGGCGTTCGTCGACGCGAACGCGGAACGGTTCCTCGCGTTGGCGGGACCGCTCGGGCTGATGGCCGTCATCGCGGTCACGGAGTGATCCCGGACGCGAGTTCGCCGGCGTTGTCCTTCGCGTCGCCGCGGGGCAGGATCGCGTGATGGCCATCGTTGCCCCCGCCGTGCAGCGGCGGGTGTTGATCGTGCTCGTCGGAACGCAGGTGCTCGGAGGAGTAGGGATCGCGACGGCGCTGGCGGTGGCCACGTTGGTGGCGGCGCGGCTGTCGGGCTCGGGCGCGGTCGGGGGACTCGCACTGACCTGTGTGGTGACCGGTACGGCCGGCGCGGCGCTGGTCGTCTCGCGGGTCGCGGCGAGGGCCGGGCGGCGTCCTGCCCTGGGTCTCGGTTACGGCGTCGGGGCGCTCGGCGCCGCAGCCGCGGCAGCTGCGGTGGCTGCGGGAAGCGCGGTGGGCCTGCTGGTGGCACTGGTGTTCACCGGTGCGGCGACGGCGGCGGGACTGGCCGCGCGGTTCGCCGCCACCGACCTCGCCGAGCCGGGCCGGCAGGCCAGGGCGCTCGCGCTGGTGGTGTGGGCCACGACGGTGGGTGCGGTGGCCGGGCCCAACCTCGCGGGCCCCGTGCAGGAGTGGGTGGGCGGGATCGGCCTGGTGCCCGCGACCGGCCCGTTCCTGCTCTGCGCGGCCGCTTTCGGGTTGGCCGCGGTCGGTACCTGGTTCGGTCTGCGGCCCGACCCGCTGCTGCTCGCCCGCGCCGCCGAGCAGGACGCCGGTGGGGTCGAGCCCGTGCGCGGCCGGGCGGTGCGGGTGGCGCTGCTGGCCTCGCCCGCGGCGCTGCTGGCGATCGGCGGGGTCGTGGTCGCCCACCTCGTCATGATCGCGCTGATGTCGATGACGCCCGTGCACATGGACCACGGCGGCGCCACCCTCGCCGTGGTCGGCCTGGTGATCAGCGCGCACGTCGCCGGGATGTACGTGCTCAGCCCGGTGTTCGGGTGGCTGGCCGACCGGGTGGGCCGGACGGCGGTGCTGGCGGTGTCCGGTGGGTTGCTGCTCGTGGCCGCGGTGCTGTGCGCGGTGGCCGGTCCGGCCGACACCGCGCTGCTGTCCGCGGGGCTGGTGGTGCTGGGGCTCGGCTGGTCGGCCGGCCTGGTCTCGGGTTCGGCGCTGCTCACCGAGTCGGTCGCGCTGCCTGCGCGGGCGGGCGCGCAGGGGCTCGCGGACGTGGCGATGAACGTCAGCGGTGCGGTGGGCGGGATCGTGGCCGGGCTGGTGGTCGCGGGAGCGTCGTTCGCTGTGCTCGGGGCCGCCGCGGCCGTCGTCGTCGTGCTCTGGATGGTGGCGGGCGGTGTGGTCGCCCGGCGCCCGGTGGCCGCCGTCGCGATGTAGCACCCAGGCGGTGGATGTTCGGTGCCGCGTGGCTGGGTCCGGTGGGGGATCGGTGAGCCGATCGTCGTGAGCAGACAGAGCGGCTGCCGCAGGTTCACGCGTCGGGCGGGCCCTTCGTGCTCGGGCCCTCGGGCAGGGACCGAGCCTGCGACGTCGACGGGGCGTGGCCGGCGTCGCCGAGGTAGTCGGCGACCGCCGTGCCGTCCCCGGACGCGAAGTCCTCGAAGCCACAGTGCAGCGACACGCCCGGTCGGGCCTCGCCGAGGACGATCCCGTCCCCGGTGCGGAAGCGGACGGTGCCGGTGGGAGCGGGGCCCCCGGCGGTCGAGGTCACTCTGCCCGTGAGCCAGGCCCCGTCGACCCCGGCGGCGGTGCGTGCCGGCTCGACGAGCAGGGTCGTGGTCGTCCGCAGCAGGGGGGAGGGCACCTCGGTGAGCGGGCCCGCCCGGCCGAGCGGATCCACGAGCTGGAGCGCATATCCCTCGCCGGCCCAGCCCGGGTCGGTCAGCGTGAGGTCCGCGGTGACGACCCAGCCGTCCCCGTCCGGAGGATCGACCGGGGTGACCGCGCCGTCGCCGGCCCGCCGCCACACGCGCAGCCGCCACTCCCCGACGGCGCCGGGGGCGGCCACCGGGGCGCCGGGCAGGGTGAGCGTCGGGCCGGGGAGGGTGAGGCGCGCGTCGAGCGGGGGGACCGGGGCGGTCACCATCCCCGAGACCGGGGCGGACGGCGAGCTCCACGGGCTGGGCGCGGGAACGCCCGGGACACCGCGCTCCGGGAGGACGGTGCCGGGCCGGGGCGCGGCGGCCAGGGCGATCTCGGGCGGATGGCAGACCTCGGCCTGCCACGTGTAGGGGACGAAGGGAACGAGCCCGCGGGCGGGGACCTCGGCCGTGTACGTGCCGTCGGCCGTGCGGACGAGCTCGCCGGAGTCCGTGACCGGGAGGTAGAGCGGATCGCCGGTGCCCGCCGTGGTGCGGCGCAGCCGGAACCGCGGGTGCGCGCCGGGGTTCAGGCGGTCGAGGGTCCGCGGGTCGATCCCGTGCACGGTGAGGGTGAGCCGCAGGTCCGGGCCGTCGGGCGCCACGGTGAGCGCGGGCGAGGGCGGTCGGTCGGGTCCGGGCACGGCGACCGGGACGAGTGGGCAGGCCGTGAAGTCCGCCTCCCGGCCTGCCGGCGTCACCGGGACCACGCGTACGAACCGCAGCGTGCGCCCCGACCCGGGCAGCGCTGTCGCGAACCGGGAGCCCGTCACGGTCGCGGCCAGGGTGAACAGGCCGCGGTCGGCGATCCGCCCGGCCGCGTCGGCGATCTCCTTCGCCCGCTGCGCGCGGTTGCGGTCCCGGTCCAGGGGGAGACCGAGCGCGCGGCGCAGCGCCGTCTCGTCGGCGAGGTAGACGCGGTAGGTCCAGCCGTCCGGCTGGGCGGGCAGCCGCAGCGCGAGCTCCGCGGTGCCGGTCGGATCGGGGCGGGCGGCCCACAGCACCGCGGGCCCCACGACCAGCGGCGACGGGCGGCGCGGATCGCGGACCCGCACGGTGGTCGCGGTGGCCGGGCCGAATCCCCGCGCGTCGCGGAACCGCGCCGTGACCGGCACTGTGACCTGGTCACCGAGGCGGGTCTGCGGGGCGGCGTAGGACCGCACGACGAGTTCGGCCGCCGCGACGGGGTCCGGGTGCCGGCCGTCGACGACGATCTCCACCTCCTGCACGGGAAGCGTGCCGGGGCCCGGCGCGGCGGGCACGGCGACCTGCACCGACACCTGGCCGGGCACGACCGGTCCGGTGGATGGCAGCTCGGGCGCGGGCACGAAAGCGGCCTCGACGACCGGCGCGGGCAGCCCCGGACGCTCCGGCGGATCGGCCGACACCTGACCGTCGTCGCTCCAGCGGCCGAACTCGTCCGCGGTCGTGACCAGCCAGGACACCGGCTCGTCGGCGGGGATCGCGGTGTCGGCGAGCGCGCCCTCGATCCCGTGCGGGCCGTCGGCGCGCCCGGGCAGCAGGATCAGCCCGCGCTCGTCGAGGTGCGGCCCGCCGGTGGCCATCACGGGATTGCGCGGCGTCGACCCGCGGGTGAACGCGACGGGGCCGGTGATCGGCCCACGCAGCCGCAGCCGGCGGCCGTAGTGGTCGCGGTCCTCCCAGGTCACGGGCCCGTCGAGCACCGGAGCCGGGGCCGACGGCCGATCCGGGACGGCGCCCAGCCCCACCGGCGCGACCAGCGGTCTCGGGAGCACACCCCCGGGCAGCCCTGACAACAGCGGTCCCAGGTCGGTGAAGGCCCGCGTGACCACGGTGGCCCACCGTGCCGCCAGGAACGGATCGAAGTACGGGTCCCCCAGGGTGTCGAGGACGTCGCCGAGGCGGGTGCGCGGCGTCGTGGTCACGGTCCGGTCCGGATCCATCGCCCACCAGCCGGCCGCGACCCAGGCGTAGGGGCGTTCGGGATCGAGCTCCTCGTCGAGGGGGTCGGTCGCGAGCAGCCCGAGCCACCGCGCGACGCCCGGGTCGGCGGCCCCGGTGAGCAGCGTCTGGATCGTGGCGAACCCGGCCTGCGCAGGGCGGCGGCCGTCCGGGAGATCCAGCAGAGTGCGGTGCCGGGCCGGGAGGTCGCCGTCGAGGTAGGCGGCGTGGAGCAGGGCCTGCGAGCCGGTGCGGTCGATGCCGGTGAGGGCGCGGACGCGCGTGTACTCGTCGTCGTGGTCGAGCACGCTGTCGAACGGGCGGTCCAGCGGGCCGGTCCACGTGGGACCGGCCTGGGCGGCGCGGTCGAGCGCCTCGTCCGACGGGATCCCGCCGGTGTACCACGCGGACTCGGTGGGGACAGGCAGCGCCGCGACCGGGCCGATGCCGTCCGGGTGGGCGAGGAACGTCGCCGCATCGACGCCGCGCACGCCCGTGACCGTCCCGTGGCCGGAGAGCCGGATCCGGGTGATCCGGGAGGCCCCGAGCGTGTAGGGCCAGGTGCTGCGCTTCACCAGGGTGCGCCCGCCCGTCCCGCGGTCCGCGACCGCGACGGTCAGCGGCACGTCCCGGTCGGCGACGTCCACGGCCACCCAGCACCACCAGGCCGCGACGCTGCTGTCGTCCTTGTCGCACAGCTCGCCGAAGACCGGGCCGTCGATCCCGTCCAGGTCGATCGGCAGCTCGAGGACGCGCGGGCCGTCCGGCGACGGCCGCCACCACACGATGTCGCGGATCTCCTCGTCCTGAGGGTTCGGCACCCGCCAGTAGGCGAACGGGTGCAGGGGGAAGCCGATCGCGGGGGACACCCAGGCGCGCAGGTGCGCGGCGGGTGAGTCCGCCAGCGACGACAGCCGGAACAGGCTCTCCGGGGTGTAGACCTGGGCCTTCATCGCCATCCTCCCGGCAGCGCGCAGAGCAGGTCCGGCCTCGCGACGCCGCGTTCGGTCCGGCCCAGCGCCACCGTCCGGGGGCCGGGGAGCGGCGTCCGGGTGCAGAACAGCACCCGGCAGCCGGAGCGGTCCCGGACCGTGACCGGGAACCCGGCGACATTCGTGAGCGCCACCCGCCCGGGCCGGAACAGCGGCTCGGGGGACTCCAGCAGGACCCCCACGACGCCCGCCGGCCCGTCGGCGGCCCACAGCGCGGTGCTGCGGCCCGTCTCGCCGACCGGCGGCCACGCCTGCTCCTCCGGCTCGACGCCGGGCCAGCGGATGCCCGTCTCGAGGACGAGGGCCAGTGCGGCGTCCGAGACGGTGCCGGTGGTGGGGAGCACGGCGGGATCGACCGGCAGGTGCCCGGTGACGGTGCCGGGGAATCCCAGCTCGGCCAGCTGCTCGGCCGGGTTGCGGTAGCGCGAGGTGGAGAACGTGATCCCGGGCAGCCGCGGGGTCCCCGGTCCGGTGAGCGCGACCGCCAGATCGTAGGTGGCGCGCGCCCGCAGGCCGGGGCTCGCCTGGACCGACACCCCGGCCGGCGGGACGGTGCAGGTCGCCGGCTCGTCGACGTACCGGCGCAGCCACGGGGGCAGGACGGTCGGATCGGTCAGCTCGCCGACCGTCGCCGCGAGCGCGAGCCAGCCGGGCGGCGGTGCGGCGGGCCGGTGCGGCGGATCGTCGGTCCGGCGCAGTGCCAGGTCGATGCCGAAGCCGTAGGCCCGCGCCAGGGCGGGCACGTGGTCGTGAGTGAAGTGGGCGGCGAGCGGATCGTCCAGATACCAGCCCACCGTGCGATCACCGGGGGTGTACCCACTCACGTAGCGGACCAGGTCGGCCGGATCGAGCCGGGCGGCAGTGGTGAACCAGCGGCTGGTGGGCCGCACCCCGAAGTCCCGTGATGCGCCGGCGAGCGTGCCGACGGCCCGGACGTCCGCGTCGATCCGGTACCGGGTGCCGGGTCGCAGCGGGATCGGGGTGCGTCGGGCCGGGGGGAGGGCCCGCTTCGCGGTGATCGTGCGCTGGGTCCTGCCGGCGAGGACCGCCACCGCGGCGGCGTCGTCGGAGGCCTGGCGGGTGATCCCCTGCAGGCCGAGGACCAGTACCTCGGCCCCCACCTGCCAGCTCAGCGCGAGCGGGCCGCCGACCCCGCCCAGGCGGAATGCGAGGACGGGGGTCCCGTCCGCCACGGAGGACACGATCCGGGGTTCCCGGTCGTCCACCCGGACCGCACCCCCTGAGACGACCCAGAGCGTGGCGTCGACCAGCTCGTCGGACGGGGTGAGCGTGGCCGTGAGCCACGGCTCCTCCTCGAACGGCTGCGTGCGCTGCAGTACCTCCGCCGGACCGGTGAAGCACGGCAGCCGCACGATGCCCGTGAACGGGGCGTGGTCGGTCCCGGGCACCTCCGCCGCGGGTTCCCACGGAGCCGCCCGCAGGCCGAGGAACCCGGCCGGCACCAGCAGCGGCGCGACGCCGATCTCGGTCAGCGGCAGCTCGTGGTACCGGTCGAGCTCCAGCTCCGCGGTGAACACGGACGGGTATCGCCCGGGCCGGGCCCGGTCCGCAGGCAGGTGCGCGCCCCGTTCGGTCGGCGACGCGCCGGTGCCCAGCGCCCAGCCGGCCGTCGCGACGGCGGAGTCCTGGCAGCCCTTCTGGACGGCCTTGACCGGGTCGGCCGGATGGCCTGTGCCGCCGTCGGTGCGCCTGGCGGTCCAGAGGTCCGTGCGGTAGGTGAGCAGGGCGAGCTCGCGGGCGCCGGGCGCGGCCGCGGAGCCGGGGCCGAGCGCGTGCTTGGGCTGCTGCCAGGCCGCGTCCCCGGCCACCGCGGTGCCGTCCGCGGCGGTGAGCCGCACGCTTTCCAGCGTGTAGGTGTAGGAGAGCAGGTCGTTGCCGGTGCGGCCGTCGCCGGCGTTGGCCCCGCCGGTGATCGTGAACGCCGTGGAGACGGCCCCGGCCGAGGGCCCGAGCGGGAACTGCAGGATCGGCACGACGTCCGGGAGCACCTCGGGTGTGCCCAGCTCGTGGTAGTCGCGGTCGGACAGCACCAGCAACGGGTCCGGCCAGGAGTCGGGTACCGGGACCTCGGGCGCCCCACCGTCCCCCGGCGGCAGGTCGATGTCGACGCAGCCCTCGATCTCGGTGAACCAGAGGTCGATGCTGCCGCAGATCCGGAAGCTCGCCCGGACGTCGTTGCCGGGGCCCACGCGCAGTGCGAGGTCGGCGTGCGCGCCGAGGGAGAACGGGCCGAGGTGCAGCGCGCCGTCCAGTCGGCCGGTGGCGGCGAGGAACAGCGGGTTCGTCGACGTCCCGGCCCGCACGGCCAGCCCGACCGACACCCAGCACACGGACGGCACCCCGAGGGTGAACCGGGCCTGCACGCCGAACCCGATCGCCGGGCCCGGCAGCGAGAGGTCCGGATCGACGCCGCCCAGGTGCGGGAGGCCGGCGCCGTGCAGCATCAGGTAGGCCGAGCCACCCACGTCCAGGATGTCCGGCAGCACCCTGGCGGTCACCGGGCCGGGCGAGCGGCCCCCGTACCCGTCCGTGCCGACGTCGAGGTACCAGCTCGCGGGGTCGCGGAACGGCAGCCGGCCGCCGACCGGGACCTTCAGCTCCAGCAGGTGCGGGATCGTGAGCTCGCCGCGAGCGCCCAGGGTGATCCCGTCGCCGTCGACGACCAGCACACCCTTCAGCGGGGCACCGGGCCCCGTCACCCGTGGCTGCAGGATCCCCACCCACGCCGCGATCCGCAGCGACGGGTCCGGCAGCGTGACGATCAGCTTCCCGTAGCCGCTGTAGGTGAACCCCCAGTCGTGAAGGGTGCCGATCGAGACGCTCGCACCGAGCATCACCGATCCGTCGTCGGGCTCGGTCTGCCCGTTCCAGTCCAGCTGCCGCTGGACGAGATCACCCCCGGCGGGCAGCGCGGGCCGCGCGTTGAGCCCGACCATGCCGCCCAGCCCGAAGAGGCCGAGCAGGGTCGGCCCCAGCGGGATCGGTCCGGGCAGGGTTCCCTCGACCTCCACGGTCAGGGACGTCTCGGTGTGGGTGAGCCTCGCCCTGGCGCTGACGCCGACCGGATCGCCGAGCGCGGCGTCGAGCTCGGCGGTGAAGCCGCCGTCGGTCAGGACCGCGCCGCCGTGCGCGGTGAGCAGCCCCGCCTCCAGCCGCACCCCGAGCCCGCGGAGCTCCACGGCCAGGTCCGGTGGCGAGCCCAGGCTCTTCACCGTGATCCGCACGGTCGCGTCGGACACGGTGACCGGGCCGAGGTCGAGGGTGAACCGCAGGTCCACGTCGAACCAGACCGAGCCGCGGCCGGAGCGCGCGCCGATCACATCGAGCACCGATCCCGGGGAGCGCACCCGCCAGCCGCCGGGATCCTCCAGGTCCAGGGTGGCCTGCGCGAAGGACACGGCGAGCCCGCTGATCCCCGGTTTGCGCAGGTCCGCCTCGACCCGCACGCCGCGGTAGCGGATCCGCATGGGCTGGGAGCCGTCCATCCAGATCGCGAACGGACCCGCGTTCACCGGCTGCACCGTGACGTCGACGAGGTAGTCCACCTCGAGCCGCAGCGTCGGATCGGCCGGCGAGGTGGTGCCGTGCAGCCGCACCGCCTCGACGACGACGCGCCCCGTGTCGTCGAAGAACGCGGTGGCCGCGGTGGCCGCGGTGAGCAGCTCGGCCAGCCAGGGCCCGGTCTCGTCGCCCGAGGGCGGCGGCTCGGGGCGGAGCCTGCTCTCCGCGACGAGCGCGGTGGCCAGCGCGGCGGCGGTGACCACGACCTTCCCGGGGGTGCTCGAGCCGGTGACCGTGACCAGCCCGTCGTCCCCGCCGTCGACGGCCAGGTCGAAGGACATCTCCGGCGGGGAGGTCCGCAGGTCGCGGGCGAACCGGCCGCGCAGCCGCAGCGGGTCCGCGCCGCCGAGGGTGAACGCGCCCTGCCCGCCGTCGACCGTCCGGCCCCGCACCGGGAGGTCCACGGTCACCTGCACGACGGTCGGGAGCAGGTCGGCGAGCCCGGTCGCGGCCGGGTCGTGCCACTCCAGGACGACCTGCACGGGATCCCCGGGCACGGTGGCCACCGCGTCGATCCCGCCCGCGCGCGGCAGCGACACGTCGAAGGTCGCCACCGTGCCGCCGACGAGCGGGATCCCGCGGGGCACGTACAGCTCCGCGCCGCGCAGCGTGGTGCCGCGCCAGGCCTCGGCACCGGCGGGCGCGGTCGCGGAGTCGTCGAGGACCAGGCCGTTCGGCAGGCCGAGGCCGAAGCCGGTGTCACCGAACAGCACGTACGGCGTGGTCAGCCGCAGGTCGAGCACGCCCTCGGCCGGCTCCGGCCCGGTCAGCGGCAGCAGGCGCGCCTCGGCCGGCCGCGCCGGGGTGCCCGCGATCCGCAGCGCGAGATCGGCCTGCACACCGACCGCGCCCGCGGCGGGCTCCAGCCAGGCGCCGGTCGCGTCCGCGTGCCGGGTGGCGGGCCG
>JBBQEF010000145.1:0-13692 GCA_038320445.1 Mycobacteriales bacterium
CGGTTCGGACGACCGCTACCAGGGTTCCGCGGGAGGACGTCGACCCGAGCGAGCTCCGGGAGCGGCGCGCTACGGCGCGGGCGCCCGGGACTCCGGTGGCAGCTACTCAGGCGGACGGGACGGCGCACCGGAGCGGCGCGGCGGACCCGAGAGGTGGAAGGCCGGGGAGCGTGGCGGGCCGGCAGCTGGCCGATCCGATCGGGGCGGTGGGTCGCGCGGCAGCTGGACCCCCCAGACCGAGGGAGGCAGGCGGGCAGCGGCCGGCGGCGGCGACCGCGACGACGCCCCCCGGGGAACGGGTTGGCGCGGAGCGCAGGACAAGCGCGGTGGTGAACGCCGCCCCTCCGGCGAGCGGAGCACCGGGGATCGGCGGCCGTCGTCGGGCTCGGAGCGATACGGATCCGGTGGGGATGGTCGCGGCGGGTCCGATCGGTACGGAGGCGCGCCTCGTGGTGGGGACGACCGTGCGGGTTCCGGCCGGCCGGGCCGGGGCACGAGTCACGGATCCGATCGCGACGCCGGGAAGGGCCGCCCCCACGCGGGCCGCGCCGACCGGTCCGGTGGCTACGGCGCGGGTGCCGGCGAGCGGCCCGCAGGCCGCGGGGCGGCCGAGCGGCGCCCGAGCGGCAGCGGTGCATCCGGTACGGGCGAGCAGCAGCCGTCCGCCTCGCGGCCGGGGGACAGGGGCCGATACGACGCACGGCCGTCCGGTGGCGCGGACTGGGGTCGCGGTCGCAGTGAGCGGTCCGACCGTGAGCGGCCGGATCGGGACCGGCCGGATCGGGACCGGGCCGAGCGGGGCCGGAGCGAGGACCGGGGCCGGGCTGATCGGACCAGCGACGCCCGCAGCGAGGCCGACCGCAACGATCGTCGTGGGGCCGGCCGGCCGGCCGGGGATCGGCGCACGGGCAGCGGCCCGGTCCGGCGGTCGTCCGACCGGCCCGGTCGGCCGGAGCGCCCCGAGCGGCGCACGCCGGAGGGCGTCACCACCGTGCGGGTCCCGGAGCCCGACCTCCCCGAGGGCATCACACCGGGTGAGCTCGACGCCGAGGCCCGACGGGACCTGCGCGGCCTCCAGAAGGACACCGCCGACGTCGTGGCGAAGCACCTCGTGGCGGCCGGCATGCTCGTGGACGAGGACCCCGAGCGCGCACTGGAGCATGCGCGGTTCGCCCGGCGCCGGGCGTCACGCATCGCGGTCGTGCGGGAGGCCGCGGGCATCGCGGCCTACCACGCCGGCGAGTGGAACGAGGCACTCGGTGAGCTGCGTGCGGCACGCCGCATGGGTGGCGGTCCCGGCCATCTGGCCGTGATGGCCGACATCGAGCGGGCGATGGGACGGCCCGAGCGGGCCCTCGAGCTGGTCCGGTCCCCGGAGGCGAAGGAGCTGGGCCGGGCCGAGACCGTCGAGCTGGCGATCGTCGCGGCGGGTGCCCGGCGTGACCTCGGCGAACTCGACGCCGCCGTCGTCGGCCTGCAGATCCCCGAGTTGGAGCCGGCCCGCCGGGATCCGTGGAGCCCGCGGCTGTTCTACGCCTACGCCGACAACCTCCTCGCGGCCGGGCGGGAGTCCGATGCGCTGGAGTGGTTCGTGCACGCCGTCGACGCGGACGAGCTCGGTGAGACGGACGCGGCCGAGCGCATGGCCGAGCTCACCGGAGAGCCGATCGACGACGGCGGCGTCGTGTTCCAGGGCGAGGCCGAGGTCGACCTCGCGGATGTCGCCGGAGCGGATGTTGCCGGAGCGGATGTTGCCGGAGCGGATGTCGCCGGAGCGGATGTCGCCGGAGCCGATCATGTCGATGCCGGCCGACTCGACAGGCCCGACGTCGACGACGTCGCGGCCGCCACGACACCGGACGTGGGCGTCGAGAGCTCACCGGTCGAGGTCGCCGCCGAGGAGACCGACGGACCCGTGGCCGGGGTCGACACCATCGACGCCGCGCACCCGGTCGCGGCCACAGTGGCGGAGGAGGCTGCGGACGACAGCGCCACCGGGCCGGCCGTGGAGGGCCTGGTCCCGGACGACGACGGCGCTGCGGTCGTCACGGGGGGCGACGAGGAGGAGCCGGACCGGTGATGGACCTGCTGGACCTGCACGACGTCCTCCTCGCCGACCTGGACGGCACGTTGTACCGCGGACCGGAGGCGGTGCCGGGTGCGGTCGAGGCCGTGCGGGGGGCGACCGCGCGGGGCGTGCGCACCGTGTACGTCACCAACAACGCCTCACGGCGCCCGACGGACGTCGCGCACCACCTCGCCCAGCTCGGGTTCCCCGCCGTCGTCGACGACGTGGCCACCAGCTCGCAGGCCGCGGCGGCCATGCTCGCCGCGCAGCTGCCGGCCGGGTCGCCGGTGCTCGTGGTGGGCACCGGCGCACTGGCGGACGAGGTGAGGTCGGTCGGGCTCACCGTCACGACCGAACCGGACGGGGCCGCCGCCGTGGTGCAGGGGCACAGCCCGGACACGGGCTGGCGGCTGCTGGCGGACGCCTCGGTGGCGTTGCGGGCCGGGGCGGTCTGGGTGGCCTGCAACCTCGACCCGACGCTGCCCACCGAGCGCGGTCCGCTGCCCGGCAACGGGTCGATGGTGTCGGTGCTGCGCGTCGCGACCGGGTTGGAGCCGCAGGTCGCGGGCAAGCCGGCGACCGCGCTGCTGCTCGACGCGGTCCACCGCACCGGCGCGCAACGGCCGCTGGTGATTGGTGACCGGCTCGACACCGACATCGAGGGCGGCCGGGCCGCGAACCTGTCAACCCTGTTCGTGCTCACCGGCGTGTCCGACGCCGCGGAGCTGCTCGCGGCCCCGCCCGAGCTGCGCCCGGACTACATCGCGGCCGATCTCAGCGCGTTGACCAGCGACTCCACCGCGTTGGAGCCGGGTGCGCCCTCGGGCTGGGCGGCGACGTCGGCGACCGGTGGCGTGCTGCGGCTCGCGGGGAACGGTGACCCGGTGGATGCGCTCCGCGCCCTCTGCGCCGCGCACTGGGCCGTCGGCGGCGGGCCGGCCACCGTCACGCCCGACGGCGATCCGGCCGCGCGCGTGCTCAAGGATCTCGGGCTCGGCACCGCCTCGGCTACCGTGGAGTCATGACCTCTCCCGTGCCGGGCCCTCCCCGCCCCGCCGATCCGCGCGTACCGCAGGCGGATCCCGCTCTGGTCGTGGCACGCGCGATGGAGGGCCTGAACGGCCTGTCGGAACGGCCCCTGGCCGAGCACGTCGACGCGTTCGAGCGCGTGCACGCGGCGCTGGGCGAGGCGCTGGCCGTCGGCTCGGCGTGAGAGCGGTGGTCACACGCGCACGCCTGGACGCCGAGCTGGTGCGCCGGGGTATGGCCCGTTCCCGGCAGCAGGCGGCTGAACTGATCGAGCAGGGCCGCGTCGCCGTCCACGGCGTCACGGCCGGCAAGCCCGCCACGGTCGTCGACCGGGACACGCCGGTCATCGTCCGGACGACCGGCGAGCGGGAATGGGCGTCGCGCGGCGCGCACAAGCTGATCGGGGCCCTGGATTCGTTCGCCGTCGACGTCACCGGCGTTCGCTGCCTCGACGCGGGCGCGTCCACCGGCGGGTTCACCGACGTGCTGTTGGACCGCGGCGCCGCGGAGGTCCGGGCGGTCGACGTGGGCTACGGACAGCTGGTGTGGCGGCTGCGCAGCGACGAGCGGGTCCACGTGCACGACCGGACCAACGTCCGCGCTCTGGAGCCCGCCGCGATCGGTGGCCCGGTGGACGTGACCGTCGCGGACCTGTCGTTCATCTCGCTGCGGACGGTGCTGCCGGCGCTGACGGCCTGCACGGCGGGCACCCTGTTGCCGATGGTGAAGCCCCAGTTCGAGGTGGGTCGCGAGCGGTTGGGTTCCGGGGGCGTCGTGCGCGATCCCGCGCTGCGCCTCTCCGCGCTCGTCGACGTGGCCGGAGCGGCCCGGCGGCTCGGGCTGCGGCTGCTCGGCGCGGTGGCGAGCCCGCTGCCCGGCCCGTCGGGCAACGTCGAGTTCTTCCTGCGGCTCGCCCGCGACGGCGAGGACGTCGGTGACGCGGCGCTCGCGGCGGCAGTGCAGGCAGGGCCCGCGTGACCTCACGAGAAGTGACGGTGGTGCTGCACGCCGGGCGGGCCACGAACCGGCGTACCGCCGCGGACGTCGCCCGGCGGCTGGCCCGTTCCGGCGTGCGGTTGCGGGTGATCGGCGAGGAGTGGGCCGAGGTGCGGGACGGCGACCTCCCCGCGGGGCTGGAGCCCCGGATCGTCGACGGCCGCCCGGGCTGCGCGGAGGGCTCCGAGGTCGTGCTGGTCCTGGGCGGTGACGGCACGCTCCTGCGCGCCGCGGCGATGGCGCGGCCGGTGGGTGTGCCGTTGCTCGGGGTGAACCTCGGGAGGGTCGGGTTTCTCGCCGAGGCCGAGGAGGAGTCGCTCGACGAGGCCATCGACGCCGTCGTCGAGGGCACCTACTCGGTGGAGGAGCGGATGACGCTCGACGCCGTCGCCCGCTCGAACGGCGACGTGCTCGCGCGGACGTGGGCGCTCAACGAGGCCACGGTGGAGAAGACCACGCGGGAGCGGATCCTCGACGTGGTGCTGGAGGTCGACGGTCGCCCGGTGTCGGCGTTCGGCTGCGACGGCGTGCTGTGCGCCACCCCGACGGGCTCCACGGCCTACGCGTTCTCCGCGGGCGGACCGCTGGTGTGGCCGCAGGTGGAGGCACTGCTCCTGGTGCCCAGCAACGCGCACGCCCTGTTCGCACGGCCGATGGTGATCTCGCCGGACAGCCAGGTGGCCATCGAGGTGGACCCGTCCGGCCCGCCCGCGCTGCTGGACTGCGACGGGCGCCGGACCCATGCCCTCCCACCCGGCGCGCGCGTCGAGATCACCCGCGGCGAGCTGCCCATCCGGATGGTGCGCCTGGACGGGCGGCCGTTCGCCGACCGGCTGGTGCGCAAGTTCGACCTGCCGGTTCGGGGATGGCGTGGGGGGCCACCGCACTGAGTCGTACGCTTCGCCCCATGCTGGCCGAGATGCGGATCCAGGGGCTCGGCGTCATCGACGACGCCACGCTCGACCTGGACCCGGGGCTCACGGTCCTCACCGGCGAGACCGGTGCGGGCAAGACCATGGTCGTCACCGGGCTGTCGCTGCTGGGCGGGGGCCGCGCGGAGGCGTCACGCGTGGCCGACGGCGCCCGACGGGCCGTGGTCGAGGGGCGGTTCACCGCGGACGCGGCGGCGCTGGCCGTGGCGGACGAGGTCGGGGCCGAGGCCGACGAGGACGGCACGCTCATCGCCGTCCGCACCGTCGGGGCCGACGGGCGGTCGCGCGCGCACCTGGGCGGCCGATCGGTGCCCGTCGGGGTGCTCGCGCGGCTGGCCGAGGCCACGCTCGCCGTCCACGGGCAGAACGACCAGCTCCGGCTGTTGCGCCCGGCCGAGCAGCGGGCCCTGCTCGACCGGTTCGCGGGGGACGCCGTCGCGGTCCCGCTGGAGCGCTACCGGGCCACCCGCGCGGAGTGGCAGCGCGTCGCGGCCGAGCTCGTCGAACGCCGCGACGGTGCGCGGCGGCTCGCGCAGGAGGCCGATCTGCTGCGCCACGGCCTCACCGAGATCGGTTCCGTCGATCCCCAGCCCGGTGAGGACGTCGAGCTGGTGGCACAGGGCAGGCGGCTCGCCGCGGCCGACGACCTGCGCGCGGTCGCCGCCGCGGCGCACGCCGCGATCGTCGGCGCGGACGATGCCGACGTGCCGAACGCGCTGGCCCTCGTCGGCGACGCGCGCGGCCGGCTGGCTGCGGCGGGCGACCCCGAGCTGTCCGCGCTCGACGCCCGGCTCGCCGAGGCGCTGGCGCTGGTCGGGGACGTCGGCACCGAGCTCACCGGCTACCTCGACCGGCTCGACGCCGATCCCGAGCGGCTCGCGGAGGTGCTCTCCCGGCAGGCCGAGCTCAAGGCGCTCACCCGCAAGTACGCGGCGGACGTCGACGGGGTGCTGGCGTGGGCGCAGCGGGCCCGGGAACGGCTCGCCGGCCTGGACACCTCCGACGAGGCGCTGGCCGGGCTCGCCGCCCACCGCGATGCGCTGGCCGTCGATCTCGCGGAGTACGCGACCGCGGTCACGGCGGCCCGCACCGAGGCGGCGGCCCGGCTCGCGGCCGACACCACCGCCGAGCTGGGCGGGCTGGCGATGGCCGATGCGCGGCTGCTCGTGGCGGTGTTCCCGCGGGTGGCGGGGCCCGACGCGGCCGACACGCTGATCGTCGCGGGCGCACGGCTGGTGCCCGGCTCCACCGGCGTCGACGAGGTCGAGCTGCGGCTCGTCGCCCACGCCGGGGCCGGGGCGCAGCCGCTGCACAAGGGCGCGTCCGGCGGTGAGCTGTCGCGGGTGATGCTGGCCCTGGAAGTGGCGCTCGCCGGGGCCGATCCGGTGCCGACGATGGTGTTCGACGAGGTCGACGCCGGGGTCGGCGGCCGGGCCGCCGTGGAGATCGGGCGGCGCCTGGCCCAGCTGGCCGTGCGGCACCAGGTGATCGTGGTGACGCACCTGGCGCAGGTGGCGGCCTACGCCGACCGGCACCTCGTCGTCGACAAGTCGGCGCGCGGGCAGAACGGGTCCCGGCGCAGCATCGTGCGCACGCTCGCCGAGGGCGAACGCATCGTCGAGCTGGCCCGCATGCTCGCGGGTCTCGACGACACCGACACCGGTCGCGCCCACGCCGAGGAGCTGCTCGGCGCGGCACGGGCCCACCGCGAGGCCGACCGGGCCCGCACGCCCCGCAGGAAGGTCGCGGCCCGCCCGGCACGGTGAACGGTACGTGGGTGTCGGCGTGCCTTCCCGGTATCCCGCGCACCTCCTGTCACAGTGCGTGCATGAAGCTCTCCGGCCTGCTGCACCGCTCGCGTCCCGAGCTGCCCGGGCTCGCCGGTGTCGCCCGGGTGGACCGGCGCACCGACCCCCTGCTGCGCCGCCTCAAGCCCGGTGAGATCGCGGTCATCGACCAGATCGACCTCGACCGGGCCACGGCCGACGCGCTCGTCGCAGCGGGGGTCGTGGCCGTGGTGAACGCCTCGCCGTCGATATCGGGGCGGTTCCCCAACCTCGGCCCGGAGGTGCTGGTCGCGGCCGGCATCACCCTGCTCGACGCCGTCGGCTCCGACGCGATGCACACCATCAAGGACGGCAGCCGTATCCGGCTGCACGACGGCGTGGTCTACGCGGGTGAGCTGCGCCTGGCCGAGGGCACGCTGCAGGACGCCGACTCGGTGGCCGACGCGCTCGTGGAGGCGAAGTCGGGGCTGGCCCACCAGCTGGAGGCGTTCGCCGCCAACACCATCGAGTTCATGCGCCAGGAGCGCTCGATGCTGCTCGACGGTGCCGGTGTCCCGCAGGTGGACGTGGAGCTGGCCGGCCGTCAGGTGCTCGTGGTCGCCCCGGGGTTCGACCACGCCGCCGAGCTCGTACGGCTGAAGAACTACATCCGGGAGTACCGGCCGGTGCTGGTCGGTGTCGGAGCCGGGGCGGACGCGTTGCTGGCGGCCGGCCACCAGCCCGCGCTGATCGTCGGCGATCCGGCCGAGGTGTCCAACGAGGCCCTGACCTGCGGCGCCGACATCGTCGTGCCCGCCTTCGCCGATGGTCACGCCCCCGGGCTGCATCGCGTGCAGGATCTCGGTGCGGGCGCGGTGACGTTCCCCAGCACGGCCAACCCGGAGGACCTCGCCCTGCTGCTGGCCGCTCACAACGATGCCGCCCTGGTGGTGACCGTCGGCCTGTCGGCGAACATGGCCGAGTTCCTCGACCGCGGGCGAGCCAGCAGCAACGCGTCCACGTTCCTCACCCGCCTGCAGCTGGGCGGCACGCTGGTCGACAGCCGGGTGATCGCGACGCTGTACCGCAGCCGGATCTCCGTCGGGGCGATCCTCCTGCTCATCGGCGCGGCCGTGGTGGCCGTCGCCGCTGCGCTGCTGGTGTCCGACGCCGGCGACGCGATCCTGGCCTGGATCACCACGACCTGGGCCGCCCTCCTGGAGACGATCAAGGGCTGGTTCGGGTGATCTCCCTGCGTTACCACGCCATCTCGATCGCGGCGGTGTTCCTGGCGCTCGCGGTCGGGGTGGTCCTCGGTGCCAGTGGCGTCTCCGAGCGACTGCTCGGTGCCCTCACGACGAAGGCGGACGACCTCGGCGGCCAGGTCCAGGCGCTCACGGTGCAGCGCGACGAGCTGGCTGCGTCCCAGCGCGCCTCCGACGAGTTCGCGAAGCGCGTCGGCCCGGCAGTGGTCAAGGGGACGCTGCAGGGCCAGACCGTTGCGCTCGTGACGGCCAGCGTCGATCCGGCCGACCGCGACGCCGTCGTGGCACTGCTCGGGCAGGCCGGGGCGACGGTCACCGGCGAGGTCGCGCTCACCGACGCCGTCGGCGATCCGGCACGTGCCGACCAGCTCCGCGAGCTCACCGCGCGGCTGCTGCCCACCGGTGCCCAGCTGCCCGCCGCCGCCGACACCGGGAGCCTCGCGGGCGGTCTGCTCGGCGGGGTCCTCTTCAGCAAGTCCGGTACCAAGCCCGATCAGGAGAAGGCGGTGTTGAGCGGGCTGGCGAGTGCCGGCTTCGTCCTGCCCGGTGACCCGCCGGCCCAGGCGAACCTGGCCCTGGTGCTCACCGGCGGTGCCCTGACCGGCGTCGACGCCCCCGACGCCGCCGCTGTCGTCGCGAGGCTGGCGGCGCAGCTCGACACCTCCGGTGGGGGAGCGGTGCTGGCCGGGCGGGCCGGCTCGTCGGACGCCACCGGCGCCGTCGGAGTGGCCCGCGCCGACCCGACGATCACCACGAAGATGTCCACCGTCGACAACCTGCAGTCGGGAACGGGGCAGCTCTCCACCGTCCTGGCCCTGCGTGACCAGCTTCAGGGTCAGGCCGGGCGCTACGGGGTGGCGCCGACCGCGGCGGACGGCTCCTCCCCGCAGGCCTGATCGCGGCCGGCGAGTGCCGCCCGGCGTCGAGGTGGGGTGAGGCTGTACGCTCAAGGCCCGTGCAGCCTCGTGCGACGCGTCATCTGTTCGTCACCGGCGGGGTCGCCTCCTCGCTCGGGAAAGGGTTGACGGCTTCCAGCCTCGGCCAACTCCTCACCTCCCGTGGTCTGCGGGTGATCATGCAGAAGCTCGATCCCTATCTGAACGTGGACCCGGGCACGATGAACCCGTTCCAGCACGGCGAGGTCTTCGTCACCGAGGACGGTGCCGAGACCGATCTGGACATCGGGCACTACGAGCGGTTCCTCGACCGGAACCTCTTCGGCCGGGCCAACGTCACCACCGGCCAGGTGTACTCCGAGGTGATCGCCAAGGAGCGCCGCGGCGAGTACCTCGGCGACACCGTGCAGGTGATCCCGCACATCACCAACGAGATCAAGGACCGCATCCTCGCGATGGCGGAGCCCGATGAGGACGGCGTCGCGCCCGACGTCGTGATCACCGAGGTGGGCGGCACGATCGGCGACATCGAGTCGCTGCCGTTCGTCGAGGCGGCGCGGCAGGTCCGCCACGAGGTGGGCCGGGACAACTGCTTCTTCCTGCACGTGTCGCTCGTGCCGTTCCTCGCACCCTCGGGGGAGCTGAAGACCAAGCCCACGCAGCACTCGGTGGCGGCGTTGCGCAACATCGGCATCCAGCCCGATGCGCTCGTGCTGCGCGCCGACAGGGAGATCCCGGAGAGCATGAAGCGCAAGATCTCTCTCATGTGCGACGTCGACCTCGACGGCGTGGCCGCCGCGCCGGACGCGCCGTCGATCTACGACATCCCGCGGGTCCTGCACACCGAGGGTCTCGACGCCTACGTCGTGCGCCGGCTCGGCCTGCCGTTCCGCGACGTCGACTGGACGGTGTGGGGCGATCTGCTCGACCGCGTCCACCATCCCGACGAGACCGCACGGATCGCGCTGGTCGGCAAGTACGTCGACCTGCCCGACGCGTACCTCTCGGTCACCGAGGCGCTGCGGGCGGGCGGGTTCGCCCATCGCGCGCGTGTGGAGGTGCTCTGGGTGCCCTCCGACGACTGCCGCACGCCGGCAGGCGCTGCGGCCGCGTTGGCGGGCGTGGACGGCGTGCTGGTCCCCGGCGGGTTCGGCGTGCGCGGCATCGAGGGAAAGCTCGGCGCCATCACCCACGCCCGCACCCGCGGCATCCCGACGCTGGGGCTGTGCCTGGGCCTGCAGTGCATGGTGATCGAGGCCGCCCGCTCGCTCGCCGGCCTGGACAACGCCAACTCCAGCGAGTTCGACGAGCGCACCCCGCACCCGGTGATCTCGACGATGGTCGACCAGCGCGACGTCGTGGCCGGCCAGCGCGACATGGGGGGCACCATGCGCCTGGGCGCCTACCCCGCCGTGCTGGGCGCGGGCACGGTCGTGGCGGCCGCCTACGGCAGCCGCGAGGTGTCGGAGCGCCACCGGCACCGCTACGAGGTGAACAACGCCTACCGGTCCCGGCTGGAGGCCGCCGGCCTCGTGTTCGGCGGTACCTCGCCGGACGGGACGCTCGTCGAGTTCGTGGAGCTGCCCGCCGATCAGCACCCGTTCTTCGTCGGCACGCAGGCACACCCGGAGCTCAAGAGCAGGCCGACCCGCCCGCATCCGCTGTTCGCCGCGTTCGTGAAGGCGGCGCTGGGGTACCGCGCGGAGGATCGGCTCCCGTTCGACGGACCGGCGCGCGAGCACGTCACGAGCGGAGCGAGCTCGTGAACACGCCCCGGCACGACTTCCCCGTGCTGTCCACGAAGGACATCTACACCGGGCGCGTCATGGCGCTGCGCACCGACGAGGTCGTGATGCCCGGCGGGCGCGTGGCCGCGCGGGAGATCCTGGAGCACCCGGGCGCCGTGGCGATCGTGGCGCTGGACCCCGACGACCGGCTGATGATGATCCACCAGTACCGCCATCCGGTGCACCGGCGGCTCTGGGAGCTGCCGGCGGGGCTGCTCGACTTCGCCGGTGAGGATCCGGTGGACGCCGCTCGACGCGAGCTGGCCGAGGAGGCCGGTCTCGCGGCCACCGACTGGTCGGTGCTGATCGACGTGGTGCCCTCGCCCGGCTTCTCCGACGAGTCGGTGCGCGTCTACCTCGCCCGCGGGCTCACCGAGGTCGGACGCCCGGAGCCGGGCGACGACGAGGAGGCCGATCTCTCCACGCGCTGGGTGACGCTGTCGGTGGCGGTGCGCATGGTGCTGGCCGGCACGATCGTCAACGGCGTGACGGTGGCCGCGGTGCTCGCCGCCAACACGGTGGCGGGGGCCGGCGCGACCGGGCGTCCGGCGGACGCGCCGTGGCCGGACCGGCCCACGAGGTTCCGGTCGCGGCAGGCCTGATCACCGGGTGGGCGGCTGGCCGGCCGTGATCGCGTCGAGGAGGGCGACGACCGTCGCGTCGGTGGCCTGCTTGCTGATCCCCGCGCCCGAGAGCACGCCCGTGCCGTCCTCGAGCTCGAGCAACGCGAGCAGGACGTGCTCCGTGCCGACGTAGTTGTGGCCCAGCCGCAGGGCCTCCCGGAACGTCAACTCCAGCGCCTTCTTGGCCTGGGCGTCGAACGGGACGAGGGCGGGCGTCTGCTCGGCCGCGGCGGGCAGCGCGGCCGCGGCGCAGGCCCGTACGGCGTCGAGCGTGACGTTCTGCGCGAGGATCGCGCGGGCGGCGAGTCCCTGGGGGTCGGCCAGCAACCCCAGCACCAGGTGCGCCGTGGTGATGGTGTCGTTGCGGGCGGCGTGCGCCTCGTTCTGCGCGGTGACCACGACGTTGCGGGCCCGGGGGGTGTAGCGGCCGAAGCCCTGGCTCGGGTCCAGGTCGGGCGTGGAGTGCTTGGGGACGAAACGCTTCTGTGCGGCCTGCTTGGAGACACCCATGCTCCGGCCGATCTCGGTCCAGGACGCCCCGGAACGGCGGGCCTGGTCCACGAAGTGGCCGATCAGGTGGTCGGCCACCTCGCCGAGCGAGTCGGCGGCGATCACGGCGCCCGAGAGCCGCTCGAGGACGTCGGAGTGCACCTTCGTGATCGCGTCGATGAGGTCGTCGAGGCGGACGGGGTTGGTCATCGTGACGGGTTCGGCCATGCGTCAACTCTAGGTTGACGTTCGGGAATCGTCAACCCCGGGTTGACGATCGTCAGCTCCGCATCGGGCGCCCGTAGGGGTCGGTCGGGCTCCCGACGAGCAGGATGATGCCGTCGATGAACGCCCAGAGGATGCCGATGCCGAAGAACGCGAGGAGCAGCTGCGCGACGCCGATGCCGGTGTGGCCGCTGTAGAACCGTCCGATCCCGAACGGCAGGAAGATCTGCAGGATCCCGGCGACGATCTTGGAGCGATCGGAGTACGGCAGGCTGGTGCGGGGCTCCCGGCCGTAGGGAGCACCGGGATCGACGTGCGGTGCCGTCGGCCACATCGGGACCGGCGGGGCCGCGACGGCGGGCCGCGGCAGGTCGGCGAACAGCACGTCGAGATCGGCGCTGGTGCGCGCGGTGAACGCTGCGCTCACCCGCTGCTCGTACTCGTCGGCCTCGAGCCGGCCCTGCGCGTAGTGGTCGCCCAGCGCGTGCGCCGCGGCCTGGCGCTCGTCGTTGCCGATGCGGATCGGCGGCCCGGACATCGTCATGCCTCCGAGGATAGGCCGCAGTAGGTTTGGCCTCATGCGCTTCGGAATGTTCGTTCCCCAGGGTTGGCGTCACGATCTCGTCGGCATCGAGCCGGCCGGCCAGTGGGATGTGATGAAAGGGCTGGCCCAGCACGCCGACGCCGGCCCGTGGGAGTCGATCTGGGTCTACGACCACTTCCACACCGTGCCCGTGCCCACCGACCAGGCCACGCACGAGGCGTGGTCGCTGATGTCGGCGTTCGGCGCCGTCACCGAGCGGGTGCGGCTGGGCCAGATGTGCACCTGCATGAGCTATCGCAACCCCGCCTACCTGGCCAAGGTCGCCGCGACCGTCGACATCATCTCCGGCGGTCGCGTCGAGATGGGCATCGGCGCGGGCTGGTACGAGCACGAGTGGCGGGCCTACGGGTACGGCTTCCCGGCGGCTCCCGAGCGCCTGGGCATGCTCGACGAGGGTGTGCAGATCATGAAGCAGGCGTGGGAGACGGGATCGGCGACCCTCGACGGCCGGCATTACCAGGTCGACGGCGCGATCGTTGCGCCCCGGCCACTGCAGCCGGGCGGCATCCCGCTCTGGATCGCCGGCGGCGGCGAGAAGGTCACGCTCAAGATCGCGGCGAGGTACGCGCAGTACACGAACTTCGACGGCACGCTGGAGAGCTTCTCGCGGAAGTCCGAGCTGCTGAAGGGGCACTGCGAGACCGTCGGCACCGACTACGACGCGATCGTGCGCTCGGCCAACTACAACGTCGCGATCGGGTCGACGGATGCCGAGGTGGAGCAAAGGCTGCAGGAGGCGAAGGCGCGCCTGCTTCCCTACATCGGGGAGGAGAAGGCGGAGGCGTCGTTGGGCGCGGTGCGCGGGCTGCCGGCCTGCGGCACGCCGGAGCAGATCGTCGAGAACCTCACGAAGCTGCAGGACGCCGGGATGACCTATGGCATCTTCAACTTCGCGGAGGCCGCCTACGACCGCTCGGGCATCGAGCTCTTCGAGCGCGAGGTCATCCCGGCCCTGCGCTGAGCCCGGCGCGCGACCCCGCCCCGGCCATCCGCACCCGGCCACCATCGCATC
>JBBQEF010000146.1:0-13644 GCA_038320445.1 Mycobacteriales bacterium
GTCCACCGCTCCGGCCGTCTCGGTCCCGAACTCCGCCGACGTCCCGGCGCTGCTACGCGGCCCGCGCCTGAACACGGCCTCGGCGCTCGCTGCCGTCCCCATCACGTTCGCGGCCGACAGCGCCGAGATCACCGATCCCGCGGCCGTGCGGCGGGCGGCCGAGGCCCTTGCGGCCGACCCGGCCGCCGACGCGCTGCTCGTGGGCTACACCGCCGACAGCCCCGGTCCGGTCGCGGTGTCGCAACGGCTCTCGGAACGGCGGGCCGCCGCCGTCGCGGAGGCGCTCGTGGCCGCCGGGATCGACCGGGCCCGGCTGGCGACGGAGGGCCGCGGCGACGCCGATCCGTTCCCGACCCCCGCGGCCAGCAGGCGCGTGGAGATCCAGGTCCGGTAGGACGACCCCGGGTCAGCCCCCGACCGTCCAGGTGTCGCGGCCGTTCAGCAGGGCCTGCAGATCGGGGGTGCGGATCTCGCGCTCGTGGTTGACCTGGGCGCGGGTCGCGTCGTCGTAGGTGGTGCGGGCGACGTTGCGGAAGACCCCGGTGACCGTGTGGGTGAGGTCCTGGTCGCTCAGGCGGGAGAGCGCGAAGGCCAGGTTGTGGTCGGTCTCGTCGTGGACCACGACCTCCGACGCGTCGATCTCGTCGGTCTTCGCCACGCGCAACCCGAAGCCCTCGCGGACCACGGAGTAGGAGCCCTCGGGGCCGAACTGGATCGGCTCGCCGTGGCGGACGCCGATGAGGCGGGCCTCGGCGTCCTCGCCCTTGCGGAGCACGTCGAAGCTGCCGTCGTTGAAGATCGGGCAGTCCTGGAAGATCTCCACCAGCGCCGACCCGCGGTGTGCCGCCGCCGCCCCGAGCACGGCCGTGAGGCCCTTGCGGTCGCTGTCGAGCGCGCGGCCGACGAACGTGGCCTCCGCCCCGAGCGCGAGCGAGATCGGGTTGAAGGGGTGGTCGACCGAGCCGAAGGGGGTCGACTTGGTGATCTTCCCTTCCTCCGACGTGGGGGAGTACTGGCCCTTGGTGAGGCCGTAGATCCGGTTGTTGAACAGCAGGATCTTGAGGTTGATGTTGCGGCGCAGCGCGTGGATCAGGTGGTTGCCGCCGATGGAGAGCGCGTCACCGTCACCCGTGACGACCCAGACCGAGAGGTCCGGGCGCGTGACGGCCAGCCCGGTGGCGATGGTCGGGGCGCGGCCGTGGATGGAGTGCATGCCGTAGGTGTTGAGGTAGTACGGGAACCGCGACGAGCAGCCGATCCCGGAGATGAACACGGTGTTCTCGCGCCTGATGCCGAGCGTCGGCAGGAACTGGCGGACGGCGGCGAGCACGGCGTAGTCGCCGCAGCCGGGGCACCAGCGCACCTCCTGGTCGGAGGCGAAGTCCTTGGCGGTCTGCTTGTCGGTGGTCGTCGGGACCCCGTCGAGGCCGCCGATGGTCGGCAACCCCAGATCCAGCGCTGTCATAGTGACGCCTCCGCGGAGACGAGTACGTCGGCGTTCATAGTGACGCCTCCGCGGGAACGAGTACGTGGGCGTTCATGATGACGCCTCCGCGGGAACGAGTACGTCGGCGTTCATGATGACGCCTCCGCGGGAACGAGTACGTCGGCGTTCATACGTGCACTCCAGACAGGTAGCTCAAGAACAAGTCCTGCAGCTCTTCGGCCTTGAACGGCAGCCCGGTGACGTTGGTGTAGCTCGTGACGTCCACCAGGTACCTCCCCCGCAGCAGCAGCGAGAGCTGCCCGAGGTTCATCTCCGGAACCAGCACCGTCTCGTAACGTCCGAGCAGCTCGCCCAGGTTGGCGGGCATCGGGTTGAGGTGGCGCAGATGGGCCTGCGCCACGTTCTGGCCCAGCGCCCGGACGCGGCGGCAGCCGGCCCCGATCGGGCCGTAGGTCGAGCCCCAGCCGAGGACGAGGAGCGTCGCGTCACCGGTGGGGTCGTCCACCTCGATGTCGGGAACCCGGACGCCGTCGATCTTCGCGCCGCGCAGCCGGACCATGCGGTCGTGGTTGGCCGGGTCGTAGGAGATGTCGCCGCGGCCGTCGGCCTTCTCCAGGCCACCGATGCGGTGCTCCAGGCCGGGCGTCCCCGGAACGGCCCAGGGCCGGGCGAGCGTGTCGTCGTCGCGCAGGTACGGCCAGAACTCGCCTGACCCGTCCGGAGCGTTGGGGCCGGTCGCGAACCCGGGGTCGACGGTCGGGAGAGTGGAGATGTCGGGCACCTTCCACGGCTCCGAGCCGTTGGCCAGCGAGCCGTCCGACAGCAGGATCACCGGCGTGCGGTAGGTGACCGCGATGCGTACGGCCTCCAGTGCGGCGGCGAAGCAGTCGCCCGGGGACTGCGGGGCGACGATCGGCAGCGGGGCCTCGCCGTTGCGGCCGAACATGGCCTGCAGCAGATCGGCCTGCTCGGTCTTGGTCGGCAGGCCCGTGGAGGGCCCGCCGCGCTGCACGTCGATCACCAGCAGCGGCAGCTCCAGCGCCACCGCGAGCCCGATGGTCTCGGACTTGAGCGAGATCCCCGGGCCGGACGTCGTGGTCACCCCGAGTGCCCCGCCGAAGCTGGCGCCCAGCGCCGCGCCGACGCCGGAGATCTCGTCCTCGGCCTGGAACGTGGTGACGTTGAACGACTTGTGCTTGGACAGCTCGTGCAGGATGTCGCTCGCCGGGGTGATCGGGTACGAGCCGAGGAACACCGGCAGCCCGGACAGCTGGCCGGCCGCGATGATCCCGTAGGACAGGGCGGTGTTGCCGGTGATCTGCCGGTAGGTGCCGGTGGGCAGCGGCGCCGGCTTCACCTCGTAGGTGACGGCGAACGCCTCGGTGGTCTCGCCGTAGGCGTGCCCGGCCTTGTAGGCCAGGATGTTGGCCTCGGCCAGATCGGGGCGGCGCGCGAACTTCTCCCGCAGGAACCGCTCGGTGCCCTCGGAGGGCCGGTGGTACATCCAGGACAGCAGGCCCAGGGCGAACATGTTCTTGGCCCGCTCGGCGTCCTTCTTGGAGAGGCCGGTGTCGGCGAGCGCGCCCATCGTCAGGGTGGCCATCGCGACCTCGTGCACCTGGTACTGCTGCAGCGACTCGTCGCCGAGCGGGTTCGCCGCGTACCCGACCTTCGTCAGGTTCCGCTTCGTGAACTCGTCGGTGTTGACGATCAGCACGCCACCCGGGGGAAGGTCGGCGATGTTGGCCTTCAGCGCGGCCGGGTTCATCGCGACCAGGACGTCGGGGCGGTCGCCGGGGGTGAGGATGTCGTAGTTGGCGAAGTGCAGCTGGAACGACGAGACGCCCGGCAGCGTGCCGGCAGGGGCGCGGATCTCCGCGGGGAAGTTCGGCAGCGTCGAGAGGTCGTTGCCGAACGCGGCGGTCTCGGAGGTGAACCGGTCACCCGTGAGCTGCATGCCGTCGCCGGAATCACCCGCGAAGCGGATGACCACCCGGTCCTTCTCGACGACCTCGGGTCGGTCGACGGCGGTGTCGGTGGACGTCATGTCGAGGTCGATCCTCGATTCCGGTGCGGGGAAAGGCTTACCAGCAGGTTAACTCTCGCCGGTGATGATCGTCCCCCGACCCCGGCCGATCTCACAGCCGAAGATTCCGCCCACCGAGACGTCAGCGGGTGCTGCTGATGCGCTTCTGCAGGGCGGCGAGGCGGGCGCGGAAGTCCTCGGAGCGCACCGAATCCGCCTGGGCCCGCACCTCGACGTCCACGGCGTCCCGCTGCGACGTCATGCCGCTGGTCAGCTTCATCGTCGCCTTCGTGGTGACGGCGAGCTCGCGGTTCGCGGCGGCGGCGCGGGCGGCCATCTCGACGGCCGCGGCCACGACGTCGTCGACCACCCGGTGGACGAGCCCGATGCGCTCTGCCTCGGCCGCGTCGACGGCCTCGCCGAACAGGGTGATCGCGGCCGCGCCCTGCGGGCCGAGCAACCGCTGCGCCATCCACGTGTAGCCGCCGCCGGGGTGCAGGCCCAGCTGCAGGAAGCGGGCGTCGAACAGCGCCCGCGGCCCGGCGAGGCGCAGGTCCGCGGCCAGGGCCAGGTTCAGCCCCGCCCCGATCGCCGCGCCGTTGACCGCGGCGACGGTGGGCAGCGGGCACTCGGCGATCGCGAGGAAACCGGCGTAGACGGCGCGCAGCGTCGCGGGGTCGGCGGTGGCGAGCTCGCCGAGATCGCCGCCGGCGCAGAACGCCGGGTCCTGCCCGGTGATGACGATCGCCCCCACGCCCTCGTCGGCCACAGCCGCGTCCACGGCGGCGACGAGCTTGCGGGACAGCTCCAGGTTCATCGCGTTGCGCCGCTCGGGGTTCGCGACGGTGAGGACGGCGACCCGGTCCTTCACGGCAGTCCGGACGTCAGTGGCCATGGACGACATCCTGCCCGCCCCTGCGCCCGAGCGCTGCGTCCCGGCCGTCACGACCGCGGGGTTACCGTGCCGACGTGACCCTCACCCCGCTCGAACCGGCGCCGGACACGCCCCCGCCCGGCACGCCCATGCCCGGCCACTACGCGCACTGCTTCGCGTGCGGCGACGCGAGCGGTGGCCTGGAGATGGCGCTGACCGTCGGTGAGGGCGTGACGGTCACCAGCGCGTTCACGATCGAGGACCGCCACCAGGGCGCGCCCGGCCTGGCGCACGGCGGCGTCATCGCGGCGGCGTTCGACGAAGCACTGGGGGCGCTGCAGGTGTTCCTGGGCCGACCCGCCGTGACGGCGAGCCTGCAGACCGAGTTCCGCCGACCGGTGCCGACCGGTTCGGTGCTGTACCTCGAGTGCCGGGTGGACGGCATCGACGGCCGCAAGATGTGGACCAGCGGCGACGCCCGTCTCGATGCGCCCGACGGCCCGGTCGTGGCGCAGGGCAAGGGACTGTTCGTGGAGGTCACACCCGAGCACTTCGCCGCCCACGGCCGCCCGGCGGACGTCGAGGCCGCGCGCGGCGGCACCTGGTTCGGCAGGCCGGTCAACCCCTGACCGGACGGCGCGCGCGTTCCCTCACCGCGCGCGCGGCAGGCACAACGCGCGCGCGGTCACGACACACCGGCATGGACGGCGAGCTGGCCGGCGAAGGCGTCGAGGGCGGCCAGGGCGGCCGCGCTGTCGTGGTCCACGAGCCACGCCAGGGTGACGCCGTCGGTGACGACCACGACCATCCGCGCGAGCTGCTCGACCGGGCGCGCCCACACCACGCCGCAGCCCGCGGCGATCTCCTCCAACGTCTCGCGGGCCGTGCGGTGGTAGCCCGCGTACTGCTGCTGTGCGACGCCGGCGAGGGCGGCGTCGTTCAGTGCGTGCTGGGTCAGGGCCATGAGCACGGACTCCCGGCCGGGATCGTCCTCGACGGTCTGCCAGTAGTAGCGCAGCGTGACCCGCAGCGACTCGCCGACGGTGGCCCGGATGTGCGTGCCTTCGGCCCGGGCGGCGGCGAGATCGTCGAGGGTCTGGCTGGTCAGCTCGGTCAGCAGTTCCTGCTTGGACGCGAAGCAGTAGTGGAACGCGGCCAGGGGCGCGCCCGCCTCGGCGCAGATCGCGCGCGTCGTCGCCGCGGCGAAGCCGTCCCGCCCGATCACCCGGAACGCGGCCGCCACGAGCTGTTTCCGGCGGTCCCCGGCGGACACCCGCGCCATCGAGCCCTCCTCACTGGGTCAGTTGACCCAGACGGTTGACACAGTGTGGCGCACGTCGCACTCTCATGTCCCATGAGCGACGGCTTCGGCTACGCGACCCGGTTCCCGCGCGTGCTGCGCCGTTTCGCACTGTTCGCGGTGGCGTTCTCGATCGTCTCGATCACCACCGGCATCTTCCTCAACTACTCCTACGGCCTGACGCAGATGGGCCCGGCGGCCGTCTGGCTGTGGCCCGTCGCCGCGATCGGGCAGTTCCTCGTGGTGCTCGTGCTGGCCGAGCTGGCCGGCCACTTCCCGCTGGCCGGGGCGAACTACCAGTGGTCGGCGCGCCTGGTCGGGTCGCGGTTCGGCTACCTCGTCGGCGCGCTCGGCGTGCTGTACGGCGCCGTCGGCCTGCCCGGGATCGCCCTGCTCGGCCTGGCCCCGCTGACGGCCACCGTGCTCGGCCTCGACGCGGGCGACACCCGGCTGCTGCTGTTCATCGCCGTCCTCGCGCTCGCCGTCGCCTATCTGATCAACATCGTGCGGGTGCAGCTCGCGGCACGGGTGAACAACGTGGCGGTGTTCGCCGAGATCGTCGGGACCGTCGTGCTCTCGCTGGTGGTCTTCCTCGCCTGGGTGCGCGGCGGCACCGGCGGCGGGGACCACGGGTTCGCCTTCCTCGCCACCACCGCTCCCGGTGCCGTCTTCCCCGACGCGCTCGTCGGCGGCGCGCTCGTCGGCATCTTCACGCTCGTCGGGTTCGAGGCGGCCGCGGACATGGCCGAGGAGGCCGTGGACGCCCGCCGGGCGGTGCCCCGGGCGATGATCCTGTCGGTGGTCGTGTCCGGGGTGCTGGGCTGGGCGGCGCTGATCGGGTTCACCCTCGCGATCCCCGACCTGGCCACGGTATCGGCCTCGCCGGTGCCGCTCGCGGCCATCGCGGAGTACTGGCTCGGCCCGGCGGCCACGGCGGTGTTCCTGGCGATCGTGGTGTTCTCGATGTTCGCGCTGGTCGTGGTCGCGGCCGCGTCCAACTCGCGGTTGATCTTCGCGATGGCGCGGGACGGGATGCTCCCGTTCTCCGGCGCGTTGCAGCGGGTCAACGCGCGCACCTCGACGCCGGTGCCGGCGCTCCTGACGTCGCTCGCGGTGTGCCTGGTGCTGCTCGCCTACGGCACCGCGGACGGCAACGCGTTCGCCGTGCTCGTGGGCGCCACCGCGCTCGTGCCGTACCTGGTCTACGTGCTCACGCTCGGCGGCTACCTGGCGCGGCGCCGCACGCTCGTCGCCGCGGGCGCGGGCGGCTTCCGGCTCGGCGCGGCCGCGCTGCCGGTCGCGGGGCTCGCGATGCTGTGGCTGGTCGCGGTCGTCGCGGCGCTGACGCTGCCCGAGGCGTTCCGCTCGGCCGACTACGTCGTGCTCGGCGCCCTCGCACTGGCCGGGCTCTGGTACGTCGCGGCGCTGCGCCGGAGGATCCGCGACGGCACGGCGGGCGTGCCCGTGGCCGTGGCCGCGGAGGTTGTGTGAGCCCGCCGACCACCACCACGGCACCGGTTCCCGGCGCGCCCCGGGTCGAGGAGCACTCGGCATGACGTGGCAGAACTGGGCGCGCAACCAGCGCACCGACCCGCGGCGCACGGTCGTGGCGAGGAACGCGGGCGAGGTCGTCGACGCGGTGAAGGCCGCCGAGCGCGACGGGCTGCGGATCAAGGCGCTGGGGTCCGGGCACTCGTTCACCGCCATCGCGGTGCCCGAGGACGTCGCCCTCGTGGTGCCGTCCGATCTCGCGGACGCGCGCGCCGACGCGCAGGGGCTGCTGACCGTGCCCGCCGGCGTCACGCTGCGCGCGCTCAACGCGTGGGCGTGGGACCGCGGCTGGGCGCTGCCCAACCTCGGTGACATCGACGCGCAGACCGTCGCGGGTGCGATCTCCACCGGCACCCACGGCACCGGCGCGGCCCACCAGGGCCTCGCCGCGCAGGTCCGCGCGCTGGAGATCGTGACGGCCGACGGCTCGCTGCTCACCTGCTCACCCACGGAGAACGCGTGCGTGTTCGCCGCCGCGCGTGTCGGGCTGGGCGCGCTCGGCGTTCTCGTCAGCGTGACACTGCAGGCCGTTCCGGCGTTCCGGCTGCACGCCGTCGAGGCCGCGCTCCCGCTGGAGCGGGTGCTCGGCGACCTCGACGAGCTGGCCGCCACGAATGATCATTTCGAGTTCTACTGGTTCCCGCACACCGGCGTCGCCGCGACCAAGCGCAACAACCGCACGGACGCCGACGGGCCCGCGCGGGGTCGCGTCGCCGAGTGGGTCGGCGACGACGTGCTCGGCAACGGTGCCTTCGAGCTCACCTGCCGGCTCGGCGCCCGCGTGCCGCGGCTCGTGCCGGCGATCAACCGGAGGGCGGCGTCGCTGTTCGCGGCGGCGGAGTACGTCGACCGTTCCTACCGCGTGTTCACCAGCCCGCGCCGGGTCCGGTTCCTGGAGATGGAGTACGCCGTGCCGCGCGAGGCGCTCGGTGCGGCGATCGCGGGCCTGCGCGGCGCCGTGGACCGGCACGGGCAGGCCGTCTCGTTCCCGGTGGAGGTGCGCGTGGCCGCGGCCGACGACGTCCCGCTCTCGACCGCGTCGGGCCGCGACAGCGCGTACATCGCGGTGCACGTCTTCCGCGGGCAGCCGCACGAGGCGTACTTCGGCGCCGTCGAGTCGGTGATGACGGCGCTGGGCGGGCGCCCGCACTGGGGCAAGCTGCACACGCGGACGGCGGCGACCCTGCGCGGGTGCTACCCGCAGTTCGGCGTGTTCACGGCGCTGCGCGACCGGCTCGATCCCGAACGCCGCTTCGCCAACGCCTACCTGGACCGGGTGCTGGGGTGAACGTCGGGGAGCTGACCACGCCCGCACTGCTCGTCGACGTCGCCGCGCTGGACACCAACCTCGCCGACATGGCCGCCGCCCTGCCCGGCCCGCGGCTGCGCCCGCACGTGAAGGCGCACAAGACCACGGCGCTGGCGGCCCGGCAGGCCGCGGCGGGCCATCCGGGGTTCACCTGCGCCACGATCCGCGAGGTCGAGGGCATGGCCGCGGCCGGGCTGGGGGAGGACCTGCTGCTCGCCAACGAGGTGCTCGACGCGCGACGGCTCGGCCGGCTGGACGCCCGCGTGACGGTGGCGATCGACTCGGACGAGACGCTCTCGGCCGCCGCGGCCGGCGGGGTGCGCGAGGTGCTGATCGACGTCAACGTCGGGCTGCCCCGCTGCGGGATCGCCCCGGCCCGGGCCGGGTGGCTCGCGGACCGGGCCCGTGCCGCCGGGCTGTCGGTGCGCGGCGTCATGGGCTACGAGGGGCACCTGATGATGCTTCCCGATCCCGTCGAACGCGCGAAGCTCACCGAGGAGTGCATGGCCCGGCTGCTGGCCGCCCACGCCGATGTCGGTGGCGAGCTGGTCTCGGGCGGCGGGACCGGCACGTACGCGCTCAACACGTGGGTCACGGAGGTCCAGGCCGGTTCCTACGCGCTGATGGACACGGCCTACTCGGCGGCAGGCCTGCCGTTCCGGCAGGCGTTGACGGTGCTGGCCACCGTCGTCTCGGTGACGGCGCCCGCGGGGGAGATGCCGGGCTGGGCCGTCGCGGACGTCGGCCTGAAGTCGCTGGGCATGGATCACGGCAACCCGTCGGTGCCGGGCGCACAGGTGTGGTTCTGCTCCGACGAACACCTCACGTTCGCCCCGGACCAGCCGTTGCGCGTCGGCGACCGGGTCCGCGTCCTGCCCGCCCACGTCGACCCGACGGTGGCGCTGCACGAGCGCCTGCACCTCGTCTCCGGCGACGAGGTGCTCGACACGTGGCCGGTGGATCTGCGCGGCTGGTGATCGGGGCTCCTCGCAGGGCTGGTGCGATCTGCGCACGGGCTCCGACTCCTGTGAGGACGCATCACGGTCTGCGAGGACGGCCCGCCGCCGTGACCCGGCGGAACATCACCCGGTCGTGGCTCGTTCCACCACTGTGAACGGGGTCAAGACGGCGCTGCTGCTGGGCGGCATGAGTGCCCTCGTGCTGTTCGTGGGGTCGCTGTTCGGCCGCACCGGCCTGCTGATCGCGCTGGTCGTCGCGCTGGCCGTCAACGGGTGGTCGTACTTCAGCTCCGACAAGCTGGCGCTGCGCGCCATGCACGCCCGCCCGGTCTCCCAGCTCGAGGCGCCGCAGCTGTACCGGATCGTGCGGGAGCTCTCGCACACCGCCCGCCGCCCGATGCCGCGCCTGTACATCAGCCCCACCGCCGCGCCCAACGCGTTCGCCACCGGCCGCAGCCCCCGCCACGCCGCCGTCTGCGCCACCACCGGCCTGCTGGAGCTGCTCGACTCCCGCGAGCTGCGCGCCGTGATCGGCCACGAGCTCTCCCACGTCCACAACCGCGACATCCTGATCTCCTCCGTGGCGGGCGCGCTCGCGACGATGGTGGGTTTCCTCGCCAACATCGCGATGTTCGCCGGGCTGTTCGGCGGTGGCGACGGCGAGCGCCAGGACCCGCTCGCCGTGCTGCTGGTGGCGCTGCTGGGGCCCGTCGCCGCGGGCGTGGTGCAGATGGCCGTCAGCCGGTCGCGGGAGTACCAGGCCGACGCGAGCGGCGCCGCCCTCACCGGTGATCCGCTGGCGCTGGCGTCGGCGCTGCGCAAGCTGCAGGCCGGCACCCAGCTCGCGCCGCTGCCGCCCGAGCCGCAGCTCGTGTCGCAGTCGCACCTGATGATCGCCAGCCCGTTCCGCACCGGCGAGCACGGGGCGCGGCTGTTCTCCACGCACCCGCCGATGGAGGAGCGGATCCGCCGGCTGGAGGCGATGGGGCGGTGAGGCGGCTCCGCCGCCGTGCGCGGAGAACGTCGCCAGGGCGACGTTTCCCGCGCACGACCCTCAGCCCTTCACGTAGGCCAGCTTCTCGGCCACCAGGCCGTCGCGGACGGTGAAGACATCGACGCCCCGCACGTGGCCGTCGCCCCACGCGTAGCGCCAGCGCACCACCACGCGGTCCCCGGCGGCGATCACCTCCTCGGTGGTGAACACCCCGTCCGGCGACGCGGTGAACAGCGCCGTCCACGCGGCCCGGACCGCGTCGGCGCCGACGTGCCGGGCGCCGTCGGGCGGCGAGGTGTCCTCGAAAACGCAGTCGGGCGTCATCGCGGCCATGATCGCGTCGACGTCCTGGGCGTCGAAGGCCTTCTGGAACCGTTCCACCGCGGGGTTCACGACCGCCTCCCGAACCGGCCCAGCAGCTGCGCCTGCGGCCCGGCCGCGGCCGGGACCTCGACGCGCGGACCGATCACGCCCATCTCCCGGTACTGCGCCTCGGTGGCACCGAACCAGTCGAGGACGGCGTCCACGGCCTGCGGGTCGAGCTTCTCGTCCGCCCCGATGGCGCGGGCCAGGTCCCAGGTGTGGACGAGGTGGTCGGCGGCGAGCTGCATCGCGTACTCGCGGCCCGGATGGTCGCCGAACGACAGGTGGACGACCCCCTCCACGGCGCCCTCGGCCCGGACGGCGGCGAGCGCGGCGGCGGCCGCGTCGTCGACCGCGGCCACCGGGTCGTCGCCGAGCAGGTCGCCGTCGAAGCGGCCGCCGACGTCCTCGACCGTCGAACCGCCCAACAGCGCCGGTGTCCACCGTTCCTCGTTGACGATGTGGTTGACCAGCGCGCGCACGTCCCAGCCCGGCAGCGGGGTCGGGTCGGCCCAGCGGCCGCCGACGACGTGGACGCGCCCGGTGAACCCGGCGCTGCAGATGTCGTAGATCTCGCGGACGTCCATCGTCGATCAGCCCTTCGCGTAGTCGGTGGCGCCCCACCAGTCCACGACGACCACGGGATCGTCGCCGACGACCCAGGCGTCGTGGCCGGACGGCAGCGCCGTGACCTGACCGGGGACGGCGTCGAACTCGTCGCCGTCGGCCGTGCGGACCCGCAGGGTCCCGGAGACGTGGTACTGGAAGTGCGGAGCCTCGCACAGGTCGGTGCCCGCGGCGGGCTTGACGTCGTTCGACCAGCGCCAGCCGGGCTGCAGCGTCAGCCGGCCGATGTCGGCGCCGCCGATGTGGAGCAGGTCGAGCCGGCCGTTCGGGAACTCACGGGTCTCGGTGGGGCTGGAGAAATCCTGCTGCTCGTAGTACACGGTGGTCCTCCTCGGTTGGGGTACGGCCACGGTAGGAACAGGACCTTGCAGTTCGATGGCGGTCGAGGAGGATGACGGCGTGCCGGGCGTTCGTCTGCAGCTGCTCGGGCGGTTCCAGGTCCGTCGGGACGGCCGGGAGGTGCCGCCCGCGGCGTTCGGCGGGCGGAAGGTCCGTGCACTGCTGCGGGTGCTGGCCGTCCGCCGTCCCGACCTGGTGCCGCACGAGGTGCTCGCCGAGGCGCTGTGGCCCGACCGGCTCCCGGCGGACCCCACCGCGAACCTCGGGGTGCTGGTCAACCGGGCCCGCCGCGCGCTGGGCGACCCGGCGTCGATCGTCACCGGCACGGGCGGGTACGCCCTGGGTGACTGCACCGTCGACGTCGCGGAGTTCCTCGCCGCGGTCGAGGCCTCCGGCGCGGCGGGCTCCGCCGCCGACGTGATGCGGGCCGCGTCGGCGGCGCTCGAGCTGTGGGGCGACCCGCTGCCCGAGGACACCTACGCCGAGTGGGCCCGCGAACCCCGGGAGCGGCTGCACCGGGCCCGGGTCGACGCGGCCGAGCGCGCGGCGGGCGCGGCCCTCGTGCTCGGCGATCCCCGGCGCGCCGCGGCGTGGGCGGCGGACGCGGTGGTGGCCGAGCCGCTGCGGGAGTCGGCGACGGTCGTGCTGGCCGAGGCGCTGGCCGCAGCGGGTGATCCGGCCGCCGCCCTCGCGCGGCTCGCCGAGCTGCAGCACCGGCTCGCCGACGAGCTGGGCGTCGATCCCTCGCCCGCCGTCGACGATCTCCGGCTCGCGCTGCTCCGCGGCGCCGTTCCGCCCGTCCCCGCGGTGTCGGCCCCCTCGCCGGTCGCGCCGCGGGCGTTCCGGGACCCGGTCTTCGCCGGTCGTGACGACGAGCTCGGGCGGCTGCGGGCGGCGGTGGACGCCCGCGACGTCGCGACGCTGGCCGGCGTCGCCGGGGCCGGGAAGTCGCGGCTGCTGGCCGAGCTGACGCGGTCCTGTTCGCTGCCGGTGCTGGCGGGCCGTGCCTTCCGGCCCGAGCGGGCCGAGGCGTGGGGTCTGGCCCGGTCCCTGCTGCGGGAGGCACTGGCGATGGACTCGGCGGTGGCCGACGCGCTCCCGCCCCGCGTCCGGCAGGCGCTCGAAGGGCTGCTGCCCGAGTGGGGGCGCGGCCCGGAGCACGTGATCGACGGGGAGAGCCGGCGCGCGTTGCTGTTGGCCGGTGGCCTGCGGGTGCTGGAGACCGCCACCGGTTCGGGTGCCGTGCTCGTCGTCGACGACCTGCAGTGGGCCGATCCCAGCAGCCTCACGCTGATCGCTTCTGCCCTCGCCCGGCTGCCGCAGCTGGCCGCGGTGCTCGCGTTCCGGGGCGACGAGATGCCGGCGTCGGCGGTGGCCGAGCTGCGGGGCTCGCGGCCGGGTGACGACGTCGTCCTCGGCCCGCTGCCGGTGGGCGCGGTCGGCCGGATGCTCGGCGACGGTGAACTGGCCGCGGCCGTCCTCGCCGCCACGGACGGCACGCCGTTCGCTGTCACCGAGGTGGTGCGGGAGCTCGTGCGGCGCGACGCCGTCGTCCCGTCCGCGGACGGCTGGCGGCCGCGCTCTCCCGACGTGCTCGCGCTCGCTGCCGACCTCGGGCGGGAGGGCCAGCGCCGCGCGGTGCGGCGGCGGGCCGCGCGCCAGACCGGGTCCCGCGCCGAGGTGCTGGCGGTGCTCGCGCTGCTGGCCAGGGAGGCGCCGGCCTCGACGGTTGCGCCGGCGTGCGGGTTGGATCCGCGGGCCGCTCTCGACACGCTGTCGGGGCTCGCGGCGGCCGGGCTGGTGCGCCTCGGCGAGCGGGGCTGGGCGACGTCGCACGATCTCGTCGCCGAGACGG
>JBBQEF010000147.1:0-13450 GCA_038320445.1 Mycobacteriales bacterium
CTTCGCCTTGACGATGACCTTCTCGGCCGCCTTGTGGATCGCGATGCCGCCGACGACGAGCGAGCGCGAGCCGTAGGTGTCGAGGCCCTTGGGCGAGATCTGCGTGTCGCCGTGCAGGACCTCGACGTCCTCGAACGGCACGCCGAGCTGGTCGGCGACGATCTGGCTGAACGCCGTCTCGTGGCCCTGGCCGTGCGCCGAGGCGCCGGTGATGACCTCGACCTTGCCGGTGGCCAGCATGCGGATGCTGGCGGCCTCCCAGCCGCCGGCGCCGTAGGCGAGGGAACCGAGCACGCGGGAGGGGGCGATGCCGCACATCTCGGTGAACGTCGAGATGCCGATGCCGAGCTGGACGGGGTCACCGGAGGCCCGGCGCTGCTCCTGCTCGCGGCGCAGGCCCGCGTAGTCGAACGTCTCCATGGCCTGGTCGGTGGCCTGCTCGTAGTTCCCGGAGTCGTAGGTCAGCCCCACGACCGTGGTGAACGGGAACTCCTCGTGCTTGATCCAGTTCTGCTGGCGCAGCTCCATCGGGTCGCGGCCGAGCTCGACGGCGAGCTCCTCCATGATCCGCTCGATCGCGAAGGTCGCCTCCGGCCGCCCGGCGCCGCGGTAGGCGTCGGTCAGCGTCTTGGTGGTGAAGACGTTGGTGCAGGTGAACTTCAGCGACGGGAACTTGTAGATCGAGTTGTACATGAACGCGCCGAGGATCGGCACGCCCGGTCCGACGAGGCCGAGGTAGGCACCCATGTCGGCGAGCAGGTGGACGTCGAGGCCGGTGACCGTGCCGTCCTTCTTCGCCGCGATCGTGATGTCCTGGATCTGGTCACGGCCGTGGTGGGCCGCGAGCAGCGACTCCGACCGGGACTCGGTCCACTTGACCGGCTTGCCGAGCTTCTGCGCCAGGGTGACGCAGAGCATCTCCTCGGGCAGGACGCCGATCTTGCCGCCGAAGCCGCCGCCCACGTCGGGGGCGATGACGCGCAGCTTGGACTCGGGGACGCCCAGCGTCACCGTGGTCATGGTGCGCAGGATGTGCGGCACCTGCGTGGCCGCGTACACGGTGAGCTGCTCACCGGACGGGTCGACCACGCACGAGCGCGGCTCCATGAACGCCGGGATCAGGCGCTGCTGGATGAACCGGCGCTTGAGGACGACCGAGTCGGGGTCGGACTCCGCGGCGGCGATCGCCTCGTCGACGCTGCCCCCGGTGCCGGCCGCGCCCGAGTCGAAGATCCAGGTGGCGTTCTCGTTCGTGCCCAGGTCCGGGTGGACCAGGGTCGCGCCGTCGGCCAGGGCCTCCTCCATGTTCAGCACCGGCTCGAGCGGGTCGTAGTCGATCTCGACCAGGTCGCCGGCGTCGCGGGCTTCGGCGGCGGTGCGGGCCAGCACGACGGCCACGCCCTCACCCGCGAAGTGCACCGTGGTGTTGGCGAGCAGCGGGCGCTGCGGGGACTTCATGTCCGGGGTGATCGGCCAGGCACAGGGCAGGCCGACGGCCTCGACGCCCAGGTCCGCGGCGGTGTAGACACCCACGACGCCCGGCGAGGCCTCGGCGGCGGTCTTGTCGACCCCGGTGATCGTCGCGTGCGCGAGCGGCGAGCGGACGACGTACATGTGCAGCGTGCCGTGCGGGGTGATCGCGTCGGTGAAGCGGGTGCGTCCGGTGATGAGGCGCGCGTCCTCCTTGCGGGTCCGTGCCTTACCGACCTCGAGCGTGGGTTCTACGGTAGCGGTCATCAGTTGCCTCCTCCGGCGACGGACGCCGTGGCCGGGGTGTCCGCGGTGGCGCCGGGCTTCATCTTCTGAGCCGCGCCCTGCACCGCCCGCACGATGTTCTGGTAGCCCGTGCAGCGGCAGAGGTTGCCCTCGATGCCCTCACGGACCTCCTGCTCGTCGGGGTCGGGGTTGTCCCCGAGGAGGTCGATCGCCTGCATGATCATGCCGGGGGTGCAGTAGCCGCACTGGAGGGCGTGGTGCTCGTTGAACGCCTCCTGCACGGGGTGCAGCTTGCCGTCGCGGGCGACGCCCTCGATCGTGGTGACCTCGGCGCCGTCGGCCTGTACGGCCAGCACCGAGCAGGACTTCACACTCTGCCCGTTGAGGTGGACGGTGCACGCGCCGCAGTTGCTCGTGTCGCAGCCGACGAGGGTGCCGGTCTTGCCCAGCTGCTCCCTCAGGTAATGGACCAACAACGTGCGGGGCTCGACGTCGTCGGCGTAGTTCACGCCGTCGACGGTGACCCGGACCTGTGCCATATGAGTCTTCTCCTAGGGCCGCGGGATGGACGAAAGCCGCGCACGTCGGTGTGGCGGCGAGCACATCACACCGCTGATCAATGACGGCTGCAAGCACGGTCCGGGCGCAGGCGGGAGCGACAATCGAGCTGCACGCCGACACGGGGGTGTCGAATCCGCGGAAACGGACTCACAACGGACGATATCTCCGCAGAAGCGGAGGGCGATATCATCCGTTCGGACTAACCCTGACGGACGGCACCCGGCCGGAGCGGCTCGAGCGTGCGATGGCGCAGGGCGCCCCACCACAGGCCCGTCCCGTACGCGAGGTCGTCGAGGCGGCGGGCCAGCAGGTAGCCCGGAAGCGTCGGGCGCACCCTCGGGTCCCGGTCGCGGTGCCGCACGAAGTCGACCACGCCCTCGGCCACCGCCACCACCGCGACGGTGCGCCGCGCCCGCCGCGAGACGAGGCAGGCGAGCGCCGCGACGGGCCAGAAGTGCCGCGTCACGGCGTCGGCCGTCTGGGCGACGGCACCGACCGCCCCGAGCCCGATCAGCCGAGCCGCCGTGACGCGCGGGCGCTCGACGCGGCCGAGCCGCTGCGACAGCCGCTCGGCGGCCACCGCGCTGACGGCGACCGCGGCCAGCGGCCTGCCGAGCAGCACCAGCACGCCGACGGCAGCCGACCACGGGCTCAGCACCATCGGCGGCACCGCGCCGTGGTGGCGCAGCGCGAGCGGGGCCGCGCCGGTGCCGTAGAAGACCTTGCGCAGCCACCACGCCCGGACCGAGGTGCGGTGGTCGTGGGCGACGCGGGCGGCCGGCTCGTAGCGCAGCCGCCAGCCCGCGGCGTGCAGGCGCAGCACGAGATCGACGTCCTCGGCCACGTGCAGGGCCTCGTCGAACCCCGTCCCGACGGCGTCGCGGCGGACGAGGATCGCCGCGCTCGGTACGTAGGCGACGCGGGAGCGGGGGACGATCAGCGCCGGGTCCGGCCCGAGGTCCAACGAGGACCGGACGGCCTCGTAGACCTGGAGCCAGCTCCCGCCGGGGTCGAGTGCGACGATCCGGGGCGCGACCAGCCCGACGGCCGGGTCGGCGAGCTGGGTCAGCAGCGGATCGAGCCAGCCCCGCTCCGGTACGACGTCGGAGTCGAGGAAGGCGACCAGCGGGGTCGCGGCCGCGGCCAGGCCGGCGTTGCGGGCGGCGGCCGGGCCGCGCGGGTGCTCGTGGCGCAGGACGCGCGCTCCCCCGGCGGCCGCGCGGATCGCGGACGGGTCGGCGGAGCCGTCGTCCACGACCACGACGTGGGTGATGTCGGGGAGCGCCGCGATCAACCGGGCGAGCCCGTCGGCCCGGTCCTTGACCGGCACGACCACGGTGACGTCGGCACGGTCGGGCACCGCCGCCTGCGGCGCGGTCACCGGATGGGCGATCCCCGCGTCGAGCAGCGTGCGGGCCAGCGTGGCCGACGTCGGGTCGGCGACGGTGAACGAGCCGCCGGCCGCCACGTCACGGGCCGCGCGGGAGAGGTGCAGCATCCTCGGCGGCGCGCCGCCGAGCAGGACCGCGCCGCCGTCGAGCACCCGGGCCCGCTGCTCCAGCACGACCCGCATCCCGGTGGGCAGCGCGGTGTCCCCCGGCCCCGCGCTCACCGACCACCCCGCTGGTCACGGGCGGACGGTGGCCCTGCGGCGCTCACGAACCACCGCCCGCCCGTGATCGTGGCGCGGGGGACGGCGCGGGCGGGAGCGGTGCGCACCCCCGCAGCGTAGGTGCCCGCCGGATGGCGACCCGCCCGGGCGGAGGCGTGAGGGCACGAGGGGGGTGTGGGCGGCAGGACACGAGCACCGCCGGCCTGAGAGGCTGCACCCGTGACCGCTCCCGTCCTTCCCGAGTACGGGCGTCGCACCCTCGCCGAGGTGATGCCGGCGCTGCTCGCGGCGCTGGGTGAGCCGCAGCCGGCGTCCGGGCTGGCGGTGGAGCCGGTGCGGGCGGCGGCGCTGCTGCTCGTCGACGGGCTGGGCTCGCAGCTGCTGCGCGACCACGTCGTCGACGCGCCGTTCCTGGCCTCGCTGCCCGACGCGGGACCGCTGACGGTCGGGTTCCCGGCCAGCACCGCGGTCAGTCTGTCGTCGCTGGGCACCGGCCTCCCGCCGGGCGCGCACGGGATGGTCGGCACCTCGTTCCGGACGGGTGAGGTCCAGCTCCTGGACGCGCTGCACTGGACCACCCACGGTGACGCGGAGGCCGTCGACCTGCGGGAACAGCTTCCGCCCGAGCGGGTGCAGCCGATGCCGACCGTGTTCGAACGCGCCGAGGCCGCGGGCATCGAGGTGACCGTCGTGTCGCAGCGGGCGTTCCGCGGCTCCGGGCTGACGCGCGCGGCGCTGCGGGGCGGGCGGTTCCGCGGCACCCAGGCGATCGGTGACCTGGCGGCCGAGGTCATCGCGGCGATGAAGGGTCCCGGCCGGCACCTCTGCTACGGCTACCACGCCGACCTCGACTCGCTGGGCCACGTGCACGGCCCCGGCTCGGTGCCGTGGCGGTTCCAGCTGCGGCAGATCGACCGGCTCGCGTCGACGATCGCCTCGGGCCTCCCGCCCGACTCCGTCCTGGCGATCACCGGCGACCACGGGATGGTGGTCGTCGACCGGAAGTGGGACGCCGACACCGACGACGACCTCCGCCGCGGCGTGCTGCTGCTGGGCGGCGACGCCCGCTCCCGCCACGTCCACGCCCGGCCCGGCGCGACCGCCGACGTCCTCGCGACCTGGCGGGAGGTGCTCGGTGACGCGGCGTGGGTGGTGCCCGGTGAGCAGGCCGTGGCGGAGAACTGGTTCGGCCCGGTCAGCGCGCACACCACCACCCGGATCGGTGACGTGGTGATGGCGGCGCGGGGCACGGCAGGCGTCATCAGGTCGGTGGCCGAACCGTTCATCTCGACGCTGCCGGGGCACCACGGCTCGCTGTCGGCGCAGGAGCAGCACGTCCCGCTGCTGATCCACCGCCGCTGACCCCCCACCCCCGCGGGGTGGGGGCGGGTCAGGTGAGGCGGCCCCGGGCGTCGGGCTCCCAGCGGGCGAGGCGGTCCCGGAGCGACTCGACCATGTGGGCCAGTAGCTGCTCGCCCTCCCGCGCGGTCGCGTCGCTCGGGTCGCCGAGGACCCCGTTCGGGCTGGCCGCGGCCAGCCCACCCCGGGTCAGGGTCGGGAGCAGGGCCGCCAGCGGCTCGGTGTTGCCGGGTTCCAGCCGGTCGGTGTGGACCATGTCCGGGTCGAGGGCCAGCAGGATCGACGTCTCGGTGTGGCCGGCGTGCGCATCCCCGGACGGGACGGCGCAGCCGAACCACGCGGCGTCGCGCCCCTCGTCACGCAGCTGCGCGACGGCGTCGGGGACCGTCGGGAGGTTGCCGCCGTGGCCGTTGACGAACACGATCCGCGACGCCCACGCGCCCGCCGAGCGGCCCAGCTCCACGAGCACCGCCCGCAGCGCCGCGTGCCCGATCGACAGGGTGCCGGGGAAGCCCTGGTGCTCGCCCGACGCGCCGTAGGCCACCGGCGGGGCCAGCAGCAGCGCCGGATCACCCCCGGTCGCGCGGCGCGCCACGGCGGCGGCGATGCGGGCGTCGGTGTCGAGCGGCAGGTGCGGGCCGTGCTGTTCCAGGGAACCGAGGGGGACGATCACCGTGCGGGGCGCCGGGTCGTCCAGCTCGATCCAGGTGCGTTCACCGAGCCGGTTCACAGCGACGCCCCGACCCGCTCGCCCTCGATCACCGCGGAGTGCACGCGGCGGGGTGCGAGGCAGTCGCCGATGCGGTGCACGGGGACGCCGCGCAGCCGGTGCCACAGCGCGTCGTCCGGACGCGGGTGCACGGCGCAGACGACCCAGTCGTGGCGGACCTGCGCGACCTCGCCGGTCGTGTGGTGCAGCACGTCGAGCGCGACGCCGTCGCGGGCGTCGACGATGACGCGGTCGGTGGTCATCGTGATCCCCGCGGCGCTCGCGCGGCGGTGGAAGTTCTCCATGTCGAGGGTGATGCCCAGATCCTGCCCGACGACGAGGCCCGGCGTCAGGATCTCGATCGTGCAGCCGCGGGCGGCGAGCAGCTCCGCCACGGACGTGGCCTGGTGGAAACCCAGCTCGTCGTACACGAGCACCCGACCGGACGGCGCCGCGCGGCCGGTGAGGACGTCCCGGACGTCGACGACCCGCTCCAGCTCACCGGCCCAGGACGGCCGTGCGGGCACGGCGCCGGTCGCGAGCACCACCACGTCGGGCGACAGCCGCGCGACCTCGGCGGCGTCGACGTCGACGCCCGTCCGGATGTCGACCCCGAGCCGCCGGCATTCGGCGAGCGGCGCGTCGACCATCGCGACCAGCTCGCCGCGGCCGGGTGCGGTCGCCGCGAGCCGCACCTGCCCGCCGGTCACCTCGTCGCGCTCGCACAGCGTCACGCGGTGGCCCTGCGCCGCGGCCGTCGCGGCGGCCTGCAGCCCGGCCGGGCCACCACCGACGACCAGCACGCGGCGGCCGGGGACGGTCGGGGCGGGGAGCGGGACGGACTCCCGTCCGGCCCGGGGGTTCTGCGCGCAGCCCAGCCGGCGGTTGAGGCCGACCCGGCCGACGCACTCCTGGTTGCACGCCGAACAGGTGCGGACGGCGGCCCCGGCGCGGGCGAAGTCCGGATCGGCGATCTGCCCGCGGACGACCCCGACGAGGTCGCAGACGCCCGCCACCAGCGCACACTCGGCCTGCTCCACGGAACCGAACCGGCCCACGCCGATCACCGGCACCGCGACGGCCTTCCGCAGCGCGGCCGGGATGAACCGGGCGTAGTCGCGCGGCACGTGCATCGACGCCTCGATGAGGTGCAGCGTGGAGGTGGCGACGCCGATGGAGGTGTTGAGGTAGTCCACGTACGGCTCGACGCGGCGCGCCGTCCCGACCGCCTCGCGGAGGCCGATGCCGCCTGCGATGCCCTCGTCGCCGCAGAGCCGGACGCCGAGCGCACGGCCGGGGCCGATCGCCTCGCGCACGGCTGCGGCGACCTCGACCACGACCCGGGACCGGTCCCGCCCGTAGGCGTCGGTCCGGTGGTTGGTCAGCGGCGAGAGGAACTGCCGCAGCAGCGACGCGTGCGAGCACTGCAGCTCCACCCCGTCGAACCCGCCCTCGACGCAGTGCGCGGCCGTGCGCGCGTAGCCGTCGACGATCTCGCGGATCTCCCCGACCGTGATCTCCTTCGGCACCTCGCGGAACATCGGGTCGGGCAACGGCGACGGCGCCCACACCGGCTCGCGGGAGTACATGCCCGACGACTGGCCGCCGTTGTGGTTGAGCTGGGCGAGCACCGCCGCGCCGTGGGCGTGCACGGCGCCGGTGATCCGGCGGTAGCCGGGGACCACAGCCGGGTCGTGGCCGCGGACCAGCTTCTCGTAGGGCCGGTCGTGCGGGTGCACGGACTGCTCCTCGGTGATCACCAGCCCGGCCCCGCCCGCCGCCCGCGCGGCGTAGTAGGCGGCGTGCTGCGCGGTGGGCATCCCGTCGACCGCGGCGTTGGTGAGGTGGGCGGAGAACACGATGCGGTTGCGCAGCGTCAGCGGTCCCAGCCGGAGTGGCTCGTTCAGCACAGCGGCTCCGCCGCCCGTGCGCGGAGAACGTCGCCGGAGCGACGTCTTCCGCGCACGACCTCGGCTGCGGCCCGGCGTCCTTCGAGGATCGCCTCGTGCACGGTCCGCGGGGCCACGCAGTCCCCGGCGCGGTGCAGCCGGGGGCGGGCGCGCCACAGGGCGTCCTCGGGGAGGCGGTGGCCGCAGTCGATCACGAACGCGCACGGGATCTCGCGCTCGTCACCGGTCCAGACGTGACGCAGCACCGCCGCGCCGCCCACCACCTCGACCAGCTCCGACCGCAGCTCGCGGACCACCCCGGCGCGATCGAGCCGCGTGGTGGCGGGGACGAGGTCACCGGTGATCGACAGCTGGGTGCCGGCCACGGGGTCGGGCGTCACGAGACTCACGGCCCGGCCGTCGGCGGCGAGCTGCTCGGCCACCCCGACACCCGTCCAGTCACCGACCGGATCGTGGACGACGGCCGGGCCGCCGGTCAGCGCCGCCCCCGCCTCGTACTCCGCGGCGGTCAGCACCGGGACGTCGGACGGGTAGGCGCGCGGTCCCGACCGCGACCCGGTGGCCAGCAGCACGGCGACCCCGGCGTTCTCGGCGGCGTCCAGCTCGGCGGGCCCGATCCGCACGCCGGTCTCGACCGTGACCCCGAGCCGTTCCAGCTCGCGCTCCCACCACGGGATCAGCACGCCCATCCGGGCCCGGCCCGCCACCCGCGCCGCCAGCCGCAACGCGCCGCCCAGCGCCGGGAGTCGCTCGACGAGGCGCACCCGGTTGCCGGCGAGCGCCAGCTCCCGCGCGGCCTCCAGCCCCGCCGGCCCGCCGCCGACGACGAGCACCTCGCGCGCGACGGCCCTGCCATCCGACGCGCCTGCCCCGGCGGCGGCCGCGTCACCACCGCGAACCGCTGACCACTCCGACCCGGAACGGCCGTCCCGACGCGGCCGGCCCGCGGCGGGCGACGGCCGCGCGGCGGCATCGCGCGGCAGGGCGAGGGACTCGGTCTCGTGCCCGGCGCCGGGCTCGGCGTCGTCGGACACGATCGGGTTGCGCGGGTCGCGGACGTGCGTGCGCTGGTTGGACAGGGTCGCCGGCCGGATCCGCTCCGGCGTGCCCGCGCGGACGTGCGCGACGAGGTCCGGATCGGTGATCTGGGCGCGCGTCATCTCGACGAGATCCGCGACGCCCTCCCGCAGCGCGGCCTCCGCGAACGCCACGTCCACGACGCTCCCCTGCAGCACGACCGCCGCCCGACCCGAGATCACCGGACCGGCACCCGCCCCACCTCCGCGATCACGGGCACCGGGCGGTTCACGGAGACCGACACGGCGCCCTCCGCCCGTGATCAGCGGGGCCGGGGCCCCCCGCCGCCGGCCCGTGATCAGCGCGGCCCGGACGTCCGCGCACAGGTCGCGGTTGAACCCGGGCGTCGTGTGCAGGTCGGGGCGGGTGGCGTGGGTCGTCATGCCCGAGCCGCGCACCACCACCAGCAGGTCGACGTCCGGGACGGCGGGCAGCAGTTCCGGCGTGATCCCGGCCCACGGCGCCAGCTCGTCGCAGCACAGCCGCAGGCCGAGGACCCGGTCGTCGCCGAGCGCGGCCCGGACCGCGCCGAGCACCTGGCGCAGGAGCAGCGTGCGGTCCCGCCCGTAGGCGTCGGAGCGCTGGTTGGTGAGCCCGGACAGGAACTGTCGCAGGATCGCGTGCTGCCCCGCGTCGATCTCCACGCCGTCGAGGTCGGCCGACACGGCCAGCCCCGCGGCCGAGGCGAACCCCTCGACCAGCGCGTCGATCTCGGGCTGTTCCAGCTCCATCGGCATCTCGCGGGTCCCGGCGTCGGCCACGCGGGACGGCCCCCACAGCGCAGCCTGCGAGTACGCCGAGCTGCCCTGCGCGCCGGCGTGTCCGAGCCCGGCGAGGACCAGCGCCGGGCGGCACGCGCGCCGCACCTCGGCCCACCCGGGCACGGCGTCGACGGCCAGCGGCGCACGCTCGTAGGGCCAGTCCGACGGGTGCACGGACGCGGTCTCCGTGACGATCACTCCGCACCCGCCGTGAGCGCGGCGGGCGTAGTAGGCGACGTGCCGGTCGGAGATCTCCCGCCGCCGTCCGAGGTTGGTCGGGTGCGGCCCGAACAGCACCCGCGACGGCGCCGTCCGCCCCCGCAGCGAGACGGGCACCGCCAGCGCCCCCACGTCAGCGATCACGGCCCCGGTGTCGTCCGCGGAGATCCACAGGCGACATCGGGGCCGTGATCAGCGTTTCGGGACGGGCGTCAGGCCCGCGCGGCCGCGGCGCCGAGGCGCGTGTCGGCGGCGCCGTCGACCAGGGGGCTGGTCTCGCAGGCCTTGTCCGGTCGCGTGGTGAGCGTCAGCAGCACCGGCGCCTTCGGAGTGCGGGAGTTGCGCGGGGCCGAGCGCGAGTGGTCGACGTCCGACTTCGGGATCGTCGAACCGGTGTCGCGCGCGGCCAGCGCCTGCTCGCCGAACCCCCGCACACACTCCGGGTCGGGCCCGTCGAGGGGCAGCCCGGTGAAGAACTTGGCCGCCATGCACCCGCCCTGGCAGGAGTCGTAGTGCATGCACGACGCGCACGCCCCGCCGGTCTGCGGCTGGCGCAGCTCGCTGAACAGCTCCGAGTGCTCCCACACCTCCTGGAACCCGCCGGGCGAGCGCACGTTGCCGGCCAGGAAGTTCTCGTGGATCGCGAACGGGCACGCGTAGACGTCACCGACCGGGTCGATCAGGCACACCACACGACCGGCGCCGCACAGGTTGAGGCCGGGAAGCGCCTCACCGAACGCCGAGAGGTGGAAGAACGAGTCCCCCGTCAGCACCTGGTCCCCACGGGCGACGAGCCAGTCGTACATCTGCTTCTGCTGCGACGGGAGCGGGTGCAGCTCGTCCCAGACGTCGGCGCCGCGGCCGGACGGGCGCAGCCGCGTGATGCGCAGCTGGGCGTTGTACTTGTCGGCGATGGCCTTGAACTCGTCGAGCTGGTCGACATTCTGCCTGGTCATGACGACGGAGATCTTCGGCTGCCCGAACCCGGCCTCGGCGAGGTTCTCGAGCGCGCGGATCGCGGTGTCGTAGGAGCCGGGGCCGCGCACGTGGTCGTTCACCGCGGCCGTGGCGCCGTCGAGGGAGATCTGCACGTCGACGTAGTCGGTGCGCGCGAGCTGCTCGGACCGCAACTTGTCGAGCTTGATGCCGTTGGTCGAGAACTTGACGCCGACGTTGTGGTCGATCGAGTAGTCGAGCAGCTCCCAGAAGTCCGGCCGCACGGTCGGTTCGCCGCCGCCGATGTTGATGTAGAAGACCTGCATCCGCTGCAGCTCGTCGATCACGGCCTTGGCCTCGTCGGTGGAGAGCTCGCGGGGGTCGCGGCGGCCCGAGGACGACAGGCAGTGCACGCACGCGAGGTTGCACGCGTAGGTGAGCTCCCACGTCAGGCAGATCGGGGAGTTCAGGCCGTACTGGAAGTGGTCGACCAGCTTCACGAGCGCTCCTCGATGGTTCCGTTGGCGGCCAGACCGGCGAGGGCACGCAGGTAGGCGGGACGCTGGGACTCCTCGACGCCCGCCGCCTCGATGGCGGCGTGGACGTCGGGATGGTTCTCCAGCCCGGAGACGACGGTGACGAGCTCGGGCGTCTTCAGGAACGACAGCTTGCGGGTGCCGAAGTGGTAGACGAGCGCCCCGAACGGCTCCGGGCGCAACGCGACGCTCGGGCTGCACCGGAACGGCAGCCCGGGGTCGAACGCCGGGCCCGCCGCAGTGGCAGGCCCGGCGCCCGGGTGTTCGCTAGTAGACACCGCACATGCCGTCGATCGAGACCTCTTCCACGAGGGTCTCCTCGACCACGGGCTCCTCTGGTGCGGACTGGACATCCTGTGCGGGGGCCATGGGCATCTCCCTGTCGTCGCGGGGCACGGGCAGGGGGGACGCTAATTGGCACCGGGTGCCAAAGACAAGGGAAGCCGTCCGATCGACGGGCCGCTCCCCTCCGACCGGAGGGGCGGCCGGAGCGAGCTGAGCAACACTGTCGCCGTGACCGAGCCGCTGCTGCACCTGTCGACGCCCCCCGAGTGGCGCGCCCACCTCCGGCGCGGGGCGATCGAGCCGTCGGTGGCGGAGTTCGTGCACCTGTCCACCCCCGAGCAGGTGGCGCTGCCCGCGGAGCGGCTCTTCCGCGGACGGACCGACCTGATGCTGCTCGTGCTCGACCCGGACCGCATCGGCGTCCCGGTGGAGTGGGAGCCGGGGCTGCCGACCGATCCCGCGTCGATGCGCTTCCCGCACGCCTACGGCCCGGTGCCCGCGAGCGCCGTCGTCACGGTCCTGCCCTACCGCCCGCGCCCCGACGGCGGGTTCGACGCCCCCGTCCTCCCCCCACTCGACGACGCGGGGCGCTCCGCACTCGCCACCCCGTCGGTGCTGCGCCGCACGGCGACCCGCGAGATCCCGGTGACGGGCGGGGTCGCCGTGCTCACCGATCCGGTTCCGCGCTCCCACCAGCACAACCAGCTGCTGGTCGACGGTGACGTGGACGCCGCGGCCGTCGCCGCCGACGCCGACCGGGTCCTCGACGACATGGCGCACCGCATGGCCCTGCTGTCGAGCGGGCGCACCGCGGCCGGGCTGGCCGAGCTGGGCTGGGAGGTCGAGGCGCTGGTCCTCATGGCGGCCCCCGCGGGCGGCCGGGCGGGCCGGGCCGTGCTGCAGGTCGACGTCGAGGAGGCACGGCCGTTCTGGGACGCGAGCTGGCGGCGGGCGATCCCCGGCGTCGACACGGGCACGCTCGCCCAGCTGACCGACCGCTACGTCCTCGAGCAGGAGGTGGTCGACGTGCGCTGCCTGGCCGTGCGCGAGGGCGGTGAGCTCGTCGCGACCTCCCTGCTCAAGATCGACGGCGCGACGGCCGTCGTCGACGCGGTGGAGACCGCACCGGAGCACCAGGGCCGCGGCCACGGCAGCGCGATGATCGCCGCGGCGCTGGCGACGGCAGGCGCGGCGGGCTGTGACCTCGTGACGCTGGAGGCGGCCGCGGCGGACTGGCCCCGGCACTGGTACGCCCGCCGCGGCTTCACCGACGTCGGCCGCAGCTGGTCGGCGGCCCGGCGCGGCCGCGCGACACCGTCGGCGTGAGGTGGCCGGTCCCCCTTCGCCGGGCCGCGCGACCTACCCGATCGGAGGGTTCCGCGCCCCGTCTCCGCGACGGTGTGCCGGGCACCACAGCGCAATAGCGTCGCCAGGGAGCGCCCGGCGCAAGAGGGGTTCGATCAGGGCGCCGCGAGCCGGACCCCTCTTGCGCCGGTCGCTCCTCAGACCACCCCGTGCGCCAGAAAGGGCTGCCATGCAGGTCGAAGAGATGCTTCCGCAGTTTCCGATCAAGGAGTTCCACCCGTTCCCCCGGGCGCTGATGGGCCCGGGAGCACACGAGCTGATCGGTCCGGAGGCCCTCAAGCTGGGCTTCAAGAAGACGCTGGTGATGACGTCGGGCCTGCGCGGCTCGGACATCGTGCACAAGATCGTCGAGTCGATGAAGTACCACGGCCTGGAGGTCGTGGTCTACGACAAGGTCGAGTCCA
>JBBQEF010000148.1:0-13444 GCA_038320445.1 Mycobacteriales bacterium
GCTCACCGCCGGTGCCGTCCTGTCGCAGGCCGAGCACGCCGCGGAACTGCGCCGGCTGCTCCCGCCACCCGCCACGGACCCGGCTCCGGTCCGCTTCGCCGGACGGTTCGGGCTGCTGTCGCAGTCGCCCGAGGTCGTGGCACAGCAGGTCGCGGCCGATGCCGACGCGAAGCGGCTGATGCACGACTACGCCAACCACTCCTACGAGAACGACCGCTACCTCGACTACTGGACCGTCCCGCCGACCGTCACCGTCGACTCCGCACCGGCGGCCGCCACACCGGTCGCCGGTGGGCCGGTGCCAGGGAGCGCGGCCCACGGCGCCGGTGTGGGAGCGCCCTCACAGGGCCCGCTCCTGAGCGCCGCCACGGCGGGCCTCGGCAGCGATCCGCCGCCCGGCGCCGGATCGTCCGGCGCGGCAACGGTCGCGACCGCGATCGGGTCGGGCGGTGTCGGGTCGGGCGGTGTCGGGTCGAGCGGTGCTGCGGCCGGGGCCGGCTCCGGCCGCGCGCGTGGCGGCCCGCCGGTGCCGGGGGGGCTGCCGGGCGGGGTCGGTGGGCCGGCGCCGGGCGGGGCCAGGTCGGGAGGGACCGTCCCGGGCGAGGTCGGGTCCGGCCGGGCGGCGGGCGCACCCCGCCCACCGGCCTCGGACCAGCCGGGTGGTGCCCGCGAGCCCACAGCGGGCGGTCGCGGCCCGAGCCGGGCGACGACGCCGCTCGGAGCCGGGACGGTTCGGCCCGTCGTGCCGGACGTCCCCCGCAGCGGTCCTGCGCCGAGTTGGCGCGATCTCGTCACGGATGCGGACCAGCAGGCGCGATCCGATGCGGGCCGCAGCGCCCGGCCCGAACCCACGGGGCGCGGGCTGGTCGCGGAGGAGGCCGTTCGGCCCGCCGGGGCGCGCGCCGGGGCGACCGGCCTGTCGGGCATGTACCCGCCGATGATGGGCGCAGGAGCGGGTGCTCGCGGTGGCGAGCACCGCAGGCCCGGCTGGCTCGTCGACGGCACCGGAGCCTTCGACGACGACCGCTGGTTCCCACCCGCTGTGATCACCCCCGACGACTCCAGACAGTTGTACTCTACCTAGACCCTAGGTAGAGTAAGGGCATGACGACGACGTTCGACACCGCGCCGCCCACATCCGACGAACGGGTCCTGCTCGACTGGCTGGCCACCATGCGGGACGAGCACCCGGTGTGGCGGGACCGGTGGGGGGTGTGGCACGTGTTCCGGCACGCCGACGTCACGGCGGTGCTGCGGGACCCGGCCCGGTTCTCGAACGACACCTCGCGGGTGATCAAGGGCGTCGGGCCGGCCCCCGGCATGATCACGGGCATCGACCCTCCGGAACACCGGGCGTTGCGCCAGGTCGTCGGGGCCGCCTTCAGCGCGCGCACCATCGCCGCGCTGGAGCCGCGGATCCGCGAGGTGACCCGGGAGCTGCTGGACCGGGCGGGGGAACGCTTCGACCTCGTCGACGCGCTGGCCCGCCCGCTGCCGGTCACGATCATCGCGGAGCTGCTGGGCCTCCCGGCGTCGGATCACGCCCGGTTCCGGCTGTGGACCGAGGCGCTGTTCGACATGCAGGGCGGCGACCCGACCGAGATCGACGTGGGCGACCTGCTGGTGAGGACGTTCGGCCCCCTCGGGGAGTACCTGGGCGCCCGGTGCCGCGAACGGCGTGCCCATCCCGGACGCGACCTGATCTCGGCGCTCGTCACCACCGAGGTCGAGGGGCGGGTGCTCGACGACGAGGAGGCCACCAACTTCTCGATCGCACTGATGCTGGCCGGGCACCTCACCACCACCGTCCACCTTGCGAACGTCGTGCGCACGCTCGACGAGCACCCCGCGCACTGGGCGGCCCTGCACGCCGAACCGGATCTGATCCCCGGGGTGGTCGAGGAGGTGCTGCGCTACCGCACCCCCTTCGGCTGGGTGCAACGGGTGAGCACCACCGCGGTCGAGCTCGGCGGAGTCTGCATCCCGGCGGGGGTGATGGTGGCCCCGTGGCTGCTCTCGGCCAACCGCGATCCGCGCGCGCACGTCGGGCCCGAGCGCTTCGATCCCCGGCGCGGCACGGGCGGTGCCGCGCAGCTCGCCCTCGGCCATGGGATCCACTTCTGCCTGGGCGCACCGCTGGCCCGGCTCGAGACCCGGGTGGTGCTCGAGGAGATCCTCCGACGGTGGGACCGGTTGGGGGTCGAGCGCGGGGGCGGTGACCTGCAGCCCTACGAGTACCTCGTCGTGGGCACCCGCCGCCTCCCCGTGGCCGCTGTCACCACCTGAGTCCCGCGGCAGGCCCTGCCGATCACAACGAGGCAGGATGGTCGGCATGGCCGACCGCAGGTGGGGATTCCGTACGCGCGCGGTGCACGCCGGAGCGGTGCCCGATGCCGCCACGGGCGCCCGCGCCACCCCGATCTACCAGTCCACGAGCTTCGTGTTCTCCGACACCGCCGACGCCGCGAGCCTGTTCGCGCTGCAGAAGTACGGGCTGATCTACAGCCGGATCGCGAACCCGACCGTGTCGGTGCTGGAGGAGCGGCTGGCCAGCCTCGAAGGCGGCATCGGTGCGGTCGCGACGAGCAGCGGACAGGCCGCCGAGTTCCTGACGTTCGCCTGCCTCGCGGGATCGGGCGACCACATCGTGGCCGCGGCCGGCCTCTACGGCGGCACCATCACCCAGCTCGACGTGACGCTGCGCCGGTTCGGCGTGGACACGACGTTCGTGCCGGGCGGGCGGCCCGAGGACTTCGCCGCCGCCATCACCCCGGCCACGAAACTGGTGTTCGCCGAGGTCGTCTCCAACCCGTCGGGCGCGGTGGCCGACATCGCCGGGCTCGCCGACGTCGCGCACGCCGCAGGCCTCCCGCTGATCGTCGACGCCACGACGGCCACCCCGTACCTGTGCCGCCCCATCGAGCACGACGCCGACATCGTGATCCACTCCGCCACCAAGTTCCTGGGCGGCCACGGCACCACGCTGGGCGGGGTGGTGATCGAGTCCGGGAGGTTCGACTGGGGCAACGGCCACTTCCCGCAGATGACCGAGCCCGTCGCGTCCTACGGCGGGCTGAACTGGTGGGGCAACTTCCAGGAGTTCGGCTTCCTCACCAAGCTCCGTGCCGAGCAGCTCCGCGACGTCGGTGCCTCGCTGTCGGCGCACAGCGCGTTCCTGCTGCTCCAGGGCGTGGAGACGCTGCCCCAACGGATGGAGGCGCACATGGCAGGAGCGCGTGCGGTCGCCGAGTGGCTGCACGCCGACCCCCGCGTCGCCTACGTCCGGTGGGCCGGGCTGCCCGACCACCCCGACCACGCGCTCGCGGCGAAGTACCTCCCGCAGGGCCCCGGCGCCGTGTTCGCGTTCGGCGTCAAGGGCGGCCGCGAGGCCGGCCAGACGTTCATCGAGTCGGTGCAGCTGTGCAGCCACCTCGCCAACATCGGTGACGCGCGCACGCTCGTGCTGCACCCCGGCTCGACGACCCACCAGCAGCTGACCACCGAGCAGCTCCGCGACGCCGGCGTCCCGGAGGACCTCGTGCGGATCAGCGTCGGGCTGGAGGACGTCGACGACATCCTGTGGGACCTCGACCAGGCGCTGGCCGTGGCGAGCAAGGCCGTGCCGTGAGCGCCTGGGAGAACCCCTCCGCGACGGCGCGCCAGAAGATCCTCCGCGAGACCCGTACCGTCGCGGTGGTCGGCGCCTCGCCCAACCCGGCGCGCGCCAGCAACTTCGTCGCGACCTACCTGCTGGCCAGCACCGACTACGACGTGTACTTCGTCAACCCCCATGCCGTGGAGATCCTCGGCAGGCCCGTGTACACCTCGCTCGCCGACCTGCCCGTCGTCCCGGATCTGGTCGACGTGTTCCGCCGCAGGGCGGATCTCGGCGCCGTCCTCGACGACGTGCTCGCGCTGCGTCGGCGGCCCGAGAGCTCGGGCGCCGGAGTACGCACCTTCTGGACCCAGTTCGGGCTGCTCGACGCGGACGTGGCCGGCCGTGCCGAGGCGGCCGGGCTGCAGGTCGTGATGGACCGGTGTCTCAAGGTCGAGCACGCCCGCTTCCACGGCGGACTCCACCTGGCCGGCTTCGACACGGGCGTGATCAGCGCCCGCAGGCGGGAGCGGTGACGGCGGCCGTCCGGCGGCGGGGCGTGTGGCGGGAGGGCGACCCGGCCGGACGGCGGCGGTTCCTCGACGCCGGCCCGCTCGATCTGGAGCTCGGCGGGCACCTGCCGTCCGTCCGAGTCGCCTACGAGACGTGGGGCACGTTCACCGGCGACAACGCCGTCCTGGTCCAGCACGCGCTGTCGGGCGACAGCCACGTCGTCGGCCCGGCGGGTGACGGTCATCCGACGCCGGGCTGGTGGGCGGACGTCGTCGGGCCCGGCGGCGCGATCGACACCGATCGCTGGTTCGTGGTGTGCACCAACGTGCTCGGCGGCTGCCAGGGCAGCACCGGTCCCTCGTCGACCGCCCCCGACGGGCGGGCGTGGGGGAGCCGCTGGCCCGCCACCACCATCCGCGACCAGGTCGCCGCCGAGATCCCGCTGGCCGACGCGCTCGGCGTGCGGCGCTGGGCGGCCGTCGTCGGCGGCTCCATGGGCGGCATGCGCGCGCTGGAATGGGCGATCGCGCACCCGGCGCGCGTGGCGCGCGTGATCGTGCTCGCGGCCGCCGCCGAGGCCAGCGCCGACCAGGTGGGGCTGTGCCGCATCCAGGTCGACGCCGTGCAGGCCGACCCGCAGTGGCACGGCGGCGACTACGCGGCCCACAACGTCACCCCCGACACCGGCCTCGGGATCGGACGCCGCATCGCGCACCTGAGCTACCGGACGGCCCGGGAGGTCGACGAGCGCTTCGGCCGGCACGTGCAGACCGACGGGCGGTTCGCCGTCGAGAGCTACCTCGACCATGCCGCCGACGGCCTCGTCGAGCGCTTCGACGCCGGCAGCTACGTCGCTCTCAACCTGGCCATGAACAGCCACGAGGTCGGCCGCGGCCGGGGCGGTACGGCGGCGGCGCTCGCCCGCGTCACGGCGCGGCCCACGGTGGTGGGCGTCGACACCGACCGCCTCTACCCCCTGCGCCAGCAGCAGGAGCTGGCCGATGCGCTGGGCGTGCCCCTCGACGTGGTGACGAGCGCCCGCGGCCACGACGGCTTCCTGGTGGAGACCTCGCAGGTCGGGGCCGTGCTCACCCGGGCGCTCTCGACGTAGCTCACACCCCTTCGTGCACCCACACATTGCCGGATTAGTGCTAGCCGACCAGGGGAGTCATCACCGCGCGGAGGATCCAGAACACCGGCGCCGTGGCGAGCAGGAGCAGCCCGAACGACCATGCCCGCCGCCGCGCGAAGGCCCACACGCCTGCTGCGGTGACCAGCGCCGTCAACACCAGGCCGGCGGCGAGCCGCAGCGCGGTCGCCCCGGTCGGCAGGCCGAGCACCACCAGCACGAGCACGAGGTCCACCAGCGCCCAGACGACCGCTGCACCGAGCGTCGGGAGGAACCCGGTGCGGGCCGCCGGCTCGTTCACCGGCGGCGGCGGGTGGTCGATGTTCGCCGGGTAGGGCGGCGCACCGGGCATCGGGGCGTGCGGGGTGAGCTCGCGGTGGGGTGTGTAGCCGGGTGCGCCCGCCCACGGCGGCGGCCCCTCGTTGCCGGTGGTCACCCCGGCAGCGTATCTCCGGGCGACCGTGCAGGCCTGGTGGTCGCCGTGCAGACGTGACCCCTGCACGTCGCCACCAGGTCTGCACGGTCCGCGACCGGGCCGATGTGGCGCTCGGCACTCCCACGGTTCAGTGTGGTGCCCGTCGCGGCACCACCGTGGTGCGGGGGCTAGCCTCGCCCTCGTGTCTGCGTCGACCACACCAGTAACCGTCACCGTCACCGGAGCAGCGGGCCAGATCGGCTACGCCCTGCTCTTCCGGATCGCCTCCGGCCAGCTGCTCGGGAAGGACACCCCTGTCCGCCTGCGCCTGCTGGAGATCCCGCAGGCGGTGAAGGCCGCCGAGGGTGTCGCGTTGGAGCTGGAGGACTGCGCGTTCCCGCTGCTGTCCGGCGTCGACATCACCGACGACGCCACCGCCGCGTTCGACGGCACGAACGTCGCGCTCCTGGTCGGCGCCCGCCCGCGCACCAAGGGCATGGAGCGCGGTGATCTGCTGGAGGCCAACGGCGGCATCTTCGCCCCGCAGGGGCGTGCGATCAACGCCGGTGCCGCCGACGACGTCCGCGTCCTCGTGGTGGGCAACCCGGCCAACACCAACGCGCTCATCGCCTCGTCCGCCGCGCCGGACGTGCCGTCCGAGCGTTTCACGGCGATGACCCGCCTGGACCACAACCGCGCGATCGCGCAGCTGGCCACCAAGCTGTCGGTACCGCTCACCGAGATCCACAAGCTCACGATCTGGGGCAACCACTCGGCCACCCAGTACCCCGACCTCTTCCACGCCGAGGTCAACGGCAAGTCCGCAGCCGAGCAGGTCGACGAGGCCTGGCTGCGCGACGAGTTCATCCCGCGCGTCGCCAAGCGCGGTGCCGAGATCATCGAGGTGCGTGGCGCGTCCTCGGCGGCCTCGGCGGCGAACGCGGCCATCGACCACGTCTACGACTGGGTCAACGGCACCCCCGAGGGCGACTGGGTCTCCGCGGCCATCCCGTCCGACGGCTCCTACGGCGTGGCCGAGGGCATCATCTCCAGCTTCCCCGTGACGTCGGTCGACGGCGCCTGGAAGATCGTCCAGGGCCTCGAGATCGACGCCTTCTCCCGCAGCCGGATCGACGCCTCGGTCGCCGAGCTCGTCGAGGAGCGCGACGCGGTGAAGGCCCTGGGCCTGCTCTGAGACCGGCGTAGCACCCGCCAGTCAGCCGAGGTGGGCGATCGTGAACGCCTCGGCGGGCACGGTCAGTGCTCCGTCGTCGCCCTGGACCGGCTCGGAGGCCAGCAGGATGCGGTCGATCGGGCCGAGGGCCAGGGTGACCGGGTCCGCGCCCAGGTTCACCGCCACCCGCACCCGGCCCCGGTGCAGCACCACGGTGCGGGCCTCGTCGTCGACGTCGATCTCCACCTCGTCGAGCCACGGATCGGACAGCTCCGGCCAGGCCCTGCGCAGCGCGATCAGCTCGCGGTGCAGCGTCAGCAGGGTGGCGTGCGGCTGCTTGCCCGGCTCCTCCCAGTCGAGCGTCGAGTCCTCGAACGTGGAGTCGGCGTTGGGGTCGGGCACCGTGACGTCGCCCCAGCCGTGTTCGGCGAACTCCGCTGTTCGGCCCGCGCGGACGGCCTCCCGCAGCGCGGGGTCGGGGAAGTAGGAGAAGAACTGCCACGGGGTGCGCGCACCCCACTCCTCGCCCATGAACAGCATCGGCGTGAACGGTGAGCAGAAGACCAGGGCCGCGCCGCAGGCGAGGAGGCCGGGGGAGAGCGTCTGGGTGAGCCGGTCGCCGGTGGCGCGGTTGCCGATCTGGTCGTGGTTCTGCAGGTAGGCGAGGAACCGGTGGCCGGGGATGCGGCGGGTGTCGACGGGCGCGCCGTGGTTGCGCTGCCGGAAGCTCGACCAGGTGCCCTCGTGCAGGAAGGCGCGGGTCATCACGTGGCCGAGGCCGGTGAGGCCGGCCGTCGCGAAGTCGGCGTAGTAGCCCTGGCCCTCGCCGGTCAGCGCCGCGTGCAGGCTGTGGTGGATGTCGTCGGTCCACTGCGCGTGCAGCCCGTACCCGCCGCCCTCGCGTGCGGTGATCAGCTTCGGGTCGTTGAGGTCGGACTCCGCGATGAGTGACAGCGGCCGCCCGACGTGCGTGGACAGCGCCTCCACCTCGACCGCGAGCTGCTCCAGCACGTGCGTGGCGCGGGTGTCGCGCAGGGCGTGCACGGCGTCGATGCGCAGGCCGTCGACGTGGAAGTCGCGCAGCCACATCAGCGCGTTGTCGATCATGTAGCGGCGGACGGGCTCGGAGTGCGCGCCGTCGAGGTTGAGCGTCGGGCCCCAGATGGTGCTGCCGGCGAAGTACGGGCCGAACCGGTCCAGATAGGCCCCCGACGGGCCGAGGTGGTTGTAGACCACGTCGAGCACCACGCCCATGTCGCGGGCGTGGCAGGCGTCGACGAAGTGCTTGAACGCATCCGGGCCGCCGTAGTTCTCGGTGACCGCGTACCAGCCGACGCCGTCGTAGCCCCAGTTGCGCGGCCCGTCCACGGCGTTGACGGGAAGCACCTCGACCAGGTCGACGCCCAGGTCGGCGAGGTGGTCGAGGCGTTCGACGGCCGAGGCGAACGTCCCGCCCGGGGTGAACGTGCCGATGTGCAGCTCGTAGACCACGCTGCCGGGCAGCTGCTTGCCGGTCCACGAGCGGTCGGTCCAGAAGAAGCCGTGCTCGTCGTACACGCGGCTGGCGGCGTGCACGCCGTCGGGCTGCCAGCGCGAGCGTGGGTCCGGCAGCGGGGTGTCGTCGTCGTCGAGCAGGAACGCGTACGGGGTGGCCGGGCTCGCGTCGAGGGTGGTGCGCCACCAGCCGGCGCCGTCGCGCGTCATCGGGTGCGGCGAGCCGTCCACCAGAACCCGGACCCGGTCCCGCTGGGGTGCCCACACGGCGAAATCAGTCACCGGAGGATCCTGCCCGGTCAGGACGCGCGGCGCTCGGCGGGGGATGGCACCTGCGCCGGCCGTACCAGCAGCGCCACCGGGTAACGCTCCAGCAGCCGGCCCAGTGCCGGTGCCGAACCGTCGACAGTGGTGTCGGTGACGATGTCGTGCCAGTCGGTGGCGGCGCCGGGGAGGGGGAGCACGGTGTCGGCCCAGCCGCCGCGCGCCGCCAGCCCGACGGGCAGCCGGGTCGCCACCGCCACCAGCGACGGCGAGCGCGCGAACGCCACCGCGTGGGACGCCGCCGGGCCCTCGGCCGGCACCGGGCGGTAGCCGGTGAACAGCTCCGGGCGGTACCGGCGCAGGCGCAGGCCACTGAGCGTGACGAGCAGCTTGGCGGCCCCCTCGGCGTCGATGTCGGGAAGCCAGCCCTCGTCGAGCCGGCCCAGCAGCGACCGGCGCAACGACCAGTCCACCGGCCGCCGGTTGTCCGGGTCGACGAGCGAGTACTCGAACAGCTCGGTGCCCTGGTAGACGTCGGGGACGCCGGGGCCGGCGAGCTGCAGCAGCTTCTGCCCGAGCGAGTTGACCCGCCCCGGTGCGGCGATGCGCTCGACGAACTCCTCGATCTCGGCCACCAGCTCGGCGTCGCTCATCACGGCCGCCGGCCAGGCCGCGACGACCTCGTCGACCTCGGGAACGGCCTCGACGTGGCTGGTGACGAGCTTGGCCTCTTTCGACGCCTTGCCCAGGTAGGACGCCATCCGCTCGGGCGAGATCGGCCAGGCGCCCACGAGGTTCTGCCAGGCCAGCAGCTCCAGCGACCGCTCGGGCAGGGGATGCCGCGCAGCCCAGCGCCGCAGCCGCGGCGCCCACTCGCCGGGGATCTCCGCGAGGACCGCGAGCCGGGCGCGGACGTCCTCCGAACGCTTGGTGTCGTGGGTGGACAGCGTGGTCATCGTGGCCGGCCAGGACGCCTCGCGGGTGGCGAGCGCGGCGTGGAACTCGGCGGGCGCGACCCCGAAGCGGGACGGGTCACCGCCGACCTCGTTGAGCGCGACGAACCGGTTCCACCGGTAGAACGTGGTGTCCTCGACGCCCTTGGCCATCACCATGCCCGAGGTCTGCTGCACGCGGGTGGCCAGCTCGCCGTGCGGCTCGGCCAGCATCGCGGCGCGGATCGCATCGAGCACCTCGGCCAGATCGGGCCGGTGGGTGCGTGCGACGGAGACCGCCGTGTCGAGCGCGGCCCGCCCCTCCGGGAGGTAGGACCGGTACACGGCAAACCCGCAGAGCAGCTCGGCGACGGCCTCGCGGACCGGGCTCGACGCCGCAGCGGTGTGCCCTTCCTCGGACCGGGCCGGAGCAGGGTCACCCTGCTGCGGCAGGGGTACGAGGGCCGCGATCCGCAGCACCTCCGCGGACAGGATCGTCGTCGCCACCTCCCGGCGGGCGTCGTGCTCGGCCGCGTGCAGCGGCTGCTTGCCCCCCGTGTGCTCGGCGGCGAGCTGGGTGAGCAGGCCCGCGCCGTCCGGATCGACGAAGACGCCCTGCAGCTCGCGCAGCGCCTCGTAGCCCGATGTGCCGTGCACCGGCCAGGACGGCGGAAGTTCCTCGCCGACCGCGAGGATCTTCTCCACCAGCAGCCAGCGCTCCGGCCCGATGGCCGCCCGCAGGCGGCGGGCGTAGGCGCCGGGATCGGAGAGGCCGTCGGGGTGGTCGACGCGGATGCCGTCGACATCGCCCGCCTCGACCCAGCGCAGCACCTCGCGGTGGGTGGCCTCGAAGATCTCCGGGATCTCGACGTGCACCGCGGCCAGCGTGGAGACGTCGAAGAAGCGGCGGTAGGTGAGCTCGGCCGCGCCGCGCTTCCAGGACACGAGGCGGTAGTGCTGGCGCTCGTGCACCTCCTGCGCGGTGCCGTCGCCGGTGCCCGGGGCCAGGGGCAGGGCGTGCTCGTAGTAGCGCAGCTCGCCGTCGACCACCGACAGCTCCGAGAGCGCCGTGGCCTCGTCGGCGTCGAGAACGGGGATCAGGATCGGGCCCGCCTCCCAGTCGACGTCGAAGTACCCGGCGAACTCGGACGCACGGCCGAGCGTGAGCACGTCCCACCACCACGGGTTCGCCTTCGGCACCTCGACGCCGACGTGGTTGGGCACGATGTCGAGCAGGAACCCCATGTTGTGGGCGCGCACGGCGTCGACCAGCGCCCGCCGTCCGGCCTCGCCGCCGCGCTCGGCGGACACGCGGGTGGGGTCGACCACGTCGTAACCGTGGTTGGAGCCCGCACCGGACTCCAGCAGCGGCGACGCGTAGAGCGCCCCCACACCGAGCGCGTCCAGGTAGGGGAGCAGGCCGACCGCGTCGGTGAAGGTGGTGTCCTTCGAGAACTGGAGCCGGTAGGTGGACGAGGGGATCATGGCGAGTGTTCCTCAACAGAAGGCGCGGCGGGGATCGAGGCCGTGGTGTCGGCTGTGGTCAGACCGAGGCTGGGGTCAGAACGGCGCTGCGGTCATACCGAGGCTGCCCGCATCCGCTGCAGCACCAGCACCGAGCGTGCGGGCGCGGTGAGCAACGCGCCGCCTGCGACGGTGGGCGGATCGGCCGCGACCACGCCCGGCCCGGTGGACAGGGTGATCACCTCGCCCGCCGCCGTGTCCACCACCACGGCCCACTGCGCCCCGTAGTCCGGGCCGGGCAGCGTGACCGCGATGTCCTCGTAGTGGGCGTTGAGGCACAGCAGGAACGAGTCGTCGGTGACGCGGTCGCCGCGGGTGTCGGGCTCGGTGATGCCGTCGCCGTTGAGGAACGCGATGACGCACTTGCCGAAGCCGGAGTCCCAGTCGCCCTCGGTCATCTCCTCGCCCGAGGGCTGGAACCAGGCGATGTCGGGCAGCGCGGTGGCGGCGTCGGCGCGGCGCGGGCGCGCGATCGGCTTGCCGGCGAAGAACCGGCGGCGGCGGAACACCGGGTGCCCGTGCCGCAGCGCCGTGACACCGGCGGTGAACCCGATGAGACCGGCGTTCTTGCCGGCGAGCGACCAGTCCACCCAGGCGGTCTCGTTGTCCTGGCAGTAGACGTTGTTGTTGCCGCCCTGGGTGCGGCCCAGCTCGTCGCCGTGCAACAGCATCGGCACGCCCTGGCTGAGCATCACCGTGGCGATGAAGTTGCGCTGCTGGCGGGCGCGGAGGTCGAGCACCGCGGCGTCGTCGGTGGGGCCCTCGACGCCGCAGTTCCAGGAGCGGTTGTGGCTCTCGCCGTCGTTGCCGCCCTCGCCGTTGGCGTCGTTGCGCTTGTCGTTGTAGCTGACCAGGTCGGCGAGGGTGAACCCGTCGTGCGCGGTGACGAAGTTGATGGACGCGAACGGGCGGCGGCCGTCGTCCTGGTAGAGATCGGAGCTGCCGGTGAGGCGCGACGCGAACTCGCCCAGCGTGCCGGGCTCGCCGCGCCAGAAATCGCGGACGGTGTCGCGGTACTTGCCGTTCCACTCCGTCCACAGCGGGGGGAAGTTGCCCACCTGGTAGCCGCCGGGGCCGACGTCCCAGGGTTCGGCGATGAGCTTGACCTGGCTGATCACCGGATCCTGCTGGACGAGGTCGAAGAACACGCTCAGGCGGTCGACGTCGTAGAACTCGCGCGCCAGGGTGGACGCCAGGTCGAAGCGGAAGCCGTCGACGTGCATCTCGGTGACCCAGTAGCGCAGCGAGTCCATGATCAGCTGCAGCGTGTGGGGGTTGCGGACGTTGAGCGAGTTGCCGGTGCCCGTGTAGTCCATGTAGTAGTTCGGGTCGGCCTCGACCAGGCGGTAGTAGGCGGCGTTGTCGATGCCGCGCATGGACAGCGTCGGGCCCATCTGGTTGCCCTCGGCCGTGTGGTTGTAGACCACGTCCATGATCACTTCAATGCCGGCGTCGTGCAGGTCGCGCACCATCGCCTTGAACTCCTGCACCTGGTTGCCCGGGCGGCTGCCGGGCATGGCGTAGCCGTGGTGCGGGGCGAGGAAGGCGATGGTGTTGTAGCCCCAGTAGTTGGAGAGCCCCTTGTCCTGGAGGTGGTGGTCGTTGAGGAACTCGTGGCACGGCATGAGCTCGACGGCCGTGATGCCCAGGCTCCTGAAGTGGTCGATCATCACCGGGTGCGCCAGGCCCGTGTACGTGCCACGCAGCTGCTCCGGGATGTCCGGGTGCTGGATCGTCAGGCCGCGGACGTGGGCCTCGTAGATGACGCTCTCGTGGTAGGGGATGCGCGGCGAGCGATCGGACCCCCAGTCGAAGAACGGGTTGACCACCACCGACTTCGGCACGAACGGCGCCGAATCGCTGTCGCTGCGCGACTCCGGCTCGGCGAACGGGTAGCCGAACACCGCCTCGTCCCAGGCCACGGGACCGTCGACGGCCTTCGAGTAGGGATCGATCAGCAGCTTCGCGGGATTGCACCGCTGGCCCGACGCGGGGTCGTAGGCGCCGGTCACGCGGTAGCCGTAGCGCTGGCCGGGCTCCACCCCGGCCAGGTACCCGTGCCAGACGAAGCCGTCGACCTCGGTGAGCGGGATGCGCGTCTCCCGGCCGCGCCCCGTGAACAGGCACAGCTCCACGCGCTCCGCGACCTCGGAGAACAGGGCGAAGTTGGTACCGGACCCGTCGTAGGTGGCGCCCAGGGGATAGGCGTGACCCGGCCACGGCCGCTTGTGCGTTCCTCGCTTCTGCTCGTGCAACACGGCGGAACGGCAACCCGTCCAGACCGGCAGAGGTTACCGGGGGGCACCGACGCCCCGCCGAACCCCGCGGGGCCGGGGCTCAGCCCAGCCGGGCCGGGAACCCGCCCGTCGCGATCGGCCCCCATCGGGTGGGCGTGATCCGGATC
>JBBQEF010000149.1:0-13370 GCA_038320445.1 Mycobacteriales bacterium
CAGCTCGCCGTCGACGAGCTTCGTCTCCACCACCCGCAGGTGGTCGGCGCAGACCATCCCGACGCCCTGCCGCGCCTGCAGCGTCGCGCGCTGCTCGGGGTCGAGGTCGTCCCAGCCGCGCTGGTCAGCGTTCACCGAGTACGGCCCGTAGGTCTCGGTGAGGCCGTAGACGTGGAGGATCCGGAAGCCCTTCTGCTCCATCGCCAGGATGGTGGTGGGCGCGGGCGGCGCGCCGGCAGTGGTGATCACGAGCTGGTAGTCCAGTGCCTCCGCCTCGGGCGCCCGCAGGATCGTCGTGACGACGGTCGGCGCGCCGTTGAGGTGCGTCACGCGGTGCTGTTTGATCAGCTTCCAGATCGTGTCGCCGCGCACCTCGCGCAGGCAGACGTGCGTGGCGCCGATCGCGGTGACCGCCCACGGGGTGCACCAGCCGTTGCAGTGGAACATCGGCAGCGTCCACAGGTAGACGCTGTCGGTCGTGTGCGAGGAGTGCACGATCTCGCCGAACGAGTTCAGGTGCGCGCCGCGGTGGTGGTACTGCACCCCCTTGGGCTTGCCGGTGGTGCCGGACGTGTAGTTGATCGAGATCGTGCCGGTCTCGTCGGCGACGGTCCACGGGAGCGCGTCGTCGCGGCCGCGTGCGAGCAGGTCGTCGTAGCGGACGCCGCTGCCGATGCCGTCGCCCGGGTTCGCGGGGTCGACGACGGTGATGATCTCCTCGACGGTCTTCAGCCCACCCGCTATCGGGCCGACCACCGGGTACAGCGCCGCGTCGATGACCAGGACCTTGGAGCCGGAGTGGTCGAGGATGTAGCGCACCTCGTCGGAGGACAGCCTGGTGTTGATCGCGACCAGGATCGCCCCGGCGAGCGGCACGGCGAAGTGCGCCACCAGCATCTCGGGGACGTTGGGCAGCAGGTACGCCACGCGGTCGCCGGGCTCGATGCCGGAGCCGCGCAGCGCGTGCGCCACCCGGGTGGCCTCGGCGGCGAACTGGGCGTAGGTGTGCGTGCGCTCGCCGTAGACGATGGCCGTCTTGTCCGGGTAGACCTCGGCGGAGCGGCGTAGGAAGGCCAACGGGGTCAGTTGCGTGTTCCAGACCGGCAGCGTCATGGAGCGATCCTGAACGTTGGGGCCCCGCCCGTCCAGTCAGTCCTCGACGAGCGTGATGGCCGCTCTGGGGCAGGACGCGACGGCTTCCTCCAGCTTCGGGCGCAGCGCCTCCGGCGGGTTCTCGTCGAGGATGTAGAGGAAGTCGTCATCCCTCACCTCGAACACCTCCGGCGCGATGCCCATGCAGATGGCGTTGGACTCGCAGAGATCGAAGTCGACCTGGACCTTCATGCCGGTCATCGTGCCGTGTCGCATCCGCGTCCGGTAGTCAGGTGAGCCTTACCGGTCGGCCGGGGCGGCGAACGGCGTGGTCGCCACCGGGTGGGCCGGGGTGGCGACGGGAGCACTCGGGGGCAGGGGCGGCTGCGGGTCCGCCGGCCTCGCGACCATGGCCGCGGTGGCCATCGCGAGGACGCACAGGACGCTGACCACGGCGCCGGACGCCGCGAGGAGGGGCGGGGGGATCATGGGCATGAGAAGTTCGGGGTTCCTCTCGGGCGATGGCCGCTCGAGGGGGAGCGGGCGGCCTACCTCGTCATCCCGACGAGGTTGCCTCCCGTTACGAACCCGACACCAAGTTGCGACGTACGGCGCAACCGATGTCCGCACTCGGACGAACGTCGCCTCAGCGGCGCAGGATCGGGCGCAGGTCGTCCAGAACCGCCGCGTTCTCGATCGTGCCGGGCACCGGCTCGTCGGCGCCGTCGGCGATGCCGCGCATGGTCTTGCGCAGGATCTTGCCGGAGCGGGTCTTGGGCAGGGCCGTCACGACCGCGACGTCCCTGAGCGAGGCGACCGCTCCGATCTGGTCGCGCACGAGCTGGACCAGCTCGGCGCGCAGCTCGTCCTCACTGCGGTCGACACCGGCCTTCAGCACGACGAAGCCGCGCGGGACCTGGCCCTTCATCGGGTCGGCCACGCCGATCACGGCGCACTCGGCGACGTCCGGGTGGCTCGCGAGGACCTCCTCCATGCCGCCGGTGGAGAGGCGGTGCCCGGCGACGTTGATCACGTCGTCGGTGCGGCCCATGACGTAGACGTACCCGTCCTCGTCGATCCGGCCGCCGTCACCGGTGAGGTAGAAGCCGGGGAACGCGGACATGTAGGAGCTGACGAACCGCTCGTCGTCGTTCCACAACGTCGGCAGCGAGCCGGGTGGCATCGGGAGCTTCACGACGATCGCGCCGTCCGTGCCGGCCGCGACGGGGTGGCCGGTGCCGTCGAGCACCTGCACGTCCCAGCCCGGCAGCGGCACGGTGGGGGAACCGGGCTTGACCGGCAGCAGCTCGATGCCGGCCGGGTTGGCGACGATCGGCCAGCCCGTCTCGGTCTGCCACCAGTGGTCGATCACCGGGATGCCGAGCAGCTGGGACGCCCAGCGGTAGGTCTCCGGGTCGAGGCGCTCGCCCGCGAGGAACAGGTACTTCAGCGACGAGAGGTCGTACTTGCCGGCGTACTCGCCGTGCGGGTCCTCCTTCTTGATCGCGCGGAACGCGGTGGGCGCGGTGAACAGGCTCTTGACGCCGTGTTCGGCGACGACGCGCCAGAACTGCCCGGCGTCGGGGGTGCCGACGGGCTTGCCCTCGTAGAGCACGGTCGTGGCGCCCGCGAGCAGCGGCGCGTAGGCGATGTAGGAGTGCCCGACGACCCAGCCGACGTCGGACGCCGTGAAGATCGTCTCGCCGGCGCCCACGTCGTAGACGTTCGGCATGGTCCAGTTCAGCGCCACCGCGTAGCCACCGGCGTCGCGGACCACGCCCTTCGGCTTCCCGGTCGTCCCGGACGTGTAGAGGATGTAGAGCGGGTCCGTGGCCTTCACCGGCACGCACGCGGCCGGCGTCGCGCCCGCCACGGCGTCGCGCCAGTCCACGTCGGACGCGCCCATCGCGGCCGTCGCCTGCGGGCGCTGCAGGATCACGCACGAGGACGGCGTGTGCTCCGCCAGCTCGATCGCCCTGTCCAGCAAGGGCTTGTACTCGATCACCCGCTGGCCCTCGATGCCGCAGGACGCCGAGACGATCACCTTCGGCGTCGCGTCGTCGATGCGGACCGCGAGCTCCTTGGGTGCGAATCCGCCGAACACCACCGAGTGCACCGCGCCGATCCGCGCGCAGGCCAGCATCGCGACCACGGCCTCGGGCACCATCGGCATGTAGACGACGACGCGGTCGCCACGCTCGACGCCCTGAGCGGCGAGGACGCCCGCGAAGGCGGCCACCTCGTCGCGCAGCTGCGCGTAGGTGAACGTGCGCTGCGTGCCGGGCGACGCGCTCCCTCCCGCGGAGCCCGCATCACGCGCGGTGACGGGCGAGTCGTAGATCAGGGCGCGCTGGTCGCCGCGGCCGGCGTCGACGTGCCGGTCGAGCGCGTTGTGGCACACGTTCAGCTCCCCGTCGGGGAACCAGCGGTAGAACGGCGGGTTCGACGCGTCGAGCGCCCGCGTCGGGGCGACGTGCCAGTCGATCAACTCGGCCGCCTTCAGCCAGAACGCCTCCGGCTCGTCCGTGCTGGATCGGAAGACGTCGTCGTAGGCGCTCACGGTGGGGGCCTCCTTGCCGGTACCGACAGTGATCGGAGACCGACAGTAGGCCGTGACGCGTCGTTCCCGCAGGTCCTTCGTCGCCGAGCGGGCCCGATCACCTGCCCGGGTGGTCGGGCCGCCTCGATCGGGACGCTACGGCGCGTAGGTACAACAGGACGTGGCGTCACCACCCGATCGGCCGACTCGCGATGGGGTCCCCACGCTCGTTCCCTGCCTGTGGTGCGCACTCGCCGCGACCGTCGAGATCAGGGACCTGACCGGTAGCCCCTCCCTGGCCGAGGCCTCCCGGGCAGGACCGGCTGTACGCCTGTCCCGCTGACGCGCCGATCACTGTGCGCCGCACACCACGGCCGTGCCCGGGGCGCTGCCGCACGGACCACGGCGATGACGCGTCCCGTCATCCGGACGCGAGCGGTCAGCTGCGCCGGCCGAGGCGCCGCAGACCGCGGCGGCGCGGCTCGTCGTCGTCGATCAGGGGCAGTGGGCCGGTGGGGGTGTCCTCGCGGTCGAGCCGGTCGATCACCCAGTCGACCGCCAGCGACCCGGGCGAGACCCCGCGCTCCTGCGCGATCCGGCGGAGCTGCTCGATGCGCAGTGCGGGCAGGCGCAGCTGGAAGACCTGCGCGGACCCGAAGCGGCCGGTCAGTTCGGTGGGGTGCTCCGAGCCGCCTGGGGCGAGGGCGGCCAGATACGAGTCGAGCTGGGTGTCCTCGCCGAGCACGGCCTCGACGGGGTCGAGGGCGGCCGGTGCAGCGTCGGGCCCGCGGTGCCGCGATCGCCGGGGTTCACGGGACAGGGGCATCGTCAGCCCGCGAGCCCGAAACCCGCGGCCGACAGGGCCCGGGCGATCTCGTCGCGGTTCACCTCGCGGTTGGCGAGCACCGTGACGGCACCGGTGGTCAGCTGCACATCGACGGCGGTCACCCCGGTGATCTCACCGACCTCCTCCGTGACCGACATCACACAGTGACGGCACGTCATCCCGGTGACGGTGACCTGGGTGCGGAACGGTGCTGCGACGGACATGGGGCCTCCAGCCAGTGTGGCCCGCATGGTGGCAGAGCAGCCGCGGAGCGTCGACAGTGCCCTGGTCGGGACCCCTTCGGCGGCACTTCCGGAGCGTCACCGATCCGGTTGTCGTCACCCGGTCGGGACACCGGCTTGGGGGTGCGATGAGCGCTCTCGCTAGGTAACGTCTCGGTCACGGCCACGGGGGCCGTTGCGGGGTTGTACCTGGTCGTGGGAGATGTCCCACGAGCGGCGTGTCAACCGGGCGGGAGGCGTCGGTGAGTGGTGTCGGGAGTGCACGTCGGAACGCCGAGGAGAACCGGATGACGCCTGCGGGCTCGATCCCCGCCCAGCGCACGGCGTCGGACGCCTATCGCGTGTCCGACGACCAGTTGCACCGGGCCCGGATGGTCGTGGCGAAGAACTCGGACGACTCCGAGGACCTCCGTCAGCTCCTCGACATGCTCGGGCTCATCTCGGCCAACCCGGAACAGCCGCCGCCCGTCAGCCGCTGACGGGCTGGGGGCGGGCTGACCTGCGCCGCGGTGCCGGAGGCCCCCCGGTCGTCGGGTGAGAACAGGGCCTGTCCTATGCTTCCGAGGCTCCCAACGGACGGTCGTTGCAGGCGAGGTCGGCTCCGGCAGTCCACGTCCCCATCGTCTAGTGGCCTAGGACTCCGCCCTTTCAAGGCGGCAACGCGGGTTCGAATCCCGTTGGGGGTACGCTTCACAGGCACGATACGGTTACAGCAAGGCCCAGTGGCGCAGTTGGTTAGCGCGTCGCCCTGTCACGGCGAAGGTCGCGGGTTCGAGTCCCGTCTGGGTCGCTCCACCGGGTGTCCGGCATGACGTCGGCCCGGCTCGGCCAGGTAGCTCAGTTGGTACGAGCGACCGCCTGAAAAGCGGTAGGTCGGCGGTTCGACCCCGCCCCTGGCCACCATCGTGGTTGCGTCGGCAACTGCCGCTGCACGCATCGCGGCAGCGGTTCAGCGCTGGGCCGTGCCGATGATCGCGCTGCGTGATTACCATCGAGCCGATGGGGGACATGCGCAGGGGAAAGCGCCGATGGTGAAGGGCTCCAGGGGGATGCGGCTGAGTCTGGATGGTCTCATCAGGTTACGGCGTTGGTCCGTTTGGGCGATGCCTCGCCGGGTTCTGGTGGTCGTGCTGTTCGTGGAGGCGCTGGCGCTGGTGGCGTTCACCATCGCAGCGCTCGTCGGCCCCGGTACCTCCCCCGGCAACGGGCTCTGGATCATCGTCGTCCTGCTGGTGGCGGGAGCCGTCAGCACCGAGGCCTCGCTCGGCGTCGAGCGGCTGCGCGACCACACCGACGAGAGTCCGCACATCGACCTCAGCTCCGTGTGGGCCCTCGCCGCCGCGATCCTGTTGCCCGGGGTACTGGCCGGCGCCGTGGTCGTGATCCTCTACACCCACATCTACGTCAGGATCTGGCGCCGCACCGGCGTGCCGCCCTACCGGTTCCTGTTCAGCACGGCCACGGTCGTGCTCGCCGTGCTCGCCGCCACGTCGGTGATCCATTTCCTCGGCCCGGCCGATCCGTTCCGCAGCGCCCAGGGCCTGGTCGCGGTGTTGCTCGCGATGCTGGCGTACGCGGCGGTGAACATGGCGCTGGTGGCCGCGGTGATCGTCCTCAGCGGACGCAACCGCACGATCGGCACGTTCCTCGCCGTGGTGGCGCACGGCGACGAGGCGGTCCTGGAGTTCGCCACGCTCTCGATGGGCGTGCTCGTGGCCGGTGCGGTGGCCTCGTTCGGACCCGAGTACGCGGTTCTGGTCCTGCCGCCGCTGGTCGTCCTGCACCGCACGGTCCTCGTCCGCCAGCTCGAGCAGGCGGCCAGTACCGACAGCAAGACGGGCCTGCTCAACTCGGCGGCCTGGCACGTCCAGGCCGGACGCGAGGTTCGCCGCGCCGAGCGGATCAGCACGCAGGCGTCGGTACTGGTGCTGGACCTCGACCATTTCAAGCTCGTCAACGACCAGCACGGGCACCTCGTCGGCGACCAGGTCCTCGCCGCCGTCGCCGATGCGGTCCGGGCCGAGGTCCGCGACGACGACCTCGTCGGGCGCTTCGGTGGCGAGGAGTTCGTCGTGCTGCTCCGCGGCGACGAGGGCGCGGGCGGCCGTTCCGCGGCCGAGGCGGTCGCCGAACGCATCAGGCTCCGCGTGGCCGGGCTCCGGGTTCGGGTTCCGGGCCGCCACGACCCGTACGTCGTGGACCAGCTGACGGTGTCGATCGGCGGTGCCACCCTCCCCGACGACGGGCAGGATCTCGGCAGGCTTCTCGAGACGGCCGACGCGGCGATGTACCAGGCCAAACACGCCGGGCGCAACCGGATCCGGATGGGTGCCCCCACCGATTCGCCCGGTCGCTGAGCGGCCCGGGTCTCCGAGCGCGCCGCTGCGGACGGGCGTGGCACGATCTCCGGACAGGACCCGTGCCACCTGGAGGGGACGATGCCCACGACCCCGACCCGCGAAGCCCCGCGCCGGGCGGGCCGGCGCCCGGTGACGTCCCGCTCGGAGATCGAGCACATCGCGCTCGACCTCTTCACCCACCACGGGTTCGACACCACCACGGTCGAGGAGATCGCCGCCGCAGCCGGCATCGGGCGGCGCACGGTGTTCCGGTACTACGCCTCCAAGAACGACATCCCCTGGGGCGCGTTCGACGACCAGCTCGACCGCATGCGCGCCACGTTCGCGGGGCTGCCCGCCGACCTGCCGGTCATGACCGGCGTGCGCGTCGCCGTCCTCGACTTCAACGACGTGTCGTCCGGCGAGCAGCCCTGGCACCGCGCCCGGCTCCGGCTGATCCTCGAGACCCCGGCCCTGCAGGCCCACTCCACGCTGCGCTACGCCGCCTGGCGTCAGGTGGTGGCGGATTACGCGGCCTCACGGCTCGGCCTCCCGGTGGACGGGCTGGTGCCGCAGACCATCGGGCACGCCAGCCTCGGTGTGGCGCTCGCCGCCTACGAGCGATGGCTGCGCGAGGACACCGGCGAACTGCGCGATCTGCTCGACTCGGTGTTCCGCGCGCTCGAACACGGGTTGGTCGTCCGACCCCCGACCTGAGCGGGCCGCGTGGAGATGGCCGGCGGATGTCGCCGGCCGTCATCTCCGTGCATACGAGTCCGGTCCCTCCGGATCGGGAACCGGCCGCATACGGTGATCAATGCGGCGGGGGATGACGGAGCAATCGGCAGGGTCATTGTGCGACTGCGCATCGCAGCCTCTCCGAATCAATGCCTACGATGCCCGGCGAATGATGCGGGCGATGCCGCATTCGGCGGTACCGTCCGCGTCCTTCGTCCGCGCGGTACCCCTTCGTGGGGACGCATCTCGCCGCCGTCGTCACCGACGGTGATCTACCGGTAGCATGCCGTTCGTCGCGTCGCACCGACTGCTCGGCGTGGCTCCGTGATAGGTTTCGCCGCGGTTGCAGTCGTGTCTTCCTCGATCGCCTCAGAAGCGTCCGTGGAATGCGACGGTGGGCTTCACTGGCGTCCGGGAATCTCGTTCTGCGTGCGTCCGTGTTCCCGTGCAGCCCCCTGTCGGCACAGTGCCGTCCGGGTCCGCTTCACGTGTATGGAGAACAGGTATGCCGCAGGGCACCGTCAAGTGGTTCAACGCCGAAAAGGGTTTCGGCTTCATCGCCACCGACGACAACGGTCCGGACGTCTTCGTCCACTACTCCGCCATCCAGTCGGACGGCTTCCGCACCCTCGAGGAGAACCAGCGCGTCGACTTCGAGTCGAGCCAGGGCGCCAAGGGCCCGCAGGCCGATACGGTGCGGCCCATCTGAGCCCGCTCAGCTGAGCTTCCGGAGCCGGCGATCCCCTCGGGGGTCGCCGGCTCCGTCGTTCCTCGTGCGGCGCGACCGCAGCCAGTCCACGGTCCGCGCCAGCCCCTCCTCGATCCCGGTCGGTGCGAAGCCGAGCGCGCGGGCGCCCGCGTCGGCCACGCGGACCGGCGGGAAGCCGCCGTACACCTCGGAACGCCGCGCGAACGTGCCCGCGTCAGGCCCGAGCGTGGAGCCCGGTGGGAGCGTCCGCACCCGCGTCCCGCCCGTCAGGTCGGCGAACGCGTGCAGCACGCGGCGGTAGGACGCGGTCTCCCCGCACAGCAGGTAGCGGCGCCCGGGCAGGCCGCGTTCGAGGGCCAGCACCATCCCGGCGGCGACGTCGTCCGCCAGTACCCACCCCACCGTCGCGTCGACCACTTCGGGCACCTCACCGCGCGCGGCGGCGAGCAGCAGGCCCGTATAGGAGTGCGGCCCGAGCGGGCTGGGTCCGTAGATCCCGACCGGGCTGACGATCCGTACGTCGAGCCCGTCCGCCGCGGCCGCGAGCACCGCCACCTCGGCCTCGGCCTTCGCGGCCGAGTAGGGATCGGTCAGGGCGGGCGGCGCCACGGGCTCCTCCGCCATGAGGCCGGTGGCGTCCATCAGCGCAGCGCTGGAGCCGGTGTGGACCATCACCGGCACCCCCGCGGCCGTGGTCGCGGCCAGCACGGCCCGGGTGCCCCCCACGTTGACGCGTCGGATGTCCTCGGGTGTGCCACCGACGGCGCCGGCCACGTGGATCACCGCGCTGCATCCCTCCGCGGCGCGGCGCAGTCCGTCGGCGTCCCCCAGGTCGGTGACGGCGAGTTCGACACCCGGCGGCAGGAGCGCCGCGGCCCGGTCCCGGTCACGGACCACCGCCCGCACCTCGTAACCGCGGTGGACGAGCAGGTCGACGAGCGCGCTGCCCAGGTAGCCGGTGGCCCCGGTGGTCATCAACACCGCGTCATCGTCGCACCGCGGACGCGGTTGTCCGCTCGGCCGCTGGTCGTACGTGGCTCGACGGCCGGCGGCGCCGGGTTCCGGGCGCTCGGCCGTCGACCCACGGTTGCCGCCCGGTCACCCGCTGCACGCGCGTCGGGCACCGCCCGGCTGCGGCCCACAGAAGGGGCGCGACCCGCTCGTCTCGACCTCGGGTGCGGTCGCCGCGTGCCTCTGGCCGAGCCGTGTCCGACGGGGCACCCTCGGTGTTGAAGAACACAGCACCACCGAGATGTGCACTACTGCAGGAGGTTCGGATGACGGCCGGCTGGGACAGCTACCGCACGGTGTTCGGCGCGGAGCTGCGCGCGGCGGCGCGGGAGTTCGGCGACCACGGCTGGCCCGTGGCCGAGCAGACCGACACCACGCTGCTGCTGATCACCGGCCGCGCTCTCGACGTGCTGGAGGTGCCCGCCGCGACGGGCCGGCAGGTGTGTGCGCAGCTGCGTGACTCGGGTTCGGTCGTGCCGGTGGCGGCCACCGACTCCGGCGCCTGGTGGTTCCCGATGAGCGCCGGCGCCGAGCTGTCCGCGGAGCTGGCTGCCGCGGAGGGTGTCGTGCTGCACGGTGCCGGCGACGCGGTGCTCGCCCCGCCGTCGCAGGTCCCCGACGGCTGGGTGCACTGGCGGGTGGCCCCCGCACTGGTCGGCTACCGCGTGCCCCCTGCCGACGTGATCTTCCACGCTGCCGTCGACGCCGTTCGACGGGCCCACCACGACGCGTACCCGGGCGCCCAGCGGCCCGCCGGAGCGGTGGTGGGCATGCGGTCGTAGGAGGCCGCGGGCCGGCCCCCGGTTCGTTCTCGTTGACGCGGCTCGTCGCCGCCGCGCCGAGGACCCCGGGACGGCCGGTGGTGCGGCGCGACGGCAGCGCTTCTGCCCGTCACGCGGCCGCACCACGAACGTGGCCCGGGTCGGTGGAGAACCACCGACCCGGGCCAGAACCATGCACGACGGCACCGCAGGAGCCGAGTACCTCCCGACGCCGTGGGGGCAATCACGACGCCAGGAGGCACTGCCCCCGACCATGATGGCCGGGCACGAGGCCCGTCCATCGGCAACCGGGTGCCGTGGTCCGGGCTGCTCTTCCGACCTCCGCGGGGCAGCGGGGGCCGGGCGAAACATGCGATCCGGACACCCTGTCTTCGCGTCAACGGGCACTATGGGTTCGTGCAGACTTCGCAGTCCCCCCGATCGGACGCACCAGGTGACGCTGCGCCCGCACGCGTTCGGCCGGTCGTGGAGGTCGGTCTCGGTTTCGGTCGGGTTGATTCGGCCACCCGGGCGAAGGACCTCCAGAAGATGAAGCGGCTCGCCACGGGGCTGCTGCTCGTCGCCACCGTCATCTTCCTGTTGTCGCGGTGGTGGGAAGTCCACGACGGTCCCTCGTGGATCGGTTACGTCCGGGCGATGGCCGAGGCCGGCATGGTGGGCGCGCTGGCCGACTGGTTCGCCGTCACGGCGCTGTTCCGCCGGCCGTTGGGGCTGCCGATCCCGCACACCGCGATCATCCCGATGAAGAAGGACATGATCGGCGACAGTCTCGGCGACTTCGTCGGCGAGAACTTCCTGTCCGAGGACGTGGTGCGCGACAAGCTCGCCCGCGTCGAGGTGTCCTCCCGGGTGGGGGCCTGGATCGGCCAGGAGTCCAACGCCGACCGCATCACCGCCGAGCTCGCCACGGCCGCGCGCGGCGTCGTCACCGTGCTGCGCGACGAGGACGTGCAGGACGTCATCGAGCAGGTTCTGGTGCGCAAGCTGATGGAGCGCCCGATCGGCCCGCCGCTGGGCACGGTGCTGGAAGGCGTGCTGGCCGACGGTTCGCACCACCGGCTCGTCGACCTGGTCTGCGACCGCGCCTACGACTGGGTGGTGGCCAACCAGGAGATGGTGCTGCGGATCGTGCACGAGCGAGCGCCGTCGTGGTCGCCGCGGTTCGTCGACGACCTCATCGCCGACAAGCTGTTCCTCGAGGTGCAGAACTTCGCCTGGGCGGTCAAGACCGACCCCGAGCACCCCCTGCGCAAGGCGATCGACACGTTCCTCGTCGAGTTCGCCACCGACCTGCAGAGCGACCCGGAGACCATCGACCGCGCCGAGAAGATCAAGCAGCAGATCGTCGGGCACCCGGACGTGCAGAAGTTCATCGGCCAGGCCTGGGGCACCGTCAAGGGCCTCATCCTCGACGCGGCGGCCGACCCGTCCAGTGCGCTGCGGCAGCGCGTGCGCGACGGGCTCGTGTCGTTCGGCACCCGCCTGGCGTCGGATGCGGAGCTCCGCGACAAGCTCGACGGCTGGCTGGCCGACGCGGCCGGCTACGTCGTGCGGCACTACCGCGCCGAGATCACCACGCTGATCACCGACACCGTCGCCCGGTGGGATGCGGAGGAGACCTCGCGGAAGGTGGAGCTGCAGGTGGGACGCGACCTGCAGTTCATCCGCATCAACGGCACGGTGGTCGGCGCACTCGCGGGGCTCGTGATCTACACGGTGGGCCAGGTCGCGTTCGGCTAATCGTGTCGAGACCGTCGGTGGGGACCTCTACGGTGGTGACATGTCCGATGTCGCGGTCGCGGTCGAGGGGCTCACCAAGCGCTTCGGCTCCACCCTCGCGCTCGATCGCGTGAGCCTGGAGATCCCCACCGGCACGGTGCTCGGCCTGCTCGGTCCCAACGGCGCAGGCAAGACCACCACGGTGCGAGTGCTCACCACCCTGCTGCGGCCCGACAGCGGCTCGGCGCGGGTGGCCGGGCACGACGTGGTCACCGAGAAGCAGGCCGTGCGCCGCGCCATCGGGCTGTCCGGCCAGTACGCCGCCGTCGACGAGAACCTCACCGGCTTCGAGAACCTCTACATGGTGGGGCGGTTGTACGGCATGCGCCGCCGCGCCGCGCGTGAGCGCGCCCGCGAGCTGCTGGATCGGTTCCGGCTCGACGATGCGGCCGACCGGCCGTCCAAGACCTACTCCGGCGGCATGCGCCGCCGGCTCGACCTGGCCGGCGCGCTCGTGGCCAAGCCGGCTGTCGTCGTGCTCGACGAGCCCACCACCGGCCTCGATCCCCGGGGCCGGCTCGAAACCTGGGCGATGATCTCCGAGCTCGTCGCAGACGGGGCCACGGTACTGCTCACGACGCAGTATCTGGAGGAGGCCGATCAGCTCGCCGACACGATCGTCGTGATCGACCGCGGCCGCGTGATCGCGGAGGGCACGGCGGATCAGCTCAAGGCCCGCATCGGCGGCGAGCGGCTGCAGCTCGTGGTCGCGGAGCCCGAGCAGGTGGAGCCCGCACGGCGGGTGCTGGCCGATGTCGGTTCCGGCGGACCGGTGGTGGACGCCGGTCTGCGCCGCTTGTCGGTGCCCGTCACGCAGGGCACGAAGGCGCTGGTGGAGGCCGTGCGGCGGTTCGAGGCCGAGGGCGTGGAGGTGCTCGATGTCGGGCTGGCCCGGCCCACGCTCGACGATGTGTTCCTCGGCCTCACCGGCCGGCCGGCGGAGGAGGAGGCGGGCTCGTGACCGTGCTCACGCAGGCCGTGCGCGACGGCGGAGTGATCACCTGGCGCAACCTGGTGGCGATGAAGCGCGTCCCCGACGCGCTGGTGGGCCTCACGGTTCAGCCGATCATGTTCGTGCTGCTGTTCGCCTACGTGTTCGGGGGCAGCCTCGGCGGCGACGTCTACCGGGAGTGGCTGATTCCCGGCATCTTCGTGCAGACGGTCTCGTTCAACGTCTTCTTCACCACCATCGGCATGGCCAACGATCTGCAGAAGGGCATCCTCGACCGGTTCCGCTCGCTGCCGATGTCGCGGGTGGCGGTCGTGCTGGGGCGCACCACGTCCGATCTGGCCGTCACCGCGGTCACGCTGGT
>JBBQEF010000150.1:0-13365 GCA_038320445.1 Mycobacteriales bacterium
GTCGTGCAGCAGCACCTTGGGGGCGTCACGGACGGTCTCGGCGTTCAGCGGGGCAGGCACGGGCATCACGCTAGAACATCCTGCTCCGAGGGTCGGCACTACTCCGAACGGGGGATGGCGTCCAAACGGGGTGCCGCGTCCGGGTGATCCACTGGGCTCGCTACCCTCTGTGCTGCCCCGTCCGTGCCCGGCTCAGAGGAAGCTCCCCGCCGCCATGAGCAATGACTCCGCCCTTTCGTTCGACCGCATGCGCGGCATGCTCACTCGCGCCGCCGAGATCCGCGACAGCGAGCAACAGCAGATCTTCGACTCGCTCGACGAGATCCACGCCCGGCTCGCCGCGCTCGACGCGCTGGGCACGGTGCGCAAGCGCCTCACGGAGCTGCCGGACCGCACCGAGGTGAGCGTGCTGGCCGAGCGTCTCGACGAGACCGTGGCCAAGCTCGACGCGCAGGAGGCCGTGCTCGCGTCGGTGGCCCGCGCGATCGAGTCGCTGCCCGACAAGTTGGCCAAGCCGTTCGCGCAGCTCGACGGCCGCCTCGACGGCATGGTCGGGCGCATGGAGGGCATCTCGGGGCGCATGGACGGCCTCGACGACCGGCTCGGCGGCCTGCACAAGCGCCTCGACGACCTCGACAACCGGCTCGACCGCCACGAGATGCGCCTCGACGCCATGCCGTCCTCGGTGGGCACGCCGATCAAGGAGCGCATCGACGGCGTCGACCGCACGGTCCGCGAGCAGCTCGACGCGGCCACGCGCTCGTTCGAGGAGACCGGGGAGGGCCTGCGCAACCTGTTGGGCGACACGAGCGTCGGCCTGCACCGCCGCCTGGAGGATCTGGCCGGCCGCCCCGCCGTCGACCCCACCGAGCCGCTCGACGGGCTCGCGCGGAAGCTGGAGTCGCTGGCCACGCGCCTCGACGCGGTGGGCGGGCGCCTCGACACGCTGGAGGAGGGCGTCGGCGGGAAGATCGACGAAAAGTTCGGCAAGCTCGACGCCGTGCTGATCGAGCGGCCCGACACGGCGTCGATCAGCAGGCTCGTGGAGCAGGCCAACCAGGATTCCGAGCAGCGCAACGCCGGCCAGCTCGACGAGGCCATGGCCACGTTCGCGGAGCTGATCCTCGGCCGCGGTGCCGCCGTCCAGTCGCCCCCGCCCCCGCCCCGCCCGGCCGTCCGCCGTGGCCGCAGCAAGGTCTCGGTCAAGAGCTCGAACGGCGCCAGCGCGTCCGACACGGTCACCGACGACCCGGACGACAACTGACCCGGCGGGTTCAGGCGCGGACCGTGTCCAGTACGAGGGCGCGGCGGGGCGGGGGGGCGTCGGTGATGCGGATGCCGCCGTCGAGGGCCGCGCGAGCGCCGGGCACCGCGTCGGGGGTGTCGGTGTGCAGTTGCAGGAGCGGTTGGCCGGCCTCCACCTGCTCCCCCGGCTCGACGAGCAGCAGCACCCCGGCACCGGCCTGCACGGCGTCCTCCTTGCGTGCCCGGCCCGCGCCGAGCCGCCACGACGCCACGCCGACGGCCAGCGCGTCGAACGCCACGGCGCCGGACCGGTCGGCCACCACCTGCTCCACGTGGGACGCGACCGGCAGCGGGGCCGTCGGGTCGCCGCCCTGCGCCGCGATCATCCGCTCCCACACGGCGTAGGCGGCGCCGGATGCGAGCACCTCCGCCGGGTCGGCGTCGATCTTCGCGAGGGCCAACATCTCGCGCGCCAGTGCCACCGTCAGCGCGACGACGTCGGCCGGACCGCCTCCGCGGAGCACCTCGACCGACTCCGCCACCTCCAGCGCGTTGCCCACCGCCCGGCCCAGCGGCGCGGACATGTCCGTGAGCAGCGCGGTCGTCGCGAGGCCGTGGGCGGTGCCGATGCGCACCATGGTCTCGGCCAGCTCGCGGGCGTGGGGCAGGGTCTTCATGAACGCCCCCGACCCCACCTTGACGTCGAGCACCAGCCCGCCCGTGCCCTCGGCGATCTTCTTGCTCATGATCGAGCTGGCGATCAGCGGGATCGACTCGACGGTGCCGGTGACATCGCGCAGGGCGTAGAGCTTGCGGTCGGCGGGGGCCAGGGTGGGCGTGGTCGCGCAGATCACCGCGCCCACGTCCGACAGCTGCGCCGTGATCTCGTCGAGCGACAGCGACGCGCGCCAGCCCGGGATCGACTCCAGCTTGTCCAGTGTCCCACCGGTGTGCCCCAATCCCCGCCCGGACAGCTGCGGCACCGCCGCTCCGCAGGCCGCTACGAGCGGAGCCAGCGGCAGCGTGATCTTGTCGCCGACGCCGCCGGTGGAGTGCTTGTCCACCAGGTGCCGCCCGATGTCCCCGAAGGCCAGCACCTCGCCGGAGTCGATCATGGCTTGGGTCCAGCGCGCGATCTCGTCGGGCTCCATGCCGTTGAGCAGAATCGCCATCGCGAGCGACGCCATCTGCTCGTCCGCCACATCGCCGCGCGTATAGGCGGCGAGCACCCAGTCGATCTGCTCGTCGGACAGCCGGCCGCCGTCCCTCTTCGCGTGGATCACGTCAACGATGTGCACCTGACGAACCCTATCCACACCGCGCCCGTCCCTCGTCGCAAGAACTGTCGGGGTGGTGCGCCACACTGGAGCGCGGAGCGAGGAGACGCGATGTCGATGAGTGTGGACACCAGGACTGGCGCTCGGACCCTGACCCTGGACGACCTGGTCAAGCTCGCCTGGAGCGGGCAGATCCGCGTCCCCCATTTCCAGCGTGCCTTCAAGTGGACGCGGTCCGACGTCATCCAGCTGATGGACAGCATCCACCGCGGCTACCCGGTCGGCAGCCTGTTGTTGTGGGAACGTTCCGCGCGGGCCGAGCCGCTGAGCCTCGGAAGTCTCACGATCGAGGGACCCGAGCTCGACCGCGCGCTGTGGGTCGTCGACGGCCAGCAGCGCGTGACCAGCCTGGCCAACGTCCTGCACCCGGACGGACGTCGGGATCCGCGGTTCGCACTGGGGTACGACCTGCGCGCCGACGCTGTCGTGCCCCTGCCCTCCACCGACGATTCATTCGTCGTGCCGATGCCGGTGATATTCGACCTGACTCAGGTGCTCTCCTGGTTCGCCGATCGCCCCGAGGCGATCGAACATCGCGACGCGGCGTTCAACCTGGCGCGCGATCTGCGCCAGTACGGGATACCCGCCTACCAGGTCGTACAGGATGACGTCCACGTGTTGCAGGACATCTTCGACCGGATGAACAACTCAGGCAAGCGACTCAGCCGCGCCGAGGTCTTCTCCGCCCTGAACGCCGGCACTGAGAACGAGGCCGAACACCGCATCACGATCGACCGGATCGCGTCGGACATCGACGAACGGCTCCGATTCGGACGGCTGGACAACGACACGGTCCTGCAATGCATCCTGGCGCGCCGCGGGCCGGACATCCAGCGGGAGATCCGGTGGGAGTTCGATCCCGCCCGTCACCGCGGAGTGGTCGACTTTCCGTCCGAGGATCGGGACGGTGCGTACCTTCACGGAGCGGAAGCGCTGGCCCGGGCGGTCCAGTTTCTCGTCACCGCAGGGGTGCCCCACTACGGCATGGTGCCCTATCGCTACCTCCTGGTCGTCCTCACGCGGTTCCTTGCGCTCCACCCCGATCTGCGACCCGCCGAGTCACGGTTGCTGCACCGGTGGTTCTGGCGCGCTGCTGTAGCAGGTCCTGCGATTGCCAAGGGCAGCACGACCGGCGCCACTCGTACACTCTGCAGCAAGATCGTGAGCGGCGACATCGGCGCCTCGCTGCGCGGCCTTCTCGATGTCATCGGTGACAGCGAGCCGCCGCTGCCGGATCCTCGGCGCTTCAAGACCAACGAATCGGCAGCGAAGATCATCGTTTGCTGCTGGTGGAGTCGGCGACCACGGCGGGCCGACAACGGCGACGAGTACACCCGCAGCGACCTCACCACGGCATTGTCCGACAGCAGCACGGCGGCCGACGCGGTACGTGACATCTTCACGCGTCGATCCGTTCCGGAGAACCGGCGGCTGTGGGCCGCCAACCGCCTTCTGATGCCCGTGCTCGACGAGGAGATCCCGACCGTCAGCGGGCTTCTGCAGAGGAGACCGGAGGATCTCTCGGAAAAGATCTGGTCGGCTGTGCTCACCTCGCATGCCATCACCCCGGAGATCGAGCGCTTCCTCATCGACGGGGATGTGCCCCGCTTCGTCGAGGAGAGGCAGGAGAAGCTCACCACCGACCTGCAGGACTTTTTGCGGCGCAGGTGCGAATGGGGCTTCGAGAACACGCCCCCGCTGGCGGATCTGGTCATCGACGATCTCGACGACGCTGACGGATGAGCCTGCCCGAACGCCACTACGGCGTATGGCTGCGTGATCTTCGCGTGGGCACGCTCACCCAACGCGGCGATCACACCCGATTCGTGGTGACCGGGAGCTATCTCGACGACCCCACCCGGCCGGTACTGGGCCTGGTCTTCGAGCAGGACCTCGGCGCCCGGTACGCGGCCACCCTGCGACTACCTCCCTGGTTCTCGAACCTGCTCCCAGAGGGCAGGCTCCGGGAGTGGATCGCCCTCGAGCGCGGGGTGTCGGCACACCGCGAGATGGAGTTGCTCGCGCAAGTCGGTCACGACCTGCCGGGCGCTGTCCGGGTACGCCCGGTTCGGGCAGATGAAGTCCTCTCGGACGGCGAGTGGGCGAGCGGCGAGCGGCAACCTGCCCCCGAGCGGGACACCGGGAAGGCACATTGGCGGTTCTCGCTGGCCGGTATCGCACTGAAGTTCTCCATGCTTGCCGAGCACGACCGGCTCACCCTCCCTGCGTCCGGCGTGGGCGGCGACTGGATCGTCAAACTTCCCGATCGCATCTACCCGGATGTGCCCCGCAACGAGTTCACGATGATGTCGCTGGCGGGGGCGGTGGGCATCGATGTGCCCGAGGTGCGGATGGTCCATCGCGACGAGGTCATGGGGCTTCCCGCAGGAGTATGGCCCGGGCATGAGGAGTGGGCCTACGCCGTGCGCCGGTTCGACCGCGACGACCACACCGGCCTGGTGCACATCGAGGATCTCGCGCAGGTCCGCGATGTCTACCCCGACGACAAGTACCGAGGCAACTTCGAAACGGTCGGGTCACTGATCTACCGCGGGCACGACGTCGCGAGTCTGCGTGAGTACGCTCGGCGACTCGTTTTCTCGATTCTCGTCGCCAACGGCGATGCCCATCTGAAGAACTGGTCACTGATCTATCGCGATCCGCGCGTCCCCGCGCTGGCTCCGGCTTACGACCTCGTGTCCACCCGTTACTACATGGGAGCAAGGGAGGAGTTCGGGATGAAGTTCGGTGGCACGAAGCGCTACGAGCGCCTGCGACTGTCCACGTTCGACCGCCTCGAACGTCGGATCGGCAGCGACGCCGAACTCGCCGAGATCGGCCGAGAGGTCATCGCGGCGACCGTCTCGCGGTGGCCGGAATGGTCTGCGTCCCTGCGGGCATCCGACGGCCTCCGCAGGGACATCGACGCGAGCATTGCGCAACGGTCGGCCACGCTGGTCGGATCCTGAGGCTCGGATGCCACTCACGGAAGATCCTCGGGTCCGAACGCGTCGGGCAGGACCTCGCTCAGGGGCAGGATCCCGCGGGGTGTGTCGAGCAGGCAGTCCGGCCCGCCGAACTCGTAGAGCACCTGCCGGCACCGGCCGCACGGCATCAGCAGATCACCGGTGCCCGAACGGCACGCGACGGCCGTGAACCGGCCGCCACCGGTCAGCCGGAGCTGCCCGGCCATCGTGCACTCGGCGCACATCCCGAGGCCGTAGGACGCGTTCTCGACGTTGCAGCCGACGACCATCCGGCCGTCGTCGCAGAGCGCGGCGGCGCCGACGTCCAGGTGGGAGTAGGGCGCGTAGGCGGAGCCCGCTGCAGCGACCGCTGCAGCACGGAGGCCCTCCCAGATCTCAGTGTTCATGATCGCTCCGCAAGCTCCGCTCAGTCACCTTCCCCCTTCCGGTACTCCAGCCCGTCCGCGGCCGGCATGCGCAGGCGCTGGGACGCCACCGCCAGCACCAGCAACGTCACGATCTGCGGCGCGTAGGTGGCGAACTCGCGCGGCACCGTGTCGATCGCCAGGTACAGCAGGTAGACCGCGACGCCGGCCGCCAGCGCGATCGCGGCGGGCAGCCAGCGCCGCCGCGCCACCCACAGAGCCGCGACGACGACGGCCAGCAGCGTGCCGCCGTACAGCAGCGCGTGCACGGCCTCGCCACCCGCGCGCAGCTGCAACGCGTCGACGTAGCCGAAGAGCGCGGAGCCCGCGAGCAGCCCGGCGGGCCGCCAGTTGCCGAAGATCATGGCGGCGAGCCCGATGTAACCGCGGCCCCCGGTCTGGCCCTCCAGGTAGCCGAGCTGGCCGGGGTTGAGCACGAGCGCGGCGCCACCGAGCCCCGCCAGCGCGCCGGACATGATCACGCCGACGTACTTGTACGACAGCACCGGCACGCCCAGCGACTCGGCGGCCGTGGGGTTCTCACCGCACGAGCGCAGCCGCAGGCCGAACCGGGTACGCCACAGGATCAGGTACGACACCGGCACCAGCAGTATCCCGATCACGACCAGCGGGGTGAGCCCGCTGATCAGCCCGCCCAGCAGGCCCGCCGCGTCCGAGAGCACCACGCGCTGCTGACCCTCGATCGACGTGAGCCCGTCGGCCAGCGGCTGGATCGAGAACGTGTCGAAGCCGGTGAGCGGCGGCGACTGGCGCGGGTTCTGCGACACCGGCAGGAACAGCAGCGTCGAGAGGTACTTGGCGACACCCGTGCCGAGCAGGGTGATCGCGACACCCGAGACGATGTGGTTGACGTTGAACGTCACGGTCGCCAGGGCGTGCAGCGCGCCGCCGAGCGCCCCCATGACGATGCCACCGACGATCGCGGCCCACGGGCCCCACTGGTAGCCGGCCCAGGCCGCACCCCACGTCCCGAGGATCATCATGCCCTCGAGCCCGATGTTCACGACGCCCGCGCGCTCGGACCACAGCCCGCCGAGCCCGGCGAGGAGGATGGGCAGGAGCAGCCGGACCGCGGCCTGCGAGGTGCCGCTGGAGGTCAGCTGGATCTGGCCGGTGAGCGTCGCGGTGATCGACAGGAGCAACAGCCCGATCGCGACGACGATCATCGAGCGCGCCCAGCCCGGGATCCGGCGCCGCGCGGGCGGAGGCGGCGGGATCGTGGACGGAGCCGTGACGAGGGCGGTCATGCCGCGACCCGGACCGGTGCCGTGGTGGTGGTCGGCGCGATCATGCAACCGCCTCCCCGCGAGTCTCAGGGTCGTGCGCGGCAAACGTTGCCAGAACGACGTTTGCCGCGCACGGGCGGCGGAGCCGCCGCCTCACGCCGCCACCCGCCGCTGCTCGGCCGCCAGCCCGTAGCGCCGCACGATCTCGTACGCGACGACGACCGAGAGCACCACCGAACCCTGCATGATCAGCACGATCTCACGCGGCACTCCGACGTTGTCCAGTGCGAGCGCCGACTTGTCCAGGAACGCCCACAGGACCGACCCCAGCGCGATGCCCACGGGATGGTTGCGGCCCAGCAGCGCGATCGCGATGCCGGTGAAGCCGTAGCCCTGCGGCGAGGTGAGGGTGTAGGCGTGGTCGCGGCCGAGCAGCTCCGGAAGGCCCACCAACCCGGCCACCGCACCGGAGAGCAACAGCGACACGATCACCATCCGGCGGGCGTCGACGCCGCCCGCGGTGGCCGCCGTGGGGGATTCGCCCGACGCCTTGAGCTCGAAGCCGAAGCGGGTGCGGTTGAGCAGGAACCAGTACCCGATCCCGAGGGCCACCGACACCAGCAACATGCCGAAGACCGTCCCCTTGGTCCCGAACGACAGCCCCGGGAACCAGCCGCTCGGTTCGATCGGCGGCGTCGAGATGTTGTTGCCCTGCAGCACTCCGAACGCCTTGGTGCTGATCAGGTAGGCGATCAGCCCGGTGGCGACGAAGTTGAGCATGATCGTCGAGATCACCTCGCTGACCCCGCGGTAGGCCTTGAGCAGGGCCGGGATCCCGGCCCACACCGCGCCCACGAGCGCCCCGACCAGGATGATCACGGTGGTGTGGATCACCGGCGGGAGCGGCAGCGAGCCGCCGACGATCGCCGCGACGCAGGCGGCCAGCCGGAACTGGCCCTCGACGCCGATGTTGAACAGCTTCATCTGGAAGCCGATCGCCACCGACAGGCCGGCGAGGTAGTAGATGGCGCCGCTGTTGACGATGTCGACGGCCGTGGTGCCCTGGCCGACCTGCTCCACCATCGCGACGAGCGCCGTGCCCGGCGAGTCGCCGCTGATCAGCAGCGCCACGGCGCACAGCAGCGCCGCGGAGACGACGGCCAGGAGCGGCGGCAGGAGGACGGTGCGCAGACGCGTCACAGCGGGCATCCCCCGCCCGCAGGCGCGCCGCACGCCGGGGTACCGCGGCCCGTCGGTGTGATCACGCCGCGTCACCTGCCCCGGTCATGGCCGTGCCCAGTTGTTCGGGAGTGACGGTAGCGGGATCGGCGGTGGCGACCAGGCGCCCGCGCAGGATCACGGCGATCGTGTCGGACAGACCGATCAGCTCGTCGAGGTCGGCGCTGATCAGGAGCACCGCGAGCCCGCGGGCCCTGGCGCGCCTGAGCTCCTCCCAGATCGCGGCCTGCGCACCGACGTCGACGCCGCGCGTGGGGTGCGAGGCGATGAGCAGCTTCGGCTCGCCCGAGAGCTCCCGGCCGACCACGAGCTTCTGCTGGTTGCCGCCCGACAGCGCGGCGGCGGGCACGTCGACACCGGGTGTGCGGACGTCGAACTCCTCGACGATGCGCTCGGTGTCGCGCCGCGCCGCGGCGAGGTCCAGCAGCCCGAACGGTCCGCCGCGCGCCACCGGCGGGCGGCTCTGGTAGCCCAGCATGCGGTTGACCCACAGCGGTTGCGTGGCCAGCAGGCCGTGGCGGGTGCGGTCCTCGGGGATGTAGCCGACGCCGGCCTCGCGGCGTTCCAGGGTGGACGCCCTGCTGACGTCGCGACCGTCGAGGGTCACGGTGCCGGTCCCGCGCCGCATCCCCATGATCGCCTCGACGAGCTCGGTCTGGCCGTTGCCCTCGACCCCGGCGATGCCCAGCACCTCGCCCGCGTGCACCACGAGGTCGATGTCGTCGAGCAGCGCGCGTCCACCCAGGTCGGACGGGAGCGAGAGGCCCTCGACCCGCAGCACCTCGCGGTCGGTGACCGTCGACTCGCGCGTCTCGGGCGACGGCAGCTCGCTGCCCACCATCATCTCGGCGAGCTCGCGGCTGGTGACGGTCGCGGGATCGGCGGTGCCGACGGTGGTGCCGCGGCGGATCACGGTGATCCGGTCGGCGATGCTGCGCACCTCGTCGAGCTTGTGGGAGATGAACAGGAACGTGTAGCCGTCGGCCTGCATCGTGCGGACCGTGGCGAACAGGTCGTCCACCTCCTGCGGCACGAGCACGGCGGTCGGCTCGTCGAGGATGATGGTGCGGGCGCCGCGGTAGAGGACCTTGAGGATCTCCACCCGCTGCCGGTCGGCCACCCCGAGGCGCTCCACGAGCTCGCCCGGGTCGGTGTCGAGGCCGACGACCTGCGAGAGCTCCGCGATCCGTGCTCGCGCCCTGGCGCCCATGCCGAGCTGCCCCTCCGCGCCGAGCAGGATGTTCTCGGCGACGGTGAAGTTGTCGGCGAGCATGAAGTGCTGGTGCACCATGCCGATGCCGGCCTTGATCGCGTCGGCGGGTGAGCGGAAGTGCTGCAGCGTGCCGTCGACGCTGATGGTGCCCTCGTCGGGCTGCTGCATCCCGTAGAGGATCTTCATCAGCGTGGACTTGCCGGCGCCGTTCTCACCGCACAGCGCGTGCACCTCGCCGCGGCGGACCGCCACGTCGACGTCGCTGTTGGCGACGACGCCGGGAAAGCGCTTCGTGATGCCGGCCAGCTCGACGACGTACTCGTTCTCCGCCATGGCTCCAGTCTTCTCCGCGGACGGCACGAGGGCCGCTTGCGGGCCCGAGCATCGTCGCCGAAGGGCTCGGCGCCCGCTGCGGCGCGCCGAGCCCCCGTCCTGCGTCGCGCGCTACGAGGTGGGCGTGGTGTTGACCTTGATGCTGCCGCCCACGATCGCCGCCTTGTAGGCCTCGAGGTCGGCCTTGACGTCGTCGATCTTGCCGCCGGAGGTGGCGTAACCGACGCCGTCGACGGTGAGGTCGAAGCGCTTGGGCACCGTGCTGAGGTTCCCGGCGGCCGTCGCGTTGATGTAGTCGTACACCGCGGTGTCGACGCGCTTGAGCGCCGAGGTCATGATCACCGGCTTGAGGGCCTCGTAGCCCGGCGCGTTGAACTGGTCGGAGTCGACGCCGATGGCCAGCTTCTTCGCCGCCACCGCCGCCTGGAACACGCCCTTGCCGGACGCGCCCGCCGCGGCGTAGACGATGTCGGAGCCGCCGTCGTACTGGCCGCGTGCGATCTCGGTGCCCTTGGCCGGGTCGTTGAACCCGCTGAAGTCACCGGCCGGGCTGATGTACTTGACGTCGACCTGGATGTTCGGGGCGACGGCCTTGGCGCCCTGCTCGTAGCCCGCCTGGAACTTCTGGATCAGCGGGGTCTCGACGCCGCCGACGAAGCCGACCTTGCAGGTGGTGGACTTCAGCGCCGCGGCCGCGCCGACCAGGAACGACGCCTGCTCCTCGGCGAACACCAGCGGTGTGACGTTCGGCAGCACCACCGTGTCGTCGTCGATGATGCCGAACTTGACGTTCGGATTCGCCGTGGCGGCGGACTTCACCGCGCTGGCGTACTTGAAGCCGACCGCGATGATCGGGTTGTAGCCGTCGGTGACCAGCTGCGTGAGGCGGGTCGCCGCAGCGTCCTCGCTCTCGTTGGCCGCGGCCGCGAGCTCCTTCGTGCTGGTCTTCGGCAGCCCGAGGTCGGTCTGGGCCTTCTCCAGGCCGGCGGCGGCGGCGTCGTTGAACGAGCCGTCGCCGCGCCCGCCGATGTCGTAGGCGACACCGACCTTGAGCTTCGAGGCGTCGGACTTGGCGAGGGCAGGCGCGGTTGCGGCAGCGCCACCGGCGCCGGCACCGGCCGGGGTCGGGTTCTGGGCACACGCGGTACCGCCGCCGGTGCCCCCACCGGCCGCGGGGGGCGCGCTGGTGTCGCGGGCACATCCGGTGACCACCAGCGCGCTGGTCAGCACCGCGGCTGCCAGCACGAAACCTCGGTTGATCCGCACTGAGGAACGCCTCCTGTTCCGGCCGGCCCGATCTGGACCCGATCCGAGGTCGGGACGTTAGCCGAGGACCGGCCCGATTCACATGGTCGACTTCCGGGCGTGACCGAATCGTCGGTTCCTCAGGGTGATCGGATTCTCACCGATCGCGTGCAGTGTGCAACATTCGCCAGATGAACGAAGCCGTCGTGACGATCGACGCAAGCCCCGAGCGGGTGTGGGACCTGGTCACCGATATCACACGAATGGGCGAATGGAGCCCGGAGAACCGCGGCGGGCGCTGGACCGGTGGCGCCACCGGTCCGGCCGTCGGCGCGCGGTTCGTCGGCGTCAACGCCCGTGGCTGGGTGCGGTGGCCGACCCGCTGCCGGGTGGTCGAGTGCGAGCGGCCGTCACGCTTCGCGTTCACGGTGGCGGAGAACGGCATGACGTGGGGCTGGCGGATCGACCCGGACGGGAACGGCGCCCGGCTGACCCAGTGGCGCGACCGCACGACCCCGCCGAGCGCGCTGATCAGGGCGGTGATGGCGAGCGGCCTGCTCGGCCGGGATCGCGAGACCCTCATGGTCGACGGCATGCACCGCACCCTCGCCGCCGTGAAGGCCTGTGCCGAGCGCACCCCCACCTGAGGTACCCGCGAATCATGATCCGGCCCCCGCAGGCCCTACCGCGCCGGGTGGGCGGTCCGACAGAGTGGGTGCGTGTCGTGGGCCGCGCTGGGTGGGGCACTCGCGTTGATCGTGGCGCTCGCAGCTCCCCCGGCCACCGGGACGGGGTGCCCCGGGCAGCAGGTTCCGCCGCCTCCCGCCGCGGTCGAGGAGACCAGCGTCCCGCCGCCGCTGCCGTGGCCGGTCGAGCCCGTCGGCGGGGTGGCGCTGGGCGCGTGCGGGGACGTGGGCCCGGCCGCTCCGCCGACCGTCACGGTCGCGTCGTACGTGCTGGCCGATCTCGACACCGGTGCCGTCCTCGCCGCCCGCGCCCCGCACGAGCGGCAGCGGCCGGCGTCGACGCTGAAGGTGCTGACGTCGCTCGTCGTGCTCGACCGGCTCGATCCCGACACCGCCGTCGACGGTACGGCCGAGGATCTGCGGGTCGACGGGAGCAAGGTCGGGATCGGGCCCGGCGGGCGCTACAGCGTCCGGCAACTGCTGCAGGGCCTCCTGCTCAACTCGGGCAACGACGCGGCCGAGGCACTCGCCCGCGCGCTCGGCGGGGACTCCGCGGCCACCGCCGCGATGGCCGACACGGCCCGGGGTTTGGGCGCGCTCGACACCCGTCCGGCGACGCCGTCGGGGCTCGACGGCCCGGGCATGGCCACCTCGGCCTACGACCTGGCGCTGCTGTTCCGGGTGGCGATGCGCAACCCGCTGTTCGCCGCGACGGTCGCGACCCGCACCGTCCCGTTCCCCGGGTGGGGCGACCACCCGGGCTTCGTGCTGTCCAACTCCGACCAGTTCCTGCCGCGCTATCCGGGCGCGATCGCGGGGAAGTCCGGGTTCACCGACGCGGCGCGGCACACGCTGATCGCGGCCGCGGACCGGGGCGGGCACCGGCTCGTGGCGGTGCTGGTACGGGGAGAGCAGCGGCCGGTACCGATGTGGCAGCAGGCGGCGGCGTTGCTGGACATGGGGTTCGCCCACCCCTCGGCGGCGGCGGTCGGGGCTCTGGTCGACGCACCGCCACCCGATCGGCCGGTTCCGCCGGTCGCCGCGCCCACGGGTGCCCCGCCGTCCAGCATCGCCCCGGCCGCTGACCCGTCCGCCCCCGTCCTGGTGGGTACCGCGGTCGTCGTGGGCGGGATCGCCGTCCTCTGGTGGCGACGACGCTCACGGGCGCGGAGCAACCCGCAGGCGTGATCGCCATTCGGGTGCACGGTCAGCGGCGGCCCAGGAGGCGTCCGGCGAGCACGCCGCCCAGCGCGCCCACGCCCAGCAGACCGGCCGCAGCACCGCCGGAAGGTCCGCTCCGCACCGTCACCTCGGAGTGGATCACCGCTGGCCCCGGCACCGGAACCGGAACCTCCTGCTCGTTGTCCTTCGACGTGGCCGCCCACGCCGTCACGAACAGCACGAACCGCGACGCGAAGAACACGAACAC
>JBBQEF010000151.1:0-13364 GCA_038320445.1 Mycobacteriales bacterium
CGACCACCACTGGCCGGCACCTCGACGCTGGAACCATGGTCCAGGACGTACCCGCACGCATCCGCCAGGGCTTCGGCCTGCCGCTGCGCCGGGGTGCGGTCATCGTCGGCGGTCAACGGCTTCGACGTGGTGTCGATCAGCGAGGCGATCGCGTCGAACATCGCCGCATCGGTGTAGCTGCCCTTCACGGTGCCGCCGCCCCCGTCGGGGTTGCGGTGCAGGTGCAGCTCGTTGAGCTGAAGCTCGGGCCGGTCATCAGGCTCGGGCCCGTCGGCATCCAACGCGTCGACCAGCTGCACGGCGCGGGCCTGCAGCTCGTTCGGGGTGCAGTCCGGGATCCACCCGGCCAGCTGGGCCTCGGCGCCCGCCCACACCTGCGGCGACAACCGCCCGGCGGCGGGAGAGCCCAGCACCCGGGCGATCACCTCGACATGGCGCAGGCTCGCCGCACCGGCGTCGAACACCACCGCGGTCGCCGCCAACCGCGGCGCCAACACGGTGCCGTCCACCGCGGTGCGCGGCCGGATGTGCTCGGCCGCCACCAGCCGGCGCCGCGCCTCGCACCGCTCCCACCCCAGCAGATCACCCAGCGCGGTGACGGTGGACCGGTACCCGCGCTCGGCGAACACACCGCGGCGTTCCAGATCGGCCAACGCACTCACAGTGACCTGGTCGAGCCGCCGCGCCACACCTTCGCCGAGGGTCAGCACCGAGATCAGCTCGCCGTCACCCGCGCCCGCACCGGCGGCGGCCAGCGCGTCGACCGCCTCGGTGAGGAGGCGGTGCGCGAGGGCGAGCAGACTGTTCGGCACATCCCCGATTCTACTCGAACATGTGTTCGACCGCACGCGTATTGACGCAGATCAAGCGCTGTTTTCTGCCCGCTCGCCCGCACCTCCCTCTGGTCGGATCGGTACCGGGGATGTACCCCACAGTGCGACCGTGTCGGCGGTATGACGCGCCGCATCCCACGCCGGTGCCACCGCCCGCTCGGGCCGCACCGGGCACTCACCACGGCGCCGCCACAGCCGCGGGCCGAGCCGACGCGCACGCAGCCGCGCGCCGCGCAGCAGGTCGATCAGCGCACGCAACGGCGCCACCTCGACCCGGACCCGGGCGGCGGTGACCGCTCGACGCCGGGGTGGTCACCGCCGGCGCGTTCACGCCCGCGCACAGCTGTCCGCACCTGGTACAGCCCGATCTCGGCGAACAACCCGGCGGCAAACCAGCCAACTGAACGGCTTTGGCTCCAGATGAACCAACTCCAAGGTGTTGGCGCGACGCGGCGCGTGCCGACGAGCGGCGGAGGGTGCCCAAGATCAGCGCGCTGACCCAGAAGAGCAGGAGGCTCTCGTGGACGCTGACCTGGACACCCTCGCGACGGCACTGTACGTGCGCACCGACGATCTGTTGATGACGTGTGGGTGGTCGACTCGCCCCGGTCGAGTGCGGCCGTTCCCGGGAGACCGCGCGACGTTCGGACCTGGCCGGCTACGCCGAGTACGGCTACTGCGCATCGCATTCCCGGTTCTTCTGGGTTTGCGGCTGCATCTGATCGCGACCCTGCACGGGCTCCCGGTCGGGTTCGCGCTGACCGGCGCGAAAGCCGACGAGCGCCACGTCGTGGTCTCGGTCCTGGCCGCCGACCCCGCCCTGCTCGCCCAACGCCACCACCCAGGTCATGATCGGGGACAAGAACTACTACGGTCGCGAGTTCGAGGCCGCCATCGGTGCGGCAGGGGTCGAGTTACTGTGCCCGGCCCGCAAGGGCGAACCACCCCGCGCTGGGCCCGGTTCTTCCGGCCGCTCCGCCAGACCATCGAGTCGATCTTCGACCCCGTCAAAGGTCAACTCGACCTCGAAGGACGCGGCGGACACACCATCACCGGTGTCGCCGTGCGGATCCACCAGCGGCTCCCCGCCCTGACCGCCGCCATCTGGCACAACGGCCAACCCGCCAAACGATCACTACTGGCCTACCACCACTCACCGTCGACCAAGGATCGCTAGTGGCGCGCCGCGAGGACACCGCGGATCTCCCGGTCCCACAGTGCGGCGATCTTGCGGTAGCCGGCGGCGTCCGGGTGCAGGCCGTCGTAGACGTCGCCGGGGCCGAGCAACGTGGACGTGTCGACGAACGTCACGGGCTCGCCTGCCGACCGGTGCCGCGCCACGACCGCGGCGGAGAGCCGCGTGTACTCCGTGCGAGCGGGCAGCCGGGTGCGCAGCGGGGCCCACACGCCGGCCACGATCACCGACGCCGCCGACGTTGCGTGGATCGTCCGCAGCATGACGTCGAGCCGATCGGCGGCGACGGCGGCGCTGGCCCCGGTGATCAGGTCGTTCGTACCCACCTGCAGCAGCACGATGTCGGGTCGCTGGCGGGCCACCCAGGCCGCGACGTACGGCTGCATCCGGGCCATCGTCCAGCCGCCGTGGCCCTCGTGGTCGCGGTCGGCCATCGACGGCGGCCCGGACTGCTGCGAGCCGACCATGTCGAAGGCGACGCCGTCGCGGGTCAGCAGGGACTCCAGCGGGCCCCGGAACCCGGCCGTGGCGAGGCTGCCCGCTCCGACGGTGCTGGAACTGCCGAGCGGCATGATCCGCAAGGGGGCCCCGGCGAGGCCCACCGCGGAGGCGGCCGGCTGCAGTGCCGGGGCGCCACCGGAATCGGCCCGGATGCCGAACGCGAGCACGAGCAGGACCGCGACGACGCCCGACACCGCGCCGGTCCCGCCGATCCGACCGCGCATCCCCGCACTCCCTCCCGGCGGAGGGCTCGGTGCACCCGACCCCCGCGTTACCCGGTACGGCAGCATGATGGCCGTGGCCCGACTGCTGATCGTGCACCACACGCCGTCACCCGCGACGGCGGACTTGTTCGACGCGGTGGTGAACGGTGCGTGCCACCCGGACATCACGGGCGTCGAGGTCGTTCGCCGGGCCGCGCTGGCCGCGACGGCGTCCGATCTGCTCGCAGCGGACGCGATCGTACTCGGCACCCCCGCCAACATCGGGTACATGTCCGGGGCCCTCAAACACTTCTTCGACACCGTCTTCCACGTCTGCGCCGACGACACCCGCAACCTCCCCTACGGCCTCTACGTGCACGGCAACCTCGACCTGACCGGCGCCGTCCGGTCGGTCGAATCGATCGCCGGCGGGATGGGGTGGCGGCGCGCGGCGCCCGCCGTCGAGGTCCGCGGTGCTCCTGACGCCGCGGCCCGGGAGGCCTGCTCCGAGCTCGGATCCGTCCTCGCTGCCGCGATCATGCCGGACGCGGGTTAACCTTCCGCATGGCTCGTCCGAAGATCCACGACGAGAATCTGCGCGGCCGGTTGCTCCGCCGCGCGGGCGACATCGTGTCCACCGACGGGCTCGGTGGGCTCAGCCTGCGGTCTCTCGCCCGCGACTGCGCGACCTCCACCACCGCCGTCTATGCGCTCTTCGGTGGCAAGGACGGCCTGCTCACCGCCCTGTTCGACGAGGCGTTCGAGCGGCTCCGGCGCCATCTCGCGACCGTCCGGCCCGATGGCGACGCACTCGACGACCTGGTGCGCACCGGGCTGGCCTACCGTGACAGCGCACTCGCCGACCCGCACCTGTTCACGCTGATGTTCAGCGGCCCGACGCTGCTGCCCGGACCCGCACGTGCCCGCACGGTGACGGGCACGGCGCTCGGACCGCTGCGGGAGGCGGTGGACCGTGCCGTCGACGAGAAGGTGCTGCGCCCCGACACCGATTCCGCCACCGCGTCGGTGACGCTGTGGACCACCGTGCACGGCTGGGCGACGCTGCAGCTGCGGGGCTTCCTCCCGCCGGGCGCGGCGGACCGGCTGGAGTCGGCCCTGCGGGCGGTGCTGGACGGCTGGCGTGTGGACGGCCCTCACACGGCGCCGAACTGACGGTCACCCGCGTCGCCGAGCCCGGGGACGATGTAGGCGGAGTCGTTGAGCCGCTCGTCGATGCTGGCCGTGACCACCCGCACGGGCAGGCCGCTCCTCTCCAGGAAGGCGACGCCCTCGGGTGCCGCGAGCACACAGATCGCCGAGACGTCGGACGCGCCGCGCTCGGTGAGCAGCCGGATCGTGTGGGCCATCGAGCCGCCGGTGGCGAGCATCGGGTCCAGCACGAACACGGGACGCCCGGCCAGCGTCTCGGGCAGCGACTCCATGTACGGCGTGGGCTGGTGGGTCTCCTCGTCGCGGGCGATGCCGACGAACCCCATCTGCGCCTCGGGCATCAGCGCCTGCGCGGCGTCGACCATGCCCAGCCCGGCGCGCAGCACGGGCACCAGCAGCGGCGGGTCGGCCAGCCGGTAGCCGGTGGTGCGGGCGACGGGGGTGTGCAGCGGCGCCGTCGCCTCCGGGGCGTCCCGGGTCGCCTCGTAGATCAACATCAGCGTGAGGTCGCGCAGCGCGGCGCGGAAGGTGGCGTTGTCGGTGCGCGCGTCGCGCATCGTGGACAGCCGGGCCCTGGCCAGCGGGTGATCGACGACGAGCACATCCATGGCGCAGAGGCTATCCCGGCGCAGCCCTACCGGAGTGCCGCGGCGAAGCGCACGACCTCGGCCGCCAGCGCGGGCCCCGCGTCCTCCTGCAGGAAGTGCCCGGCGCCGGCGATCGTCGGGTGGTCGCGGCCCGCCGCGCCCGGCATCCGGGCACGCAGGACCGGCGCCATGTCGGCGGTGATCGGGTCGCCGTCGCTGAACGCGCAGAGGAACGGCAGGTCCAGCGCCTGCAGCGCGTTCCAGGCTGCGCGGTTCGCCGCCGTGGCGGGGTCGTCGGGCCGGGTCGGCACGAGCAGCGGCATCGCACGCGGACCCGCCTTGTACGTCTCGTCGGGGAACGGCGCGTCGTAGGCCGCCCGCACCTCCGCGGTGAACCGGGTGCGGCAGCCCGACTGCACCAGCCGCCCGACGTCCAGCTCCGGCGCCCTCTCGACGGCCCGCCGGAACTCCCACCAGACGGCCGGCATGTCGCGGTCGCCCGTCGGGAGCCCGGTGTTGGCCGCGACGACGGCCGCGAACCGCTCCGGGTGCTCGGCCACCAGCCGCAGCCCCAGCAGGCCACCCCAGTCCTGGCCGACGAGCGTGACGCCGCGCAGGTCGAGCACGTCGAACGCGAGCGCCCGCACCCACTCGACGTGCCGGGCGTAGCTGTGGTCGCCGGTCTCCGCTGGCTTGTCGGACCGGCCGAACCCGACGAGGTCCGGCGCGACCGCCCGCAACCCCGCGGCCGCGAGCACCGGCAGCATCGTCCGGTACAGGAACGACCAGCTCGGCTCGCCGTGCAGGAGCAGCACCACCGGACCGTCGGGCGGCCCGTCCTCGACCCACGCCATGCGCACCGTGCCGCCGTCGGGATCGGGCACGTCGGCGTAGCGCGGCGGGAAGGCGAAGCCGGGCAGGTCGGCGAACCGCTCGTCGGGGGTGCGCAGGGTGTGCATGCGGCGATCCTGGCACCGGGGCACCTGACCTACTGCAGCGGCAGGGGCGGCTGCAGCCACCACGGCTCGTCGGTCACCTCCACCGCCACCACCCACTTCACCCACCAGAACCCGCGCCGACCCGCCACCACGAGCCGCACGGGTCCGCCGTGCCCGGCCGAGAGCGGCCGGCCCGCGGCGTGGGTGGCGAGCAGCAGCGGCCCGTCCGCGGGCAGCCTGCGCCGGTACCCCGTCGACGACACGACCTCCACCGACCGCGACGCGGGCAGCCCCAGCTGCGCCACCGGCACCCCGCGCCACTCCTGCTCGGCGTACCAGCCGCCGGTGCAGTCGAGCACCGCACGCACGGTCGCCTGCGGCAGGGAACCCACGTCGGCGAGATCGAGCGCGCGGCCGGGCACCCGCAGCCGCCACGTCGAGGCGTCGAGGGACGGCACCGGATCGAACAGCCAGTTCGTCACGGGCATGACGGCGGGGTCACCGCTGCCCACCTCGTGCGAGCCGGTGAACCGTCGCTCCCGGCCGGGAGCGACGACCCACAGCGCCGCGGCCCCGGCCACGACGGCGGCGCCCCGCAGTGCGACCCGCCGCTCGACGTCGGTGCGGCGCAGCAGCGGCCGCCGGACCCGCACGTGGTGGGCCACCACGTGCGCCACGATCAGCGCGAGGGCGAGCAGCGCGGACCCGACGTGGATCTGCATCGGCAGCAGCCCGAGGTAGGGCCGGAAGCCGCCGACGGCGTGCAGCAACCCGCTGCCGATCGCCAGGACGGCCAGCACGGCGAGCACCAGGCTGATCACTTTCCGCGATCGCCCGGGCCGCCGCAGGCCCCGGCGGGCGATCCGGATCTTCGCCGGGACGAGGACGATCAGGCCCAGCCCGGACGCTCCGTGCACCGCGACGACCGCCCCCGACACCGGTGGGGCACCGGCCAGGAACGCGAGCCCGCCGCTGGCCGTCGCGATCACGAAGAGTGCCATGATCGTGACGTTGACGGGCCGGGTCCAGCGGTTCATGCGCCCTCCGTTCCTGGCCCGGCACGAACAGTGGGCAACAGCGGGATTCACCCTGACCCGAACGGGTGGTCTGCCTCGAACATTGTCACGTCGGACGCCCTCGCGACGCTGTACTAGTGACAAGGAGGTGATCCGGTGCCGGAGAACACGACTTCTGACGAGGCGACCTTGGTCGCTGCAGCAGAGAAGCTCACCCAGTGCGACGGCTATGTCGTCCTCGCTGTGGACCCCCAGACCGGGGAGGTCGACGCCCACGGGCCGTTCGACGGCCTCACGGCCACCGTCAAGGCCGACCAGTTGCGGCGGGATTTCGACCGCGGCGGCCTCGAGGACGTCACGGTCGGCGTCGTCCGTCTGCACAGCTCCACCTGATCCGGCCGTAGCGCTCCGTCACCGCTCACCGCCCCTCGCGGCGGGCGGCGCACCGTCCGGGCGCGTCCGGTGTCCCCGTCCGGGAACTGCGTGGCGACCCCGGCGGGACCTACACTCGCAGCCGTGACCACCACCGTCCCGGCCCCGGGGAGTGCCCCGGGCGCGCTCGCCGATGTCGCCCGCGACGAGGTGTCGCTGCGGCGCTTCCTGCACGGCCTCCCCGGCGTCGACCAGGTGGGGCTGGAGCGCCGCTCGGCCGGCCTCGCCACCCGCAGCATCAAGGCCGGTTCCAAGATGCGCGCCATCGACATGGCCGTCTCCATGATCGACCTCACCACGCTGGAGGGGTCCGACACCCCGGGCAAGGTCCGCTCGCTGTGCGCCCAGGCCATGCGCCCGGACCCGGACTACCCGGACGTCCCCGCGGTCGCCGCCGTCTGCGTCTACGCCGATCTGGCCGGCGTCGCGGTGGAGCGGCTCGGGGGCAGCGGCGTCGGGGTCGCCGCCGTCGCGACCGCGTTCCCGTCGGGCCGCGCGTCGCTGCCGGTCAAGCTGGCCGACACCGCGCTCGCCGTCGAGGCCGGCGCGTCCGAGATCGACATGGTGATCGACCGCGGCGCCTTCCTGTCCGGCCGCTACGGGCAGGTGTTCGACGAGATCGTCGCCGTCAAGCAGGCCTGCGGCACCGCCCACCTCAAGGTCATCCTGGAGACCGGCGAGCTGGCCGGCTACGACGACGTCCGCCGCGCGTCCTGGCTCGCACTGCTCGCCGGCGCCGACGTGATCAAGACCTCCACCGGCAAGATCTCGCCCGCCGCCACGCTGCCCGTCGTCGCGCTGATGCTGCTGGCCGTGCGCGACTGGCACCGCGCCACCGGCGAGCGCCGGGGCGTGAAGGCCGCGGGCGGCATCCGGTCGGCGAAGGACGCGATCAAGCACCTGGTCGCCGTGAACGAGGTGGCCGGGCCCGAGTGGCTGACGCCGGAGCTGTTCCGTTTCGGGGCGTCGTCGCTGCTGAACGACCTGCTCCGGCAGCGGCGCACGCAGCTGGAGGGGCACTATTCCGGCGCGTCCTACATCGGAGCCGGATGAGAGTGGTGACCGCCTGATGGAGCCCTGGACCTACGCCCCCGCACGGGAGTCCGCCGCCGTGGCGAACCTGCAGCCGTCCTACCGCCCCTTCGTCGACGGCACGTTCGTCGACGGTGGCGGCGAGCCGCTCAAGACGCTCAACCCGGCCACCGAGGAGGTGCTCGCCGAGGTCGGCACGGCGTCCGAGTCCGATGTGGACCGTGCGGTGGCGGCCGCCCGCAGGGCGTACGAGAAGACCTGGGGCCCGATGCCCGGCGCCGAGCGCGCCAAGTACCTGTTCCGGATCGCCCGGGTCGTCGCCGAGCGCAGCCGCGAGCTGGCCGTGCTGGAGACGCTGGACAACGGCAAGCCGATCCGCGAGTCGCGCGACGTCGACGTGCCGACCGCGGCCGCGCACCTGTTCCACCACGCGGGCTGGGCCGACAAGCTCGCGCACGCGGGCTTCGGGGCCGACCCGAGGCCGCTCGGCGTCGTCGGCGGGGTCATCCCGTGGAACTTCCCGCTGCTCATGGCGGTCTGGAAGATCGCCCCCGCGCTCGCGGCCGGCAACACGATCGTCCTCAAACCCGCCGAGACCACCCCGCTGACGGCACTGGTGCTGGCCGAGATCGCCGCCGAGGCCGGGCTCCCGGCCGGCGTGCTCAACGTGCTCCCCGGCGCCGGCGACATCGGGCAGGCGCTGGTCGGGCACGACGGGCTGGACAAGGTCGCGTTCACCGGCTCCACCGACGTCGGCAAGGAGATCCAGCGGCGCCTCGCGGGCACCGGGCGGCACCTGACGCTGGAACTGGGCGGCAAGGCGGCCAACATCGTCTACGACGACGCGGCACTCGACCAGGCCGTCGAGGGCGTCGTCGAGGGGATCTTCTTCAACCAGGGGCACGTGTGCTGCGCGGGGTCGCGGCTGCTGGTGCAGGAGTCGATCGCCGACGAGTTCGAGGAGCTGCTGCACGCCCGCATCGCGACCCTGCGGGTGGGTGACCCGCTGGACAAGAACACCGACGTCGGCGCGATCAACTCCCGCGCCCAGCTCGACCGGATCGTCGACCTCGCCGCGGCGGGCGACGCCGAGGGCGCGCAGCGCTGGACCAGCCCGTGCCCGCTGCCGGAGAAGGGCCTGTTCTTCCCGCCCACCGTGTTCTCCGGCGTCGAGCAGACGATGCGCGTGGCCCGTGAGGAGATCTTCGGCCCCGTGCTCTCGGTGCTGACGTTCCCCACGCCCGACGAGGCCGTCGCGAAGGCGAACAACACCCCCTACGGGCTGTCGGCCGGCCTCTGGACCGACAAGGGCGCCAAGGCCATGTGGACCGCGCAGCGCGTGCGGGCCGGCGTCGTCTGGACGAACACCTTCAACCGCTTCGACCCGACCTCGCCGTTCGGGGGCTACGGCGAGTCCGGTTTCGGCCGGGAGGGTGGCCGGATCGGGCTCGGGGCCTACCTCGACGCCTGACGGTGACCCTCGTGCTCGGCGCCGATGTGGTTGACTCGCGCCCATGACGGCCGACCGCCCCGCACCGGCCGTCGAGGGCACGGCCGGATGGGGAACACCACGATGAGCCTCTCCCCGGGTGGGCGCGCCGACGACACGGCCGGGCGCCTCACCGTCGCCAAGACCTACAAGCTCTACGTGGGCGGCGCGTTCCCGCGCTCGGAGTCCGCGCGCAGCTACCCGGTCACCGACGCGAAGGGCCGGCTGCTCGCCCACGCGTCGCTGGCCTCGCGCAAGGACGTCCGCGACGCCGTGAGCGCCGCCCGTTCCGCGTTCCCCGGCTGGTCGGGGGCCACCGCGTACAACCGCGGGCAGGTGCTCTACCGCGTCGCCGAGATGCTGCAGTCGCGGCACGAGGCGTTCGTCGACGACGTCGTGGCGGCCGAGGGAGCGAGCAGGCGGAAGGCGGCCGGGATCGTCGACGCCGCGATCGACCGCTGGGTCTGGTACGCGGGCTGGACCGACAAGATCGTGTCCGTGCTGGGTTCGGTCAACCCGGTGGCCGGGCCCTACGTGAACTGGTCGACGCCCGAGCCGACCGGGGTGGTCGGGGTGCTGGCGCCGCAGTCGTCGTCGCTGCTCGGGCTCGTCGACGTGCTGGCGCCGGTGCTCGCGGTGGGCGCCACCGCCGTCGTCGTGACGTCGGAGGCGCGGCCGCTGCCCGCGATCGGGCTGGCCGAGGTACTGGCCACATCGGACGTCCCGGGTGGAGTCGTGAACGTCCTCACCGGACGCACGGCGGAGCTCGCCCCCTGGCTCGCGGCGCACGCCGAGGTGCAGGGACTCGATCTGGCCGGGGCGCCCGAGGAGCTGGCGGCGTCGCTGGAGCGCGCGGCCGCGGGCACCGTGAAGCGGGTGCTGCCCCGCCCGGCCGCCGAAGCGGACCACTCGCGCGTCCCGGGCACCGCCCGGCTGCGCGCGTGGAGCGAGATCAAGACGGTCTGGCACCCCGTCGGCCGCTGACCCGGCCCTCAGGACCGGCGGCTACCCTCGCCGCCGTGGCCAGCGACATCGTCCCGATCCAGCTCTCCCTCACCGACGGAGACCTCGTCACGCTCTGGGCGCCGCCGTGGCGCGAGGACGGCGAGGAATGGCAGGCGTTCCTCGGCGACGACGACTCGCTGTTCGCCTTCCCCGAGGTCACCCAGCTCGCCGCGTTCGTGCGTACCGCCGACGAGCACGACCTGGTCGACCACCCCGCATGGTCGGTGGTGCCCGACCTGAACGTCGCCGAGCTCGTGCCCGAGGAGACGCAGCGCTACGACATCGTCGGGGTGCCCGAGCTCGTGGCCGAGGACGCCGACACGTGGACGATCGGGGAGCTCGCCGAGATCACCGACATGGTGCGTGCGATCGCCGACGTCTGCGATCTCGACGTCGTCGTCGAGGTGCTCGACTCCGCGCCCGGGTTCGGTCTGCTGCGCCAGGGCACGCTGCCCTTCGCCGGGCGTGAGGGCTCGCGGCTGTGGGCCCAGCTCGTCGAGGTCGTCTCCGAGCGGTGGGACGACGTGATCGACGCGCTCGACGACATGGTCGACACCCCCGACGTCGACGCGGGCGCGCTCGCCGCGGCCGAGAAGGAGATGGCGCTCGTCGAGAAGGCCGCCGAGGAGGCGCCCGGACCGGACGACGACGACCCCCTCGACGCGGAACCCGCGGGCTTCTGGACCGAGGTCGGCATCGACCCGATCCGGATCACCACCCGCGACGGCGAGTTCGTCACCCTGCGCTGCTACCTCGACGACGCGCCGGTGTTCCTGGGCTCGGACGGCACCATCGAGGTCTTCGCGAGCGAGCGGGCGCTGGCCCGCTGGATCGCCGGCGACGGCGCGGAGGGACACGACCTCACCGCCGCCTCGACCTGGCCGGACGTCGTCGAGGCAGCGGGCGTCGGCGAGCTGGAGGTCGAGGTCGACGCGCCCAACGCCTACCCCCTCACCGGCCTGGACGGCGACCTCGCCGCAGGCGTCACCGCCGTCGACGGCGCGCAGCTGCAGCTCGCCACCGAGCTGCTGCTCGACGTGGGCGAGTGGGCGGGCGACGACGAGCCGCGCGAGGCGCTGGCCGATTCGCAGTCCCTGGGCTGGCTGGTCTCGTTCATCATCAAGCCCGACCCCACCCGCCTGGCCCCCAGCCCGCCGTTCGACGACGAGGCCGCGCAGTGGCGCCGGCTGGTCGACGAGCTCCAGGCCCGCCTGCACCTCAACTGACACCCGAACCCACTCCGCGAGTCGGCACGTCCCCGTGCGCGACATCAGGCCTGCAGGGCCGCGTACCCCGGCTTGATCACGTCGGTGATCAGGGCGAGCCGCTCGTCGAAGCCGAGGAAGGCCGACTTCATGGCGTTGACGGTGAACCACGCCAGATCCGACCAGCCGTAGCCGAACGTCTCGGCCAGCGCCGTCATCTCGCCGGTCATCGAGACGTCGGACATCAACCGGTTGTCGGTGTTGACCGTGACCCGGAACCGCAGCCTGCTCAGCAGGCCGATCGGGTGCTCCGCGAGGGACGGCGCCGCGCCGGTGTGCACGTTGGACGTCGGGCACATCTCCAGCGGGATGCGCATGTCGCGGACATAGGCGGCGAGCAGGCCGAGCTTGGCGGTGCCGTCGTCGGCGATGGTGATGTCGTCGACGATGCGCACGCCGTGGCCGAGCCGGTCGGCGCCGCACCACTGCAGCGCCTCCCAGATCGACGGCAGCCCGAACGCCTCGCCCGCGTGGATCGTGAAGTGCGCGTTCTGCTGGCGCAGGTCCTCGAACGCGTCGAGGTGGCGGGTGGGAGGGAACCCGGCCTCGGCGCCGGCGATGTCGAACCCGCAGACGCCGACGTCGCGGTACCGGACGGCGAGGTCGGCGATCTCGCGTGAGCGCGCGGCGTGCCGCATGGCGGTGAGCAGGCATCCGATGCGGATCCGGCGGCCGCGGTCCGTCGCGCGGGCGACGCCGAGCCGGAAGCCCTCCAGCACCGCCTCCACGACCGCCGGCAGCGAGAGCCCCTGCTCGACGTGCCGCTCCGGGGCGAACCGGACCTCGGCGTAGACGACACCGTCGTCGGCGAGGTCCTCGGCGCACTCCGCGGCGACGCGCACCAGCGCGTCGGTCGTCTGCATGACCGCGACGGTGTGGCCGAAGCCCTCCAGGTAGCGCACCAGCGACCCGGAGTGCGACGCGGAGAGGAACCAGCGCGCCAGGGCGACGGGGTCGGCGCTCGGCAGCGAGCGGTAGCCGGTGGCCTCGGCCAGCTCGACGACGGTGGCGGGGCGCAGCCCGCCGTCGAGGTGGTCGTGGAGGAGCACCTTGGGTGCGTCGCGGACGGTCTCGGCGTTCAGCGGGGCGGGCACACCGGCAACGCTAGAACATCGCAGTTCGGGCGTCTGCACTGCTCCGATCGGGGCACAGCGTCCGAACGGGGTGCCGCGGACGGGTGATCCACTTCTCTCGCTACCCTCTGGGCTGCCCCTTCCGTGCCCGGCTCAGAGGAAGCTCCCCGCCGCCATGAGCAATGACTCCGCCCTTTCGTTCGACCGCATGCGCGGCATGCTCACGCGCGCCGCCGAGATCCGCGACAGCGAGCAGCAGCAGATCTTCGACTCGCTCGACGAGATCCACGCCCGGCTCGCCGCGCTGGACGCGCTCGGAACCGTCCGCAAGCGGCTCACCGAGCTCCCCGACCGCACCGAGGTCAGCGTGCTGGCCGAGCGGCTGGACGAGACCGTCGCCAAGCTCGACGCGCAGGACGCCACGCTCGCGTCGGTGGCCCGCGCCATCGAGTCGCTGCCCGACAAGCTGGCCAAGCCGTTCGCCCAGCTCGACGGCCGCCTCGACGGCATGGCCGGGCGCATGGAGGGCATATCCGGCCGCATGGACGGCCTCGACGACCGGCTCGGCGGCCTGCACAAGCGCCTCGACGACCTCGACAACCGGCTCGACCGCCACGAGATGCGC
>JBBQEF010000152.1:0-13310 GCA_038320445.1 Mycobacteriales bacterium
GCTCGGTTACGGCGGCATGTCCGAGGTGCACCGTGGGCTCGACACCCGGCTCGGGCGTGACGTGGCCATCAAGGTGCTGCGTGCCGACCTGGCCCGCGACCCCCAGTTCCAGATGCGGTTCCGCCGCGAGGCGCAGAACGCGGCCGCGCTCAACCACCCGGCCATCGTCGCGGTCTACGACACGGGCGAGGTGCAGAGCGAGTTCGGCCCGCTGCCCTACATCGTCATGGAGTACGTCGACGGGCAGACGCTCCGCGAGATCGTCAAGTCCACGGGGCCGATGACCCAGCAGAAGGTCATCGAGGTGATGGCCGACGTCTGTGCCGCGCTCGACTTCAGCCACCGCCACCAGATCATCCACCGGGACGTCAAGCCGGCCAACATCATGATCAACCGCGCCGGCGCGGTGAAGGTCATGGACTTCGGCATCGCCCGCGCGCTCGGCGAGGGCCAGAACGTCACGCAGACCGCTGCGGTCATCGGCACCGCGCAGTACCTCTCCCCGGAGCAGGCCCGCGGCGAGCCCGTCGACGCCCGCAGCGACGTCTACGCGGCCGGCTGCGTGCTCTACGAGCTGCTCACGGGTGAGCCCCCGTTCACCGGCGACACCCCCGTCGCGGTGGCCTACCAGCACGTCCGCGAGGATCCGAAGTCCCCGTCCCAGGTCAACCCGTCGATCCCGCCCTCGCTCGACGCCGTGGTGCTCAAGGCGCTCTCCAAGAACCCGGCCAACCGCTACCAGTCGGCGGCCGAGATGCGCACCGACCTCGTGCGCGTCCGCACCGGGCAGACGCCGCACGCGCCGTCGGTGATGAGCGAGGACGAGCGCACGGCGATGATGGCGCCGCCCACCACCGGGCCCACCCGCCGCATCAACGGCCGGCACGCCACCCCGCCGGGAGGCTACGAGCAGTACTACGACGAGGACCCGCCGCGGCGCACCGGCCGCATCATCGGCATCGTCGCGGCCGCCGTCGTGGTGCTGGGCCTGATCGGGTTCGTCGCCTACCAGGTGTTCAGCGGGCCCGCGGCGCCCAAGACCGTCGCGGTACCCACCGTGGCCGGGCAGAACCAGCAGGACGCGCAGAACGCCATCATCGCCGCCGGGTTCACGGTCGGGAAGGTGTCGCAGCAGGAGTCGTCGCTGGCCGACAAGGGCAAGGTGCTCGCGACCGATCCGACAGCGGGCTCGTCGCTGGCCCAGCGCTCCGTGGTCAACCTGACGGTCGGCAGCGGGCCGGCCGCCGTTCCCGTGCCGACGCTGGTCGGCAAGACCACCGAGGAGGCCACCACGGCGCTCGCCAAGTTCGGCCTCACTCTCGGGGCGACGTCCAACGCCGAGACCGGCGATTCCACCCTGGTCGGCAAGATCATCGACTCGACCCCGAAGGCCGGCGAGACCGCCCAGGGCGGCAGCGCGGTGGCGGTGGTCATCGGCACCAAGCCGACGAACATCCAGGTGCCGCAGGTGACCGACCGGGATCTCGCCGGCGCGCAGAAGGCGCTCACCGATGCCGGCCTGCAGGTGCAGGTGACCCAGGTCGACGGCGGCGGCGACGCCGGACAGGTGATCGGCACCAATCCCGCGGCCGGCACCACGGTGGCCAAGGGCTCCAACGTCGTCCTGCAGGTCTCCACGGGCAAGGGCAACACCTCCGGCCAGGTGCCCAACGTGCAGGGGCAGAGCGAGGGCGACGCGAAGAAGGCGCTGCGCGACGCCGGCTTCTCCAACATCGACACGCAGGACCAGGACATCGGCAACCAGTTCCCGCAGTTCGACGGCAAGGCCATCGGCACGAACCCGCAGGCCGGCGCCACCGCCGACCAGGATCAGAAGATCACCCTCTTCATCGGCAAGTCCACCAGCGGATTCTCGTTCGGCACGAACTGAGCCATGCAGCACACTGGCGCGATGCGCGTCCTGGTGATCGACAACTACGACAGCTTCGTCTACAACCTCGTCCAGTACCTGGCGCAGCTCGGCGCCGAGACCGTCGTGCGGCGCAACGACGAGGTCGACCTCGACGAGCTGGACGAGGTGCACGGCGTGCTCGTCAGCCCCGGCCCCGGCACGCCCGAGCGCGCCGGGGCGAGCATCGACGTGATCCGCCGTGCCGCCGCCCGGTCGCTGCCGCTGCTCGGGGTCTGCCTGGGGCACCAGGCGATCGGTGCGGCCTGGGGCGGGGTCGTCGAGCGCGCGCCGGAGCTGCTGCACGGCAAGACCTCGCTCGTGCACCACGACGGCGTGGGCGTGCTGGCCGGGCTGCCCGATCCGTTCGTCGCCACCCGCTACCACTCGCTGTCCATCCGCCCGGAGTCGATGCCCGCCGAGCTGGAGGTCACCGGCCGCACCGAGGGCGGGGTGGTGATGGCGCTGCGGCACCGTGAGCTGCCGATCCACGGCGTGCAGTTCCATCCCGAGTCGGTCCTCACCGAGGGCGGGCACCGGATGCTGGCCACCTGGATGGCGAGCGCAGGCCACCCGGCCCCCGAGGCGGACGTGGTGGCACTGACGGCGGAGATGGCCGAACTGAGCGCCCGCGCCTGACCGTGCGGGTCGGGGCGCCCGGCACACCGGTTCGCGGCCTCCGCGTGCAACGGGCTCCGCTGCGGTGGCCCGGCGCGATACCGTGGGGTCCAGCACGCGCGGGTCACTTCCGGGATCCGGCGCCGAACACCGTCACGCGAGGTCAGCAGATGCCCAAGTCCAGGGTCCGCAAGAAGCCGGTCTACACCCCGCCCGGCGAGCGGCGCAGCACCACACCGGTCAAGGTCGCGGGTCCCACGAACCCCGTCTACGTCGCGGTGTTCCTCGGCCTGATGGGCCTCGGACTGGTCTGGCTCGTCGTCAACTATCTCGCCGGGCCGTCCATCCCGTTCATGACCGCGCTGGGATCGTGGAACTTCCTCATCGGCTTCTCACTCATCGTGATCGGCCTTCTGATGACCATGAGATGGCGCTGAGCTGCGAAAAAACACCGTTGTCAGTAGTCCCCAGTGTGGACAACCGCTGTGGACAGGTGACAATGGGTGACGACGGTGTTCGGGAATGGAGCCCGCCCGCCGGGCTCGTGGTCTGCGGATGGATCGCCACCGTGGCCGCGATCGGCTGGTGCGTCGCCCTCTGGCTCGGCGACGCCGACCCGGCCGGCCGGTTGATCGCCGGCGCCGCGGCGGTGGGGATCGGGCTGGCGTCACTGTTCGGCAGCCGGGCCCGGCCGCGGCTGCGCGCCGACGCGGACGGGCTGACGGTCGGCGGGCTGTGGCGTGAGCGGCACCACCCGTGGCCGCTGGTGCAGGGCGTGCGGGTGCTGCGGGTGCGTCGCTTCGGGCGGGAGAGCTCGCTGCTGGAGGTCGACACCCTCACCGCGGCGGGCGCCGAGCAGCTGTTCGTGTTCGGCCGCCTCGACCTCGCCGCCGACCCCGAGGACGTGGCCCCGCAACTGCTCGCGCTGCGCCCCTGACGACCATGCGCGCGGGGCTACCTACGTGAAGGTCGCGACGGCACAGACCGCCAGCAGCACGACGGTCAGCCCGGTCAGCGCCGCGGCCTGCACGACCGTGCGGTTGCGCTCGGGCGCATACGCCAGCACCGCCGCGCACAGCGCCCCGACCACGAGCCCGCCGATGTGGGCCGTGAGCGAGATGCCCGGCACGAGCTGGCTGATCACGACGTTGATCGCGATCAGCCCGACGACCTGCCCGACCGGCTGCTTGGCCCGCAGCAGCACCACGAGCAACGCGCCCATCAGCCCGAACACGGCCCCGGAGGCGCCCGCGACGGGCTGGTTGGGCGAGTTGAAGATCATCACAGCGGCCGAGCCGCCGATCAGGGAGATCATGTACAGCGCGAGGAAACGGCCCCGGCCGAGCACGTTCTCCAGATCGCGGCCCAGCACCCACAGCGCGAACATGTTGGACGCGATGTGCAGCGGCCCGATGTGCAGGAACCCCGCGGTGATCAGCCGCCACCACTCGCCGTCCGCCACCAGCACGGGAGCGAGCTGCCACTCGTCGAACAGCGCGGCGTCGGTATTGCCGGTGACACTGCCGGCCTGCACCACCGTCCACGCGTAGACGGCCACGTTGAGCAGGATGAGCGTCCAGACCACCAGCGGGCGGCTCCGCGCGGCCGCGGCCGCGGCCGGGCGACGGACGTCGGGAGACCGCTGGCCGACACAGTCGACGCACTGGTAGCCGACGGACGCCTCACGCAGGCACTCGGGACACGCGGGGCGACCGCATCGGGTGCAGGTCAGCCCCGTGGCGCGATCCGGGTGCCGCACGCAGACCGCCGCCGGACCCGGAGGTGGTGGGTACGGCGGCGGGCCCGCGGGGTAGGTCATGCCACGTGCTCCTCGGCCGGACGCGCAGCGCGAACCGGGGTCGTGGTGGTGGGCGGCGTGGACATGACGGTCAGCCGGCGATCTCGACGCGCTGGATGACGACCTCGGACAGCGGCCGGTCGGACCCGTCGGTGGCCATGGTGGCGATGGCGTCGACGACGGCGCGGGACTCCGCGTCGGCCACCTCGCCGAAGATCGTGTGCTTGCGGTTGAGGTGGGGCGTCGGGCCGACGGTGATGAAGAACTGCGATCCGTTGGTGCCGGGGCCCGCGTTGGCCATCGCCAGCAGGTACGGCTTGTCGAAGCGCAGGTCGGGGTGGAACTCGTCGGCGAACTGGTAGCCGGGCCCGCCCCGGCCGGTGCCGGTGGGGTCGCCGCCCTGGAGCATGAAGCCGGAGATGACGCGGTGGAAGACGGAGCCGTCGTAGAACGGGCCGGAGTCGCCGCCGCTCGCGTTGGGCTGGGTGTAGCTCTTGTCGCCCGTGGCGAGCCCGGTGAAGTTGTCCACCGTCTTCGGCGCGTGGTCCGGGAACAGGTTGATGACGATGTCGCCCTGGTTGGTCCGCAGCGTCGCGGTGTGCTTGCCTGGTTCGGTCACCACCCCATCGTGCCAGCCCCTCCGGGGAGGTGTCAGGTCAGCACCCGGCCCAGGAACGCGACGACGGCGTGCTCGTAGGCCGCGGGGTCGGCGTTCCAGGCCCCGGTGTGCTCCACGTCGGCCACCTCGAGGTACTCCATCGGCCATCCGAGCGCAGGCGCGGCAGCGGCGAGCGCACGGCTGGGGGCCACGGGCACGGCGGTGTCGTCGGTGGTGTGCACGACCAGGGTCGGCGGCCGCACCGCGGGTGGGCGCCGGCGGAGGTCGAAGCGGTCGAAGTCGATGCCGATGCGCCGGCTCGTGATCGCCGCGGCGACGGACGTGAGGCCCGGGGGCAGCCGCCGGTTGCGCGCCTGCTGGCGCCGTGTGGCCCGCCAGTCGACGAGCGGCGCGTCCCACACCGCCGCAGCGACCACGTCCCGGTGCCGGGACCGGTCGAGGAAGGCCGCGATGATCGCCGCGCCCATCGACCAGCCGAACAGCACGAGCCGCCGGGCCCCGCGGTCCAGCGCGAGCTCGACCGCGGCCTCCAGGTCGAGCCATTCGGTGTCGCCGAGGTGATAGCGCCCGTCCGGGCTCGCCGGCGCCTCCTCGTCGTTGCGGTAGGTCGACACCAGCACCGGGAACCCGCACCCGTGCAACGCCGGGAGCACGCGCAACGCCTCACGGCGCGCCCCACCGCGCCCGTGGACCATCACCACCCACGTGTCCCCGGGCGCGTCGACCAGCCAGGCCGGTGCCGGTCCGAGCGGGGTGGGGATGTGGACGGTCTCGAACTCCAGGCCGCGCGCGGACGGATCGGGGTCGTAGGGCCCGGTGTCGAGGAGGGCGGCCGTGCCCACGGCCGGGATGTCCCCGCCGATCAGCGGGCGCACCACCGCACCCGGCCGCGTCGTCGTGACGGGCCCGATCACGGCGAGGCCGTCCGGCCACCGCAGCCCCCACGTGCCCGGCTGGGCGGCCAGGCGCGTGGCCGTGAGCGTCACGGACGTCCCGTCGACGGCCAGTACCCGCTCCGGGTACACCGGCCGCTGCGTCGGGTCGAGCAGCACCGAGGAGTAGAACCACCCGATCCCGCTCGACGCGGCCCCGACACCGAGGCCGACAGCCGTTCCCCACCAGAGCGCCCGCACCATCCGCTGATGATGCGGCACCCGACCGGGCGGGTGGCCACGGGGCTCGCGCGCCCGCCGTCACGGAGCAAGCAGCTCAGCCCGGGGACCTCCGCGCTCGTCTCCGGCGCGTCGGCGGGCGCGTAGTCGTACACGACGGGCGCGACGGAGGCGTCGGGCGACCACTCGTCCGCGCCCGCGCTGCAGCTGCTGCAGCCCTCGTCCCCACACTCGTCCCGGGACACGACCTGCGGCAGGTCCGCAGCGATCTCCTCTCGCCGGTGTACGAGAGGGGAGCACCACGGCCGGCCGAACTCATCGGGGCTTGATCTCGCCCATCTCGCCCCAGCCGGTGCCGGGGACGTCCTGGACGCTGATGATCTGCGGGGTGGCGGAGACGACGTCGGGCGCCCACTCGACGAACGCCGTGAAGTGCGCGGAGTTGACGTGCGCGCCCGCGGCACCGTCCTGGAAGGCCTCGGTCAGGACGAACGTGTCGGGCTCCTCGGCGCTGCGCGCCCACTCGAAGAAGATGTTGCCCGCCTCCTCGCGGGTGGCCTGCGTGAAGGCGGCCGCGCTGGCGAGGAACCCGTCCGTGAGCTCGGGCTTGACCGGGAACTTGACCACGATGAAGATCATGCGGCGGATTCTAGTGGCGGAACGCGGCGCCGGACGTACAAGAACGAGACCGTCGGGCGCGGGAGAATCGGGGCATGGCACCCGTCAACCTCACCGAGGCCCTCAACTCCTTCGACGACGTCTACAGCCCCCGCATCGTGGCGCGGATGAACGACTACGACGTGCGGGTGGCGCACGTCCGCGGCGAGCACGTCTGGCACGTCCACGAGGACACCGACGAGTTCTTCCTCGTGCTCGACGGGCGCTTCGACGTCGCCGTGCGGGAGGCGGACGGGCACGAGTCCACCGTGGCGCTGCGCACCGGCGACACGTTCGTCGTGCCGCGGGGCGTGGAGCACAGGCCGTCGTCACCGGGAGGCTCGATCCTGATGTTCGAGCCGTCCGGCACCTCCTCCACCGGCGACCGGTTCGAGGGGGAGCTGCCCGGCCACGTCGACAGCACCACCGGTCACGACCTCACGGGCCGCGAGCGTCCAGCAGGTCCGGCGACCGCTCCCGCGTGATCGTCACCGCGCGGCTACCGGAACCGGCCACCCGGCCCCGACGATGCGGGGTACCCCTGCCGGGTGGGCCGCTGCCCGCTCACGCCAGCGTGACGGCGTCACCCGCCACCGCGATCTTCTTCTCCGCCAGCGGCTTCTTCGCAGGCCCGTTCGTCACCGAGCCGTCCGCGATCGCGAACTTGCTGCCGTGGCACGGGCAGTTGATGGTGCCGTCAGCGACGTCCCCGACCTTGCAGCCCTGGTGGGTGCAGGTCGCGGTGAACGCCTTGAACGACCCGGCGGCGGGCTGGGTCACCACCACGTCCTGGTCGGCGAACACCACTCCACCCCCGACGGGCACGTCCTTGGTGGAGACGAGGGCGGCGGCCGCGGCCTCGGCTCCACCCGCAGCCTGCGCCGGAGCGGCGGGGGCAGCGGGCGCGGGGGCGGACGTCCCCGAACCGTAGGCGGCACAGCTGGTCAGCGCCGTCGCGCAGCCGATGCCACAGAGGCCGGCCACCACCGTCCTGCGGGGGATTTCGTTGATCATGATCTCTCCTAGAACGTGAGGCCGGAGGTGGAGAAGAACCACACCGACGAGGTCAGCCAGAGCCCGACCAGCGCTGTGAACACGATCCCGCCGAACACCGGCAGGGCCCACTTCGGGGCCCCGGACCGGGTGAGCAGCAGCATCTTGGCCACGAAGGCGCCGTAGAACAGGCAGCCGAGCAGCGAGTGCACCAGCACGCGCGGCGCGTCGTACTGGAAGCCCAGCGCGTAGAGGCAGTGCACGGCCACGGGCGCCGTGACCAGCACGGCGGCGCGTCCCGACCAGCGGTGCAGGGTGCCGATCCACGGCGGTGCGGTGATCTTCGGGAACCGGCCGTACATCACCATCGCGGAGAACATCTGCACCAGCGCGAGGATGAACGCGATCGTCGCGAGCCACGCCTTCGCCGCGACGCCGCTGGAGAAGCCGCCGACGTTGATCGCGAAGAAGGTGGGGTCGTGCAGGTTGCCGTACACCCCGAGCGCGATCGACACGAGCGCGCCGACCACGATCGCGAGCAGCGCCCCGCTCCGCGCCCGGGGCACCGCGAGCTGCTCGGTGTCCGGCTCGGGCCCGAACGGTCCGGGCATCATCGGCGAGGTCATCACCCCACCGCCTGTTCGGTACCGGTCAGCGCGGTGACCGTGACGGGGCTGCCGCCGATGACGACGCCACCGAGGTTCGCCGGGTCCAGCGGCGGAGCGGGCTCGCTCACGCCCGCACTCGTCTCGACGCCGACCTGACCGTCGGGCAGGACGATCCAGCCGATCTTGGCCGCGACCCCCTTCACGTCGGAACGGCCCTGGTAGAGGCCCTGCGGAGCCTGCACGGCCTTGGCCGAGTACGGCCACTCCTTGCCCCCGACGGCGACGGTGCCGAAGGAGCCCTTGTCATCGACGGTTCCGGTGATCGTGGCGCCGTTGGGTCCGGTGAGCGTCAGCTTCGCGCCCGCGAGCGCACCTTTCAGCCAGGCCTCGACCTTCTTGCCGTCGCAGATGTAGGCGACGGCCTTGCCGTCCTTGACGGCGACCGCGACGGTCACCTCGTTGCCCGCCGACCGGCCGGCGTAGACCTTCTGCGCGACGGCGGGTGGGGCGGTGGTCGGCGCGGCCGCGGCCTCGGTCGCGGCCGGGGCAGGAGCGGCGGCGGCGGCGGGAGCCGTGCTCGCGACGGCCGCGGCCTCCCCGCTGGTGGGCGTGGTGGCGACGTTGATCGCCAGCAACGAGCCCGCCAGTACGGCGACCGCCGCCAGCGTCAACAGGGGGGCGAATCTCTTCATCTCTCCTCCGAGCGGTGGATGCGGCTGCGCATGCTGCGCAGAGCGTGGTGGACCCGGCTCTTGACCGTGCCGACCGGCACCCCGAGCTCGGCTGCGACATCGGCGTGGGAACGGTCGTGCAGGACGGTGCGCACGAGCACCCCGCGGTGCGCGGCGCTCACGTCGGACAGGGCGTCGACGAGGGTCATGCGCAGCACGACGCGGTCGACCGGGTCGGCGGCACGCGCTGTCAGCGGCCCCGTGGGACCGGGCGTGTCGGCGGTCATGACGTCGGCCGGTGTGTGGATCAACCCCGGCCGGACGGCACGCGCCCGGTACATGTCGATCGCGACGTTGCGGGTGATCGTGGCCAGCCAGGCCAGCAGCGACGGCGCGCGGGCCGGGTCGAACGACGAGCAGGCCACCCAGGCGCGCAGGAAGGCCTCCTGCACGGCGTCCTCGGCCAGCGCCGGGTCGTGCAGGACCCCGCGCGCCACTGCGGTGAGCCGGCGCCGGTGTGCACGGTCGGCCGCGGCGGCACCGGCGGGGGTGCACAGCCCGGCACACCGGGTGGTTGTCCTCGCAACGCTCATGGACGGCAACGGTGCCCGCATCCGGACCGCCGCACGAGGGCGTCCGACCCGGCGCGAACCGGTAATTCTGCACAGACGCCACACGGCCCTCACCCGCCGCGAGACAGCGCACGGAGCCGGAACGCCAGCACCGGCTCGCTCTTGCCCTTCAGCACGAGCTCACCGAGCGGCTCGACGACGGCGCCCGCGGGCAGGCGGGCGCGCGTGGACTCGCCGATGACGACGTGCCCCGGCCGCGCCTCGGTCTCCAGGCGCGCGGCGATGTTGACCGCGTCGCCCATCGCGTTGAAGTTGCGCAGTTTGGCGCTGCCGATGTTGCCCACCAGTGCCGGACCGGTGTTGACACCGACCCGGAAGCTCGGCCAGCCCGGCCGCGCCGCCGCCACCGCGGACGCGCCGTCCTGCAGCGCCAGCGCGGCCCGCGCGGCGCGCAGGGGATGGTCGAGCTGCCGGGCGGGGGCGTTGAACAGCGCCATCATGGCGTCGCCGACGAACTGCACCACGGTGCCGCCCTCGGCCAGTATCGCCGCCGTGGCCACCTCGAAGTAGCGGTTGAGCATCACCACCACCTCCTCCGGGCGGGACCGCTCGGAGAACGAGGTGAAGCCGCGCAGGTCGGCGAACACGGCGGTCACCTCCACCACGGCGCCGCCGAGCGCCGCCTGCTGCGGGTCGGCGAGCAGGGCCGTGGCGACGTCGGGCGACATGTACTGGTGGAACAGCCCGTCGAGCTGGTGGTAGAGCCGCGCGTTCTCCATGCCCATCGAGAGCTGGCTGGCCAGCGACGCGAACAGCGAGCGGTCGCGCTCGGAGAAGCCGCCGGGGCCCCGGGTGAGCAGGACGCCCGCGGGCCGGTCCTTGACGGTCAGCGGGCAGGCCAGCGTGTCGTGGTCGACGTCGGCGGGCCCGAGCCCGCCGAGCTGCGCCACGCGCGCCGCGACGGCCGGCGCCACCGTCCAGCCGGGGTGGGTGCACAGCTCCGGCGGGAAGTGCAGCCGGCCCGCGCCCAGCAGGCCGATGCGTACCGCCGCGCCGTCGAACCCGGCCGCGACCCGGCCGACGGCCCGCCGCAGCAACTCGTCCTCGGGGAGCCGCACCCGGGACTCGTGCCCGATCGCGACCAGCACCCCGAGACGCCCGATCTGCTCCCGCTCGCGGCGCAGCGCTCCCGCGGCGCGGCCGAGCACCGCCGTCTGGCCCTCCGACAGGCCGAAGCGGTCGGCCAGACCGGCGGTGATCAGCGCCATCTCCCCCGCCGAGAGCTCCCCCGCCTCCTGGCGCCGTACGGCGTCGACGAGCGCCTCCAGCGCGGCGCCGTACTCGGCCCGCACGATCCGGACGGTCTGCTCGGTCGCCACCCCGTCGAACAGCCCGGCCGTGCCCCCCTCGCGCTGGTAGGTGGCGTAGGCGCTGTAGGCGATGTAGCCGAACGCCAGCGTCATCAGCACGTGCCACAGCCACCAGGTGAGGTGCCAGCTCGACCCGAGCACCACCGCCAGCATCGACTCGGCCAGCAGCACGTTCGCCGTGATCACCGACAGCAGCATGATCGACCGGCGGCGGCGGTAGAGCAGGAAGTAGCGGACCGAGACGACGCCGAAGAGCAGCACCGCCACCGCCGCCACCACCACGAGCGGGCCGCTGAGCCGCTCGGCGAGCAGCGGATCGGCGAGCGGGGGCAGGCCCGCGAGCGACACCGCGCCCCAGACCGCGGCGACCGCCACCAGTGCCCCGCGCAGCCACGGGCCCGCCCGCACCACCGCCGCGGCGCGGGCCGCCGGGAAGTCCGCCGCCGAGGCCGCCGTGAACAGCGACGCGATGGCCAGCCCGGCCGGGGTGGCGAGCGCGAACCCGCCGTTGCTGCTGTCGAGCAGCACGCCGGGTGTGGCCAGCGCGTGCAGCCCGAGGAACAGCGCGGCGGCCAGGAAGCCCAGCCCGATCAGCAGCAACCGCGCGTCGGCGTGGCGGCGGGCCGCGGCGCCGACCAGCACGGCGAGCACCACGTTCACGACCGCGGCGACGAACACCAACCAGAAGTGGCTCGGATGGTGCTCGAGCCGGACGTCGGCGCCGGACACCCCGATCAGCAGCCACAGCCCGGCCAGCGGCAGCCCCATGTGGAACGACCAGATGAGCAGCCGGGCCGGCACGCCCGTGCGTGGGGGCACGGCGGCGGTCACGGGCACCTCCGGTGCCCGTGCGCGGAGAACGTCGCCCTGGCGACGTTTCCCGCGCACGAGGCAGCGGGGCACGAAGCAGCCGGGCACGAGGCAGCCGGGCATGGCACGGCGGGGTGCGACACGGCGAGGTACGACACAGCGGGGTACGACACGGCGAGGTACGACACAGCGGGGTACGACACAGCGGGGTACGACACAGCCGCGCACGGGCGGCGGAGCCGCGTCACGAGCGGGCCCGGCGGCGCAGCCCGTCCAGATCGAGGACGGTCATCGTGCGCCGGCCCGTGGTGACATAGCCGCGGTCGCGCAGCACGCGCAGCGCCTTGGCCACCGCCTCCCGCGACGCGCCGACCCAGCCGGCCAGCTCGTCCTGGGACAGGGCGACGGAGATCCGCACGCCGTGCTCATCGGGCTCGCCGAAGCGGTCGGCCAGCTCCACGAGCCGACCGGCCACCCGCGCGGCGATGTCGAAGGCGCCGAACTCGACGCGTTTGCGGTCGGCGTCGCGCAGCCGCGAGGTGATCAGCCGCAACAGCACCGTGGCCGCGGGCCCGTGCGTGCGCAGGAACTCGATGAACGCCGGCGACGGCACCACCAGGCTTGTCACCGGTTCGAGCGCCGCCACCGACGCGCTGCGGACGCCGCCATCCAGCGCGGAGAGCTCGCCGAGCAGCGCGCCGGGGCCGCGGACGGCGAGCACCACCTCCTCGCCCTGCTCCGTGAGCGAGAAGACCTTCACCCGCCCGGACACGACGATCAGCACGGCCTCCGACCGATCGCCCTCAAGGAACAGCGTGGCGCCGGTGGGCCAGCGCCGCGGCCGGCCGCGCTCCACGAGCGCAGCGCGGTCCGACTCGTCGAGGCGGGCGAGGAACTCCTCGGCCTCCGACATGGTCACCTTCCCCCGGTACCGCGTGGAGGCCGAAGCCTAGTTCGCTCCAGTTTGTATCGGTAAGGCCGGAGAGTCTCTCTCTTATTACACAGTCGAGCCGTTCGCGGGAACGCGACCGGATCGGCCCAGCGGCGCAGGCTCGTCACAGGAGGTGGACCAGCCATGACACCCATCGCGGAGTACGTCGGATGCCCCGAATGCGGAGCGCCCGCCGAGATCGTCGATCGGTTCGTCCTGGACAGCACGGACGGGCCGTTCGAACACCTGAAGCTGCGCTGCGTGACCGGACGCCGGTTCACGGTCCCGACCGGGGGCCGGCGCGTCCCGCCCGCCGCGATCAGAAGGGAGGCGCAGCGATGGACCGCACGCTGAGTCACCCGGCCCTGAGCCACCGGGACCGCGCGATCCTGCGCGCCGTGGCGGTCGGCACGGCCGAGATGATCGTCGGGGTCGAACCGGACCTGATGCTCGACGGCCGGTGCTGCGGCGACCAGCTCGCCGCCCACCGGCTCGCCCGGGCCGGGTTCATCGCCGCCGCCCGTCCGGCCGCGGCCGGCCAGCGCGTGCTGGCCCGGCTCACCTCCGCGGGTCGGCACGTGCTCGCCGACGCTAGCTGATACGCTCCCGCCTCTCCCACTGCGGCCCGCTCGCACGGACCCC
>JBBQEF010000153.1:0-13270 GCA_038320445.1 Mycobacteriales bacterium
GCCGCGGCCGGCCCAGCCCAGCCCGGAGCCGTTCCGGGCGCCGTTGGCGCCGTTGGCGCCGTCGGCGCTCGATGTCCCGCTGTCCGACCTCCCCGCGCTCGGCTACACCGACCGCGAGCCGCTGCGGTCCGAGCCCTCGATCGGGGCGGAGTCGCCGCTGCCGCGGCGCACGAACGGCAACGGGCACCGCGACAGCCCGACGGCGCCACCCTCCTACTCGTCGCTGCCTGCCTATTCGCCGCCCACCTATTCGCCGCCCACCTACTCGCCGCCCAACTACTCGCCGCCCAACTACTCGTCCAGTTACTCGTCGCCCAGCTACACGGCGCCGAGCTATCCGGCGTCGTCGGGGTCCGGGGTCGACGAGCTGTTCGGGCCGATGCTCGACCTCGCCCACGACCCGGTCGACGAGGCCAACTCCACTCCGATCTTCGAGGCGATCGCGTCGGCCTGGTTCCGCGAGGACGAGCCGGCCGGCGAGGACGTCCCCGGCAACGGTGTCCCCGGCAACGGTGCTCACGGCAACGGAGCCCACCGCAACGGCGGCCGCAGCGCAGGCACGTCGAACGGCGCCCCTTCGCGCGGCGGCGGCCTCTTCGACGGCCCCGAGGTCAACGGCGAGGTGCACAACGGCGGTGCCCACAGCGAGGGTGCCCACAGCGAGGGTGCCCACAGCGGCGGGGCGCACCGCGGCGGCGACGGCGCGGGGCCCCGCAACTGGGAGACACCGAGCGACAACGAGTGGCGCGCCGCGGCCGAGCGGGCCGCCCGGCCCGAGCCCGAACAGCCCGCGACGGGGGGCCTGCCCCGCCGCCGCCCGGGCAGCCAGCTCGTCCCGCCGCCGCGCGCACGAGCGGGTGTTCCCGAGCCGGAACAGGCCGAACGCGTGCCCGACCGGGTGCGCCAGCGCCTCAGCACCTACCAGCGCGGGCTGCGCCAGGGGCGGCACCGCGCGGAGCCCACCCGGGCAGATCCCGGCGACCCCGCCGCGTGGTGAGCGGCACGCCGTCGGCTCACGCCCGCAGCTGTCGCAGCAGCCGGGCGTACTTGCGCGTCGTCATGTCCGGCAGGTAGGCCCGGCCGATCGCGATCCCGATGGCCGGCAACGCCACCGGGTCCGGGTAGGCCAGGTACAGCGCCTCGTACCGCGGCTGGAACTTCGCCTTGAACGCGAGCAGCGAACGGAACCCGTACACCGGTTCCAGCGTGCGCCCGACCACGTCGAGCACCCGGTCCAGCCGCCCGCCGTCGGCGGCCGGGTCGGACTGCGCGAGTGGCGCCCCGGACAGCGACAGGAAGCCGTAGCCCTCGTTGCGCAGGTCACGGGCGGCCGAGGCGATGAGGAACTCCATGGCCCCGTTGAACCCGCCCGTGGTGCGGCGGCGCATGAAGTCGAGTGTCCACCCGACCACGGCGCCGTCGCGGTGCACGGGCATCCAGCTCGTGACGCCGTGCACCGTGCGCTCGCCGTCCACGGCCACCAGGCAGCGCACCGCGTCGTCGGCCAGCTCGTCGAGCCCGCCGAGGGTGAACCCCATCTCGGGCAGGCCCTTGTCGGCCACCCACTCCTCGCTGATCGTCCGGATCTGGTCGGTGAGCGCGAGCGGGGCGTCGGCGTAGGCGATCCACTCGGCGGTCACGCCTTGCTTGTCGGCCTTGTTGAGCGCGGTGCGGACGTCCTGCCACTTGCGGCCGGTGAACTGGAGCCCCTCCAGCGGGAGGACGGTCTCCTCGGCCACCTGCACGGAGCTCCACCCGAGCGATTCGGCCGCGTCCCGCGTCGGGGCCGTCACGCTGTACAGCGCCGGGGTCCACCCGCGCTCGCGGCAGAACTCGGCGAACTGCGCGATGGCGGCGGCGGGGTCGGCGGGACGGCCGATGGGATCGGCGGTGGTCACCGCGACCGACCCCACCACCCGGTAGGCCAGCGCCGAGTCCGGCCCGAACCAGTAGTGGTTGCCGCTCCAGGTGGTGATCCACGCCAGGTCGGTCCCACCGCGCTCGAGGAGGAGCTTGCGGGCCCGGGCCATGTCGGCCCCGGTCTCGTCGTACCGGGGACGGGTGAACGCGCGCAGCAGCCCGGCCGCGAGCACCAGCCAGAACACGCTGCCCGTCCACTCGAACAGCAGCGTGGCGCCGTAGTCCTCGGGCAGGAAGGCCGGCTCCACCTCGCCGAGGTAGCCGGGCGGCAGGAACCGCAGCGGCAGCTCGGCGAGCAGGGCCGCGGTGCTGGGCGGTCGATCGAACTGGTCGGCCAACAGCGTCCCGCCGACGACGAAGAGCACCGACAGGCCCGCGAGCAGCGCAGCGGAGACCGCGGCCAGCCTGCGGTACGTCCCGTGCGGGGCGCGGACGGCGAACTGCCGCTCGGTCAGCGCCAGCAGCACGGCCACGGCCAGCGGCAGCAGCGAGGGCAGCACGATCCCGAGCGCGCTCTGCGTCTCGCTCGCCCCGCCGAACACGACGAGCTGTCGCTCCGGGATCCCTCCCACGACGGCGGCGAAGACCACGCCGAGCACCGCGAGCATCAGGTTGAGCCCGATCCCGACGAACCGGGCGGCCCGGCGGCCCCGGCGCAGACCCTCGGCGACGACGAGCAGCAGGAGCACGGGCACGACCGCCGCGATCGCCGGCCCCACGCCGAACAGCCGCAGCTGCGCGTGCAGCTCGCGGCACTCCTCGGCGGACGCGTGCTGGCAGACCCGCTGCACCGTCGCGGCCGACGGCGGCGGTGACAGCACGATGTACTGCAGCACCGACAGCGGCCCGATCGGGGCCTGCGCGAGTGCCGCCACCACCGGGCCCACCGCGGACCCGACCACCAGCAGCGCCACCAGCACGCGCGTCTCGGAGCGGGACGGCCGCCCGGAACGGATCGGGCCGCGCCCGAACACCCACCGGCCGCCGACCAGCCCGACGAGGCCCGCGTCCAGCGCCACCACGTCGGACATCTGTCCCGAGTACGCCACCATCATCACCAGCCCGACGAGCACCACCACCCGCAGCCGGCGCCGCCACAGGGCCGACAGCCCGCTGCTCGCCGCGAGCGCGAGCCCGGCCGCCCCCGGTGTGATGCCGATGGCCACCTGGTGCGAGAGCGCCGTGGCCCACGAGCCGCCTGCCGCGGTCCCGGCTGCCACCAGCCCGATGGCGAGCAGCGTGCCCAGCACCTGCGTGCCCACGAGGACCGCGAGCGTGCGCAGTGAGCCGATGCGCCGCTCGGCCACGGCCCCGCCCACCAGCACCAGCGCCGCCGCGCCCAGGTAACCGGCCGGGCCGCCCCACCAGAGCATCGCGGTCAGCGGCGTCCACCAGTGGCCGTCGGCGAGCGGGCCGAGGCCGGTCGCCACGGCGTGCATCGTGCGCGGACGGGGTCCGAGCAGCGAACCCGTGGCGAGCCCCAGTGACCAGGCCAGCGCCACCACCGACACCGAGAGGGGCGCGCGCCGGGCGGCCCGGTGCGCGGCGGCGGGCAGGCCGGCCGTCCGGCGCCGGACCGTTCCGGCGCGCGCTCCGCGGCCGTTCCGGGGGACCGTCGGAGCTGAGGGCACGGCTGGATCATCCGGGTGCTGCACCGCATGCCGGGCGGCGGGGCGGCGGAGTCCGATTCGCCCGGGAAGCCCTGTCGGTCCGGTCCCGACCCCGTTCGGTAACGAGACGGTCGCCGGGTGCGACCATCTCTGCGAGAAGGGACGCAGCAGTCAGGGAGGCTCCGTGGAGGTCGACCGCCCGGATCACCGGAGAGGGCCGGATCGCCGCGCCCGCAGGCGCACCACCGACCGCATCGAGGACGCCGCCGCCTGGCTGTTCACCGCGCTGGCGTTGATCACCGTGGTCGGCGCGTTCGCCGTCGGTGGGGCCGGCTACTCCGAGTCCACCGACCGCATCCGGGCCGAGGGGGCCGAGCGCCCGACGGTCCGTGCGGTGCTCGTCGATCCGGCCACGACGGCGGGACCGCAGCAGGTCAGGGCCGGCTGGACGGGACCGGACGGCATCGCCGTGACGGCCCCGGTGCCGGTCAGGAACCAGCATCCGGCCGGTGCCGAGGTCCACGTCTGGCTCGACCGCGCCGGCCGCGTCACCAGCGCCCCGATGGACCCGGGGGCTGCCGTCGCCGTCGGCTGGATCAGGGGCGTGCTGGCCGCGTTGTTCGGCTGGTCGGTGCTCGCGCTCGCCTGGACGGGGGTGCGCCGCGTCGTCGCCCTCCGGAACGCTGCGGACTGGGGGCGGGAGTGGGAACGGGTGGAGCCGTCGTGGAGCGGCCGGTCGTGCCCGTGACGTGACAGGCTGTCCCGGTGACCTACGACGTCCAGGCGGTCCGTGACCGGTTCCCTGCGCTGAAGGCCGGCTACGCGCACTTCGACGGGCCGGGCGGATCCCAGGTGCCCGACGCCGTCGCCGAGATGGTGGCCCGCACCCTCACCACACCGCTGGCCAACCGGGGCCGGGTCACGGCCGCCGAGCGCGCCGCCGACGCGATCGTGCTCGACGCGCGCGCGGCGATGGCGGACCTGCTGGGCGCGGATCCCCGCGGCATCGTCTTCGGCCGGAGCATGACCCAGCTGACCTTCGACGTGGCGCGCACCCTCGCGTCGACGTGGTCGCCGGGCGACGAGGTGGTGGTCACCCGTCTCGACCACGACGCCAACATCCGTCCGTGGGTGCTCGCGGCGGAGTCCGTGGGGGCCGTGGTGCGCTGGGCCGACTTCGACCCCGCCACCGCCGAACTCGGCGAGGACGACGTCGCGGCCGTGCTCTCGGCGCGCACCCGGCTCGTCGCGGTGACGGCGGCGTCGAACCTCGTCGGGACCCGACCGCCGGTGCGCGCGATCACCGACCTCGCGCACGAGGCGGGGGCCCTGACCTACGTCGACGGTGTGCACTACACGGCGCACGCCGGCGTGCACGTCGACGCCCTGGGTGCCGACTTCTACGCCTGCTCGCCCTACAAGTTCCTCGGCCCGCACTGCGGGGTGGTGGCCGCGGCGCCGCAACTGTGGGAGACGCTGCACCCGCAGAAGCTGGCCCCGTCGACCGAGGACGTGCCCGAGCGGTTCGAGCTGGGCACGCTGCCCTACGAGCTGCTCGCCGGCACCACCGCCGCGGTGGACTTCCTGGCCGGGCTGGTTCCGGGCACGGGCGACCGCAGGCAGCGCCTGCTCGTGTCGATGCACGCCGTCGAGGCGTACGAGGACGGTCTGCGTGCCCGCATCGAGGCCGGCCTCGCCGAGCTGCCCGGCGTCACGCTGTACTCCCGCGCCGCCCACCGCACCCCGACGCTGCTGGTCGGCCTCGGCGGCCGCGAGCAGGAGGCCTACGCGTTCCTCGCCGAGCGCGGCGTGAACGCCCCCGCCAGCAGCTTCTACGCGCTGGAGGCGTCGCGGCGGCTCGGCCTGGGCGACTCCGGTGCGCTGCGCATCGGCCTGGCCCCCTACGTGGACCGCGACGACGTCGACCGGTTGCTCGCGGGGCTGCGGGCCTTCGTCGCGGAGTAGCGGCGTGGTCGGGGCACTGACGATCGGCCGCTCACCGACATCGTGGGGCGCCGCCGCGCGATGATCGGCACGGTCGTCGTGTTCTCGGTCCTGACCCTGGCCTGCGCGTTCGCCCCCGACCCGTGGACGTTCGGCGTGCTCGCTTCCTCGCCGGGCTCGGTCTGGTGGCCAACCGGATCGGCACCCGTACGGCCGCACTGGTCTGGTTCGTACTGGCCGCGGTGTTCCTCGCCCTGCTGACCGTCCGCCTGCCCGGCGCGGCCATCTACGTCACGGTGCTGCTGGCCGGGGTGTTCACGTTCAGCTCGCAGGTGCTCGTCTACGCCTACGTCGGGCAGCGGTACCCGGACGCCTCGGAGCGCCGCCGTTCCGGCAGTACCCCTACGAACCGGGTCGTCGTGCTCGCCAACGGCCGGTACGCGGTCATGGACCGGCTCGCGGAGCGCCACGGGACCGGCAAGGCGCCCTGGCCGGCGTTCGAGGAGGTGAGCGTGAGCGGGCTGGCGACGGCGCTCGGCTGTCCCGCGGTGCGCGTCGAGGACCACGACGCGCTGCTCCGCGTCCTCGACGAGGTGGTGCCGACGCTGACCCTGCGTGCCGAGCCGCTCGTGGTGGAGGTGGCGGTCGAGCCGGACCTCAGTTTCGAGCCGTGACCGGTTCCGACGGGGTACGGCGGAACAGCGGGGGCAGGTAGCGGAGCATCAGGCTCGACCAGGTCAGGTGCGTCAGCAGCGGGGCCTGGATGCCGCCCGACGCGCGGCGCTGCAGGCCGAACAGCGCGCCCATCACGCCCGAGGCCAGCACCAGTGCCGGGTTGCGGGTGGCGACCGTGGCCAGCATGTAGACGCCCGTGGACGCGGCCACCGAGCTCCTCTCGTGCAGCGCCGCGTAGAGCGCCCCGCGGAAGAACACCTCCTCGGCCGCGCCGTTGGTCAGCGTGGTGAGCAGCACCAGGCGGTCGTCGCCCTGGTCGGCGTACTGCAGCACGGAGGAGATCGCGCGGTCGAGCACCGGGATCCGACGAGCCACCAGAGCGGCGCCGTAGAACACTCCGAACGCCCCCGCGCCCAGCAGCACCGGAGTGACCACGGGCCGCCGTAGGCCCCCACCCGGGCGCGCCATCCAGCCCAGGTGCAGCGGCCCCGACGCCAGCCCGCCGATCACCCAGGTGGCCGCCGTGGCGGCGGTCAGGCCGTAGAACTGGGCGGAGTCGGGTTTCGTCGACAGCGACGCCCCGAGCACCCCGGCCCCGGCCAGTGCCGTACCGGCGACGACGCGGCGGCGGCGACGGAACGCGGCGTCGGTCTCCCAGTGGTTGCGGGGCACCTTCTCGGTGAGCCAGCCCGGCAGGACCCGCGCCACCCGGTCGAGGATCGTCACGCGCGCCCGGCCTTCGCCCGCTCGCCGAGCGCCGCCAGCACGGCGTCGTCGTAGCCCATGGGCTCGAACGGCACCAGATCGCGGATGCTCGGGTCGCGCACCACCACCTCGTTGCTCATCGAGTCGATCAGCGAGCGGCCGGTCTGCACGTCGACGCTCGTCACCAGGGAGAGCCAGCGTGACGACAGCTGCGGCGACAGCAGCGGCACCGGCACGATGATCAGCGTACGTCCCTCGATGGCGGCGACGCGGCGCATCATCTCGACGTACTCCAGCACGTCGGGCCCGCCGACGTCGAAGGCGCGGCCGGCCGTTTCCGGCACCCCCAGCACCTCGACGAGGTAGCGCACGACGTCGGCGATCGCGATGGGCTGGGTGCGCGTGCGCACCCAGCGCGGGGTGATCATCGCGGGCAGGTGCTCGACGAGCTGGCGCGTCATCTCCCACGAGATGCCCCCGTGCCCGACGATGATCCCGGCCCGCAGCGTGGTGACCGGCACCCCCGCCGACCCGAGCAGCTCCTCCACCTCGCGCCGGCTGCGCAGGTGCGCCGAGAGGTCGTCGGCGTCGTCGCCGAGGCCTCCCATGTAGACGATCCGCCCGACGCCCGCCTCCGCTGCCGCGGCGGCGAACGTGCGTGCGGCGTCGGCGTCGCGGCGCTGGAAGTCGGCGTCGCCGAGCGAGTGCACCAGGTAATAGGCGGCCTCGCAGCCGGCCAGCGCGTCGGCGAGCGACGCGGGGTCGTGGACGTCGCCCGGTACCGCCTTGCCCGCCCCGCCGTAGCTCTCGGGATGGCGGGTCATGGCGAGCACCTGGTGCCCCGCCGCCTCCAGTGCGGGACACAGCCGCCCGCCCACGAACCCGGACGCGCCGGTGACCAGTACACGCATGTGCCCAGCCTCCCGCGCGGACGGCGCCACCGCGACCGCTGACGCGCGACGTCCACCACACCGGCCCCGCGTGATCGCCCGTACACGGCTCTCCGAGCCCGTTCGATGCGGCCCGGCTCCGCCCGCATAAGGTGCCGCCGTGCCTGCCGAGTGGTGGTTCACCCTGCTGGCGGTCGTGGCTGCCCTCGTCGTGCTGGGCGCTGTCACGGTCGTCATCCGGCGGGAGCGCCGCGCGGTCGGCGAGGTGGACCGCCTACCAGCCGAGGAAGAGGACATGCCGCTACCCGCCGTCGTCGTCAACCCCACGAAGGTCGACGGTGACACCCGCGACCGCATCACCTCCGTCTGCACGGACCTCGGCTGGGCCGAGCCGCTGTGGCTGGAGACCACCGTCGACGACCCCGGCACCGGCCAGGCCCAGGTGGCCGTCGACAAGGGCGCCGACGTGGTGCTCGCCTGCGGCGGCGACGGCACCGTCCGCGCCGTCGCCCAGGCCCTCGCCGGCACCGGGGTCGCGATGGGCCTGGTGCCGCAGGGCACCGGCAACCTGCTCGCCAAGACGCTCGGCACGCCGCTGGAGCTGGTGCCCGCCGTCCGGGTCGCCCTGACCGGCGACGACCGCCCGATCGACGTCGGCCGGGTGCGGGTCGACGGCGCCGAGGAGGAGCTCATCTTCCTCGTCATGGCCGGCACCGGCTTCGACGCGGCGATCATGGAGAACACGCCGGAAGGGCTCAAGAGCCGGGTCGGACCGCTGGCCTACGTCGTGTCCGGGCTGCGGGCCATGCGAGGGCGCCGCACCCGCGTCACGCTCACCTTCGACGACGGCGAACCGCTGCGCCGCCGCACCCGCACCGTGCTCGTCGGCAACAGCGGCACCCTGCTGGGCGGGCTGGTGCTCATGCCGGCCGCCGCCATCGACGACGGGCGCCTCGACATCGTCAACCTCTCCCCGAGCGGCCTGGCCGGGTGGGTCGCGGTCGCCGCGCGGGTGGCCACCCGCAAGCGTCGCGGGCACCAGCGGGTGGAGCACTGGCAGGCCCGCACGATCGTCATCGAGGCCGACGAGCCGCAGCCCTCCCAGATCGACGGCGACCCGATCGGTGATGCCGGCGAGCTGCGGATGCGCGTGGACCCGTCGGCGCTGGTGGTGAGGGTCGCGGACGTCACGCCCGACGCGGCCCCCGAACCGGGATAACGTCGGACGGGTGCGCACGGTCTACGTCATCGGGATCGGGGCAGGCGACCCCGAGCACCTGACGCTGCAGGCCGTGGCCGCCATGAACCGCGTCGACGTGTTCTTCACGATCGACAAGGGCGTCCCGGACCTCGCCGGCCTGCGCGCGGAGCTGCTGGCGCGGCACGTCACCCGCCCGTACCGGGTGGTCGAGGCCCCCGACCCGGAGCGCGACCGCACCCGGGAAGGGCCGGGGCCCGCCTACGAGGCGGCCGTCCTCGACTGGCAGGACCGCCGTGAGGCGCAGTACGCGCGCATGGTCGACGAGCTGGCCGACGGTGCGTGCGGCGCCTTCCTGGTCTGGGGCGACCCGTCCCTCTACGACGGCACGCTGCGGATCCTCTCCGCCGTCCAGGCCCGCATCCCGTTCGACGTGGTGTCGATCCCGGGCATCAGCAGCGTGCAGGCGCTCGCCGCCGCGCACCGGCTGATCCTCAACCGCGTCGGGCGGCCGTTCACCGTCACGACCGGGCGCAGGCTCGCCGCGGCGGGATTCCCGGCCGACGCCGACGACGTCGTCGTGATGCTGGACTCCCGGTGCGCGTTCGCCCAGCTGCCCGACGCCGATCTCGACATCTACTGGGGCGCCTACGTCGGCTCCGCGGACGAGGTGCTCGTGCACGGCGACCTGCAGGGGGTGAAGGACGAGATCTGCGGGGTCCGGGCCCGGGAACGCGAGCGCAAGGGCTGGATCATGGACACCTACCTGCTGCGGCGCAGGCTGTGAACGTCCTCGTCCTGGGCGGCACCGCGGAAGCGCGTCAGCTCGCCTCGGCGCTGCACGGCCGTCCCGGCATGGCGGTCACGTCGTCGCTGGCCGGGCGCGTCGCGGTGCCGCTGCTGCCGCCGGGCGACGTCCGGATCGGCGGTTTCGGCGGCGTCGACGGGCTGCGGCGCTGGCTGCGGGAGAAGGCCGTCGACTCCGTCGTGGACGCCACGCACCCGTTCGCGGAGGCGATGACGGCTCACGCCGTGGCGGCGACCGCCGACACGGGGGTGCGCCTGCTGGTGCTGCGCCGCGACGGGTGGCGGGCCGGTCCCGGCGACCGCTGGCACCGCGTGGCCGCCGCGGCGGCCGCCGCGCGCCTGCTCCCGGACCTGGGGGAGCGGGTGTTCCTCGCCACCGGCCGCGGTGACCTGCCTGCGTTCGCGGGGCTGGACGACCGGTGGTTCCTGCTCCGCGCGGTCGACCCGCCGCCCCCGCCGCTGCCGGCCCGGCACCAGCTCGTGCTCGCCCGGGGCCCGTTCACCGCCGACGCCGAGCGTGCCCTGCTGCGCGAGCACCGCGTCGACGTCGTGGTCACCCGCGACAGCGGCGGCGTGATGACCGCCGCCAAGCTCGTGGCCGCACGCGAGCTGGGCCTTCCGGTCGTCCTGCTCGACCGTCCCGCCGCCCCGGAGGTGCCGACGGTCGGCACGGTGGACGAGGCGGTCCGCTGGCTGCTCTCACCCTGACATCCGGCGTGCGACAGGGTGGGGGCGTGCGCCCCACGCCCTACGCCGTTCTCGATCGTGACGTCCTCGGCCGGAACCTGGCCGCGATGGCGGCGTCGGCCCGGTCACGCGGGCTGGAACTGCGCCCGCACGCCAAGACCCACAAGTGCGTCGAGATCGCGCGGATGCAGCTCGCCGCGGGGGCGGCCGGGCTCACGGTGGCGACGGTCGCCGAGGCCGAGGTGCTGGCCGGCGCGGGGTGCGGCGACCTGTTCGTCGCCTACCCGCTGTGGGTGGACGCGGCGCGCGGCGCACGGGTGCGGGAGCTGGCCGGGCGGGTGGCGCTGCGCGTCGGGGTCGAGTCGGCGGAGGGAGCGGCGGCGCTCGCGCGGCACACCGGGCCGGTCGACGTGCTGGTCGAGGTGGACTCCGGCCACCGCCGCACCGGCGTCGCACCCGACGGGGCCGGCGTCGTGGCCGCGGCAGCGGAGCGGGCCGGGCTGAGGGTCCGCGGCGTGTTCACGTTCCCGGGACACGGATACGGGCCGGGGAGTCCGTCGCAGGCTGCGGCCGACGAGGGTGACGCGCTGTCCCTGGCCGCCGCCACCGTCCGCGCGGCCGGGATCGGGATCGACGTGCTGAGCGGCGGATCCACCCCGACCGCGGCCTGGTCGTCGCCGGACCTCACCGAGCTGCGCCCCGGCGTCTACGTGTTCCAGGACGCCCAGCAGTGGGAGCTGGGCACGTGCGGGCCCGGGGCCATCGCGCTCACGGTCGCCGCCACCGTCGTCAGCCGCCGTCCCGGACGTGTCGTGCTGGATGCGGGCAGCAAGGCGCTCGGCGCCGACCGGCCCGCCTGGACCACCGGCTTCGGCCGGCTCCTCGACGCGCCCGCCGCGCGGATCGTGGCGCTCTCCGAGCACCACGCGACCGTGACCTGGCCGGACGGCACGCCGCCCGGCCTCGGTGAGGTGCTGCGGGTGGTGCCCAACCACGTCTGCTCGGCGGTGAACCTGGCCGACGAGCTGGTGATCGTCAGCGGGGGCGAGCAGGTCGACCGGTGGACGGTAGCGGCCCGCGGCGCGAACGCGTAGACCCCACCGCGCGACGACATCGAGCCCGCGCGATGCGGTGTGGAGACCCTGCGCGTCAGCGTCGAGCCCGCGCGATGTGGTGGGTCAGGTGCGCTCGAACTCCGCACGGACACCCACCAGGCGTACCGCGCGGCGGGTCGTGAACGTGTCCAGCGCCCGCAGCGCCCCCGCCTCGATCTCGGCGGCGTCGCAGGTCGGGGCGGCCAGGGTGACGCTGCGGCTCCGCGTCGTGAACGGGACGAACCGCACCTTCACCCCGACGCGCGCGGCGGGCCGTCCCTCGGCGGCGACGTCGGCCGCCACGCGCTGCGCCAGCGCGGCCACCTCGCTGCGCACGTCGGTCCAGTCGGCGAGATCGGCCGGGAACGTCGTCTCCCGGCTGCGTGAGCGCGCCACCCACGGCGTGCCCTCCACCCGCGCCCGCCCGATCCCGCGCCCGAGCTGCACGAAGTACGGACCCATCGCCGGGCCCAGGTCGGCGGCGAGCGCGGCCGGGTCGGCGGCGGCCAGCTCGCGCACGGTGTGCAGGCCGCGGTCGGCCAGCTTCGCCGCGGTTCTGGTGCCGATGCCCCAGAGCGCCCGGGTCGGCCGGTCGGCCATCACGGCATCCCAGTTCTCGGCGGTGAGGGTGAAGACGCCGGGGCCGGGCGGCTTGGCGAACACGGTGGCGATCTTGGCGCGGAGCAGGTTGTCGCCGATCCCGACGCAGCAGTGCAGCGCGGTGCCGTCCAGCACCGCCTGCCGGACCTCGGCGGCCAGCGCCTCCGGAGCGTCGGTCTCGACGCCGAGGAACGCCTCGTCCCAGCCCATCACCTCCAGCACGGCGCCGTGGCTCGGGCCGAACCCGCGCAGCACCTCCATGACGCGGTGCGAGGCCTCCTCGTACGCGGGGTTGTCGGCGGGGAGGAACACCGCGTCCGGGATCCGCTTGAGGGCGGTGCGCAGCGGCATCCCGGACCGGACGCCGTGCTCGCGTGCCGCGTACGACGCGGTGGCCACCACCCCGCGCTGCGTCGGGTCGCCCGTGCCTCCCACGACGACCGGGAGCCCGGCCAGCTCGGGCCGTCGCAGGATCTCGACAGCGGCGATGAACTGGTCCAGGTCGACGTGCAGGACGCGGTAGCGCACCGTGCCACCTCTACCGCGCCGAGGGCGGCGCCACCAGGCGGACCACCGATGACGCCGTGCGCAGGGAGCCCACGCCCGTCGGGTGGAACGGGAAGGGGTCGGCGAGCCCCTGCAGGTCGGCGCCCAGCCCGTCGGCGGCGCGGTCCTGGATGCCGCCGCCGCTCGAGCACAGCGGGCGCAGCTCCGGGCGGGCCACCGCGAAGCCGTACTTCTCGGCGCCCGCGCTCAGTACGGCGTTGAGCCGGTCGTTGCGCGAGGTCAGGAGCGTGATCTTGGCGCGGTCCAGGCCCGGGTAGCCGACGGCACGGGTGTCGGCGCAGGCGGCGTCGGGCCGGAACGGCTCGTACGACGTCGTCACGATGACCTGGGGCCTGCCGGGCAGCTGGGAGAGGTCGAGGAGCAGGTCGCCGTAGGCGCGGTCGAAGGCCGCGAGCCGGTAGTCGAACTCGCCCTGCGTGAGCTGGTCGGAGCAGTCGGGCACGCCGTAGCAGTAGCGCAGGAAGTCGGTCCAGCCCACGTCGTTCGGGCCGATCGCCACCACGACGAACCGCAGGCCCTGCACCTGTTCGAGCACGCCGACCTGAGGCGGGACACGCGTCCCCGCGACGTCCT